>DJXP01000028.1:0-24526 GCA_002449785.1 Clostridiales bacterium UBA7001
TGTGTTAATAATTTGGTATTTCATATTGGTTTAATAGAGTTAATTAGTTACTGGAAAAGTACATGTTCACCTAAAATTATTATTAAATGTGGCTATTTGAATCAAGATCAAATTGAATGGTGGAAAAAAATATATTTTTATGGATTAGGAGAGTTATTTTATACTAATAATATAAAAACAAATATTAGTGATTTTGTTGAAATAGAATGCATAGGTAAAAAAGAAGATTTTGAATATGAAAAAAACGATGAATTATTTAATGGTTATATAGTTCCAATTGGAGGAGGAAAAGATTCAATTGTTACTTTAGAAACATTAAAAGTTGATAAAAACTCAGATTATAGTTTAATTATAAATCCTAAGCCTGTAACACTCGAATGCGCACAAATAGCTGGATTTGAGAATAAGAATATTATTGAAATTTATAGAAATATAGATAAGAATTTAATTGATTTAAATAAAAAAGGATTTATAAATGGACACACTCCTTTTTCTGCAATGTTGGCATTTTTATCATATTTTGTGGCATATATGCTTTCTAAAAAATATATTGCATTATCTAATGAAAGTAGTGCTAATGAGTCTAATGTAGTTGGAGAAAAAATAAATCATCAATATTCAAAAAGCTTTGAATTTGAGTGTGACTTTGAAAATTATTCAAATAAATATTTAAAAACACCTGTAAAATATTTTAGTTTTTTAAGGCCACTTAATGAATTACAAATTGCAAAAATTTTTTCAAAACATGAAAAATATCATAAAGTTTTTAAAAGTTGTAATGTTGGAAGTAAAGAAAAGAAATGGCAATGGTGTTGTAATTGTGCAAAATGTCTTTTTGCATATATAATTTTAAGTCCATACTTATATAAAGAAAAGCTAATTAATATATTTGGAACAGATTTATTTGAAAAAAATGAATTATTGAAAACCTTTATAGAATTAACAGGAAATGGAGATAATAAACCATTTGACTGTGTTGGTACATTTGAAGAAGTAAATTTTGCAATAAGTAAAACTATAAATAATATCGAAAAACAAAATGGAAAGTTACCATATTTGCTAAAATATTATAAAGACAATTACAATTTAGTAAATATTGATAATGATATAACTATGAGATATAATGATAACAATAATTTAAATGAAGAGCAAAATGCTATATTGAGAAAAGAGGTGTTTTCTAGTGATAAATGATTTAATAGATTTTTTTAGAGATAAAAGGATTCTTATATTAGGTTTTGGAAGAGAAGGAATTTCAACATATAATTTAATAAGAAAATATTTGCCAGAACAAAAATTATTTATTGCTGATAAAAAAGAAAATATTCAGGATAATTTTGATTTTTTAAAAAAAGATAATTTTGTTACAATTATAAGTGGAGAAAATTATTTAGATAATTTGAAAGATTATGATATTATAATGAAATCACCTGGAATATCTTTTGCTAATTTAGATACATTAGAATATCAAAATAAAATAAAATCACAACTTGAGTTATTACTTGAATTCTTTGATAATTTTACAATAGGAATTACTGGGACAAAAGGTAAAAGTACAACAAGCTCATTAATATATAAAGTTTTAAAAGAGCAGAACAAAAATTGTATTCTTTTGGGTAACATAGGAATTCCAGTGTTTAATTTTATTGATAATCTTACTCAAGATGTGATAATGGTATTAGAAATGTCATCACATCAATTAGAATTTATGAAGCATTCTCCTAATATTGCAATTTTATTAAATATATATGAAGAACATTTAGATCATTATAAATCTTATGAAAAATATGCAGAAGCCAAATGTAATATATACAAATATCAAAAAAATAGTGATTATTTTTTATATAGTGCAGATAATGATATGCTATGTAAAATTGTAAAAGATACTAATGCTACAACATATAAAGTTAGTATTAGTGGAAAAAGTGATTGCGATATATTCTTAAAAGAAGAAAAAGTATTTTTTAAAGATAAATATATATATGATAAAAATGAAAAAAGAAATCTAGTTGGTGATTATAACTTAAATAATATCATGTTTGTTTTAGGAGTTTCAGAAATATTAGGTTTGAATATGAAAGAAACTATAAAGAGCATTAGCGACTTTAAAACACTTAACCACAGATTAGAATTAGTTGGAAACTATGATGATGTTTTATATTATGATAATAGTATTGGAACTATTCCAAAGGCTACAATAGAAGCTGTAAAAGCTTTAAAAATAGTAGATACACTAATTATAGGTGGAATGGATAGGGGACTTGATTATACAGAATTTATAAAGTATTTAAATCAAAGTGAAATTAGTAATATTATTTGTATGCCCAAGACTGGACATGATATTGCTAAAGAATTAAAAAAAGAAAAATGCTATATTGTAGATACTCTAGAAGAGGCTGTTAGTACAGCAAAGCAAGTAACTAAAAAAGGTAAGATTTGCTTACTATCTCCGGCAGCGGCAAGTTATGGATTTTTTAAGAATTTTGAAGAAAAAGGGGATTTATACCAAAAATTAGTAAAAAGCACCTAAAAAGGTGCTTTTCCTATTTATTAAAATAATCTCTTAAAATAAGTCCAATTCCCAAAGCAATTAAACCAAATATTATAATGTAATCAAATAGTGTTGCATAACTAAAATAAAATCTTGTGTTCATTATAATACTTAAAACAAGTAATACTGCACTTATGATTAAACATATTCTAGGGGCTTTTTTATTAGGCTTTACGATATACCATATTAAACTTAAAATTAATGGTATAGTAACAAGTCCTGATGAAAATGAAAATGTGCCAATATAAAATGTATGCCATCCAGAGCTTACAGTAACTTTTTGTGCTAATATAAATAGTCCAGAACATAGAAGAATTATTCCAATAAGGAACTCTATACTATGATTTTTATTATTTTTGTCTTCCATCTTTTTAAATTCCCTTCTAAATAATTTTTATTATATTAATTATATATTTATAAAATGTTTTTGTAAAGAAAATAGCTGTGAAATATTACAATACGAATAGTTTTTAGGCTCAAAATAATTGACTTATAACTTTTAAAATATTATAATAAATAGTGTGAAAAAAGTAAGAAAGGGGAAAAAGCATGGAAGATAAAAACATTGAAATTGAAGAAGTTATTGAATTAATTGAAAATAAAAAAATTAATGAGTTACACAAATATTTAGAAAATATTAACAGTGCTGATTTCCCGAGTATTTTAGAAAATATTGATGAAGAAAAAGTTATAATGGTATATAGACTTTTGTCTAAAGAAAAAGCTGCAGAAGTTTTTGTTGAGCTTGACCATGATGACCAAGAAAAGTTAATAAATTGTTTGACAGATAGAGAAATTAAAAATGTAATGAATGAGCTTTTTATGGATGACGCTGTTGATATGATTGAAGAAATGCCTGCAAATGTCGTTAAACGTATTTTGGCAAACACTAAACCTGAAAGTAGAAAAATAATAAATGAACTTTTAAAGTATCCAGATGATACTGCAGGTTCTATTATGACTACAGAATTTATAGATTTAAAAGAAACCATGACTGTTGAAAAAGCATTTGATATTATTAAAGAAAGAGGACTTCAAAAAGAAACAGTTTATACATCATATGTACTTACAAAAGATAGAAGATTATTAGGTGTAATTGATATAAAAAGACTATTAGTAGCTGATAGAAAAGAATATGTTAAAGACATTATGGATACAAACTTTATAAAAGTTCATACATTAGAAGACCAAGAAGAAGTTACTAAACTATTTGATAAATATGATGCAGTGGCAATTCCAGTAGTTGATAAAGAAGATAGATTAGTAGGTATTATTACAATAGATGATGCTATTGATGTTATGCAAGAAGAAACATTGGAAGATTTTGAAAAAATGGCTGCTATTACACCTACTGACGATACCTATATGAAAACTAGTGTATTTAAACATGCTAAAAATAGAATTTTATGGTTATTAATATTAATGCTTTCTGCAACAATTACGGGAACAATTATTACTAATTATCAAGCTGCAATTGCAAGTTTACCTGTTTTAGTTGCATTTTTACCAATGCTCATGGACACAGGTGGAAACTCTGGTTCACAAGCCTCAACATTAATTATTAGAGGCTTAGCAATGGATGAGATATCTACTAAAGATATTTTTAAAGTTATGTGGAAAGAATTTAGAATTGGGTTAATTGTTGGAACTGTACTTGCTATTGCAAATGGAATAAGAATATATATTCAATATAAAAGCATTCAAACATCAATTGTTGTAGCCTCAACCCTTGTTTGTACAGTAATTATTGCTAAATTGCTTGGATGTATAATGCCAATTACTGCCAAAAAACTAAAATTAGATCCGGCAATTATGGCATCTCCATTAATTACTACAATTGTAGATGCATGTTCTGTTTTTGTATTTTTTAATATTGCAACAGCTGTTTTTCATTTATAATTTTAATATAAATTTAAGCTTTTTATTTTATAATAGTAAAAATGAATAATATAGTAAGTTAAAAATTGAAAGATGTATAGGAGATTTTATGAGAGTTTTAATAATAGAAGATGATAAAATCCTAGCAAAAACAGTAGAGCAATGCTTAGGGTCAAAATATGCTTTTGATCATGCTTATGACGGAGAAGAAGGCGTTTTATATGCAAGGCAAGAAATATATGATGTTATTATTCTTGATATAATGATGCCATATATGAACGGATATGAAGTTCTTTCTACAATTAGAAATGAAAAAATTTTTACACCAGTATTAATCCTAACTGCAAAAGATGGTATTGATGATAAAATAAAAGGTTTTAGAGTTGGTGCTGATGATTATTTAGTAAAGCCATTTAATAGAGAAGAATTAGTTGCGAGAGTTGAAGCGTTAATAAGAAGATCAAATGGTAATTATTATCAGAATTCTATTGAATTTAACGGATTGGTTTTAGATTTGAATAGTCGTAGAGTATCTGCAAACGGAAAAGAAATTGTTCTTCAAGGAAAACAATTTGATGTTTTGGAATATTTAATAAATTCAAAAAATACAATTATAACCAAAGATCAAATATTTGATAAAATTTGGGGATTTAATAGTGATACAACAACTAATGTTATTGAAGTATATGCAAGCGGATTAAGAAAAGAGCTTAAAAAAATTGGATATGATAAATATTTAAAAACCATAAGAGGAGTCGGATATATTTGGTCAGAATAAGTCTTTCATATTTTACTTAAATGTTGCTTTCAGAAAGGAAAGGAAACGATTATGGAAGAAAAAGAAGAAGTCAGAAGAATATTATTGAAACATATAATATATAATATTATAGGATTTTCTACAATTTTTATAGTTTTTGGAATATTTGTTTTTGCTATGGTAAAAAGTATTACATATAACAGAATAGATGAAGAATTAAAAAGTAGTAAAGATAGAATTATGCAAGTTCAAAGTGAAGAATTAAATTCTATATTTGAAAGGCGAGAAATCGAATTTATTGAAAGGGATTCTTTTATTAAAGATTTCATAAATAGTAATCAAGATAATAATATATCAAGAAGAATAATGAATCCGAATGTTACTGTAATTATTAGAGATGTAGATAAAGAAAAAATAATTAATGAAGATACAATTGGAAGATTAACAGATTATAAAGATGAGATATTATTTAATTCAAAATTATTAAATAAAATATATGAAGTTACGGTTGGTAACAAATATTATTATAGATGTTTGAACTTCGTATATGATGGTGATGATGTTCAAGAAAACAGATATATACAATTATTGATAAATGTAGATAGTGAAAAAGATTTGATTAATAATTATTTAAAAATAATTTCTTCAGCTGTTTTAATAGGAATAATTCTTTCAGTTTTAGCAAGTTATATTTTATCGAAGAAAACTTTAAAACCACTTCAAGAAAATTTAGAAAAACAAGCGGAATTTGTTCAAAATGTATCACATGAACTTCGTACTCCACTTACAATTATTCAAGCAAAACAAGAATTATTGCTTCAAGAACCAAATGCTAAAATAATAGATAAGTCTGAGGATATTATTTTAACATTAAATGAAACCAATAGGCTTACCAAACTTATAAAAGACTTAATGATTTTATCTAGAGCTGATGGGAAAAAAATTACACTTCAAAAAGAAAATGTAAATATAGATGATTACATAATAGAGGTTATCACTCCTTATACGGAACTTGCTGAAATGCAGAATAAAAAGATTTTATTTAATTTGAACTATAAATCTGATATTGAAATTGATACAAGTAGATTTTATCAGCTAATGGTAATATTGATTGATAATAGCTTAAAATATACTGAGCAAAGCGATAGTATAGAAATAAAAACTTATCAAAAAGATAATAAATTTGTTTTAGAAGTTAAAGATACAGGAATTGGAGTGAGTGATGAAGGCTTAAAACGTATATTTGAGAGGTTTTATAGAGAAGATAAAGCACGTGGAAGAGAAACTGGTGGAACAGGACTTGGACTTTCAATAGCGAGTTTGATAGTAAATGCACATGGAGGAACAATTAAAGCAATTCATAATGAACCCAAAGGTACTATATTTATAGTAAAACTTCCAAGATAATTTTAAGGGACGTTTTTTTAGTTCGAAAATTTGGACTAAAGGGACGTTCTTTTTTAGTTCGAAAATCTGAACTAAAGGGACACTTTTTTATGTTTAAAATATAATTAAACTGAGTATATTATAACTAAAGGAAATTTATAGGAGGATATTATGTTATATAAATTTACTAAAAGTGGTGAAAAAGTACTTGGTATTGCAAATGAATTAGCTCAGGACTTAGGTCATAATTATATTGGAACAGAACATATTTTATATGGCTTACTAAATGAAGGCAATGGAGTGGCAAGTAAAGTATTAGAAAATCATAATATTACATGTAATATTATTTTAGAAAAAATAGAAGAGATTGTAGGTACTAATTCTAAAGAAAAAAATTCAATTTTAGGTTTTACGCCTAGGACAAAAAAAATTTTAGAAAAAGCATATATAGAAGCGAAGAAGTTAGGGTCTGACTATGTTGGAACAGAACATATTTTAGTTGGAATTCTATGTGAAAAAGATTGTATAGCAATTAGAATTTTATTAGATTTAGATGTAAATATAGAAAATATATATTCAGATATAGCAAGAACTCTAAATGAATTTGAAGAAAACTTTAAATTATCTAGCAAAGATAATGAGGAAAGTGGTAGTTCTAATTCAACTCAGAACTTAAATTTATATAGTACTGATTTAACGAGTGAAGCTCGTGAAGGTAAACTTGACCCTGTAATTGGCAGAAGTAGTGAGACTGATAGAATAATTGAAATATTATGTAGAAGAACTAAGAATAATCCTTGCTTGATTGGTGAACCAGGGGTTGGAAAAACAGCAATTATAGAAGGCTTGGCACAGAAAATAGTTAATGGGAATATTCCAGATAATTTGAAGAATAAAAGAGTAATATCTTTAGATATATCTTCTATGGTTGCTGGCGCAAAATATAGAGGAGATTTTGAAGAAAGAGTTAAGAAGTGTTTGCAAGAAGTGAAAAAAGCACAAGATGTTATTATATTTATTGATGAGATTCATACGATTGTTGGCGCAGGAGCGGCAGAAGGCGCAATAGATGCAGCAAATATTTTAAAACCATTTCTGGCTAGAGGAGAAATTAAACTTATTGGTGCAACAACAATTAAAGAATATAGAAAATATATAGAAAAAGATCAAGCTTTAGAAAGAAGATTTCAAGCTGTTTATGTTGAAGAACCAAGCAAAGAAGATGCTATTTCAATTTTAATGGGACTAAGAGATAAGTATGAAGCTCATCACAACGTTCAAATTTCAGATGATTCAATAATATCAGCTGTAAATCTTTCAAGTCGATATATAAATGATAGATTTCTTCCAGATAAAGCTATTGATTTAATAGATGAGACTGCTTCAAAAGTAAAATTAAAGTCTTTTATTGAGCCAGAGTATTTAAAAAATTTGGAGAACAGTTTAGAAAAAATAACAAAAGAAAAAGAAGAAGCGGTAAATGTTCAAAATTTTGAAAAAGCCGCTAAACTAAGAGATAAAGAAAATGACTTGATAGAAAAAATAGAATTTGAAAACAATAAATGGAAGAGTAAAAATAATAGAAAAATAATAAATATTGAAAAAGATGATATTGAAAATGTTATTTCTAAGTGGACTGGAATTCCAATATATAAAATAACACAAACTGAAAATGAAAAACTGAAAAATCTAGAAAATGAACTACACAAAAGGGTAATAGGTCAAAATGAAGCTGTTGAATCAATTTCTAAGACAATTATGAGAAATAGAGTAGGGCTTGGAGATCCTTCTAGGCCTATAGGTTCGTTCTTATTTCTTGGTCCAACTGGGGTTGGGAAGACAGAGCTTAGTAAATCATTGGCGGAATGTTTATTTGGAAATGAAGAATTTATGATAAGAATAGATATGTCAGAATATATGGAAAAACACTCTGTATCCAAAATGATTGGTTCTCCTCCAGGGTATGTGGGATATGATGAAAATAGTGGCTTGACTGAGTTAGTAAGAAGAAAACCGTATTCTGTTATTTTATTTGATGAAATTGAAAAAGCACATCCTGATGTTATGAATATATTGCTTCAAATTTTAGAAGATGGAATATTAACTGATTCTGCAGGAAGGAAAGTTAATTTTAAAAATAGTGTTATAATTATGACATCTAATATAGGTGCAAGAAAAATCACAGAAAACAAAAAAATGGGATTTTTAGTAAATGACAATAATCAAGAAAATGAATATGAAATAATAAAGAAAGATGTGATGGCTGAACTAAAAAATGAATTAAAACCAGAGTTTATTAATAGAATAGATGATATTGTTATATTCCATAAATTAACTCCAAAAGAAATAAATATTATTGTAGACTTGTTTTTTAAAAAAGTAAACTATAAGCTTGAAAGTCAAGGTTATTTTATTGAATTTGATGAAACAATAAAAAAACTAATTGTAGACAAGTGTATTTCTTCAAATTATGGTGCAAGACCAATCAGAAGAATGGTACAAACAGTAATAGAAGATAACTTGGCAGAAGCAATATTAGATAGTGTAATTTATAAAGAGCAAAAAATATTAATGTTTATTAAAGATAAAAAAATTGGTTTTAGAAAAATAAGTTCAAGTTCAGTTGCCCAAACTTATTATTAAAACAGCACAGAAATAGTCTAGACAAAAGAAAAACAATATGTTATAATTTTTAACATAATAGGGTTATTATAGTTTTAATGATATAAACATATGCAAATACTAAAGAAAGATAGGTGTTATTTTTGATTTTATTAGCGATACTATTTATTTTAATACTGATGGCTATTTTTTTAGCATTACTAGCAGTTGTTCAATTAAGAATGGCTGGAATAAATGTTAAAGATTTTTGGTCTTTTATAAAAGCTAATGAAACATTAAATAAATTATATGCATTTTCTCAAAAGTATGATAAACTAACTCCTCAGCAGCAAATTCTTTTCCTTCAAGAGGCTGATATAGTATTTGATGCTTTTGGAAAAGTACCAGATGTATTATGGGAAGAAGAATATCAAAAATATATGGATATTTTAGATAAGTATAAAAATATAAAACTTAAAAGATGGCAATCTGAATAAAATGTAAAAGGATATATTTAAAGTATATCCTTTTATTACAATATTAAATGGAGGGATATAGTATGAGAATTACGAATTCAATGACTGGGAAAAAAGAAGAATTTGTTCCTATAAAGCCAAATGAAGTAAAAATGTATGCTTGTGGAATTACTGTCTATGATTTAAGTCATATTGGTCATGCAAGGCAAGCAATAGTATATGCAATGATTACAAATTATTTAAGATATAGAGGATATAAAGTTACATATGTTAGAAATTATACAGATGTTGATGATAAAATTATAAAAAGAGCAAACGAGCTTGGTAAAGATGCTATTGAATTTTCTAAAGAGCAGATATTAGAGACAGAAAAAGATATGGCAGCTTTACATGTTACTGATGCAGATATAAAAACTAAAGCATCTGAATATATACTTCAAATTATAAAATTTGTGCAGAAATTAATTGATAAAGGTTATGCTTATCCGACTGAAAAAGGTGATGTGTATTATATAGTAAGAAAGTTTAAAGATTATGGAAAGCTTTCACATAGAAATGTTGATGACATGTTAAATGGTGTAAGAATTGAACTTGAGGAAGGAAAAAAAGATCCATTAGACTTTGCTTTATGGAAATCTGCTAAACCTGGTGAAATATATTGGGAGTCTCCATGGGGAAAAGGAAGACCAGGATGGCATATAGAATGTTCAGCAATGGCTTTAGATACACTTGGAGAAACAATAGATATTCATGGAGGTGGAAGAGATTTGTTATTTCCACATCATGAAAATGAAATAGCACAAAGTGAAAGTTTAACAAATAAAGATTTTGCACATTATTGGTCTCATTGTGGATTAATTAAGATAAATGGCGAAAAAATGAGTAAATCATTAGGAAATTCTTTAACCATAAGAGATGCTTTAAAAATGTATAATTATGAAGTAATAAAATATGTTATGTTTTCAAAACATTATGTTTCAGATATAGATATACATGATGAGGACTTCAAATTAGCAGAAAAACATATGTATTATTTTTATAGCACAATAAAGGCTATGCAAGAATACATAGATAAAAATATAAATCCATCAAATAAAGAGATTATTAATGATGAAATTGTAGATACTATTATTTCAAAATTTATAGATAATATGGATGATGATTTCAATTCAGTTGCAACAATTGCAAATTTACATACTATTTTTAAATATATTAATAATTTAATGAAAACATCAAAAAAATCTAATAAAGAAGTTACTGCAAATACTATTAAAAAAATGTTTGCAGACATAAAAGAAGTATATGGAATATTGGGATTTTTTGAGCAAGATCCAGAGATATTCATAAATGAAATGAAAAATAAATATGTCAGTAAATTAGAAATATCTCCAGAAATTATAGAAGAAAAAATTACTCAAAGAAATGAAGCTAAAAGAAGTAAAGATTATAAAGTTGCTGATGAAATAAGAGAAGAATTGGATAAAAATGGTATTATATTAAATGATACAGTAGATGGAACTATATGGGATTTAAAAGAATTATATTAAGGTAAGACAGTGGGACGTGTTTGTTGTCTGTTATGCTAATAGATAACAAACACGTCCCAACAAAACTTTTTGCAACAAAAAGCTTTAAATAGCATATTATATAATATCCTTTATGAAAGGAATTAATAATAATATGGATATTAAGTATTTTGATCATTCAGCGACAACTCCAGTAGATAAAAGAGTACTTCAAGCAATGATTCCATATTTTTCGGAAAAGTATGGAAATCCATCATCAACATACAGCATTGGAAAAGAAAATAAAGAGACTATAAATCTTTGCAGATTAAAGATTGCAAATATTTTAAATGCTAGAGTTAATGAAATATATTTTACTAGTTCTGGAAGTGAAAGTGATAATTTAATTATAAAAGGTATAGCTTTCGCAAATAAAAATAAAGGTAATCATATTATCACAACTAAAATTGAACATCCGGCAGTATTAAATACATGCAAGAAATTAGAACAGTTTGGATTTAGAGTAACATATTTAGCACCTAAACCAAATGGAATAGTGGATGTTAGAGATATAGAAAGAAATATTACAAGTAAAACCATATTAATTAGTGTTATGTATGCAAATAATGAAATTGGTACTATTCAACCTATTTCTGAAATAGGAAAAATGGCAAGAAAGAACGGAATTTATTTTCATACAGATGCAGTTCAAGCAATTGGTAATATAAAAATAGATGTAAAAAAAGATAATATAGGAGCATTATCAGTATCTAGTCATAAGTTTTACGGGCCAAAAGGAATAGGAATTGCATATATTAATGAAAAAATTCCATTTATGAGAATACAAGATGGTGGACATCAGGAGAATGATAAAAGAGCAGGGACTGAAAATGTTCCTGCAATTGTAGGAATGACTAAAGCATTAGAAATTTCAGATTCTGAATTAGTAAGATATAATAAACATTTAAAGATGCTAAGAGATTACTACGTATCGGAAATTTCTAGAAGAATAAAATATATTAGAATAAATGGAGATACAGAAAAAAGGCTTTCTGGTAATTCTAATATTTCATTTGCTGGAGTTGAAGGAGCTAAACTTCTTTATGAATTAGATAAAAAAGGAATATGTGCTTCTAGTGGTTCAGCATGTAGTAGTGGCTTTTTAAATCCATCACATGTGTTGTTAGCAATTGGAGTTCCTAAAAGTTTTGCAAGAAGTAGTTTAAGGATTAGTTTTGGGAAAAGTAATAATATTGAAGATACTAAATATTTAATAGATAGTGTCGAAGAAATTGTAAATAGAATAAGAATGTAAAAAAATAGTGGGACTCGAAGTAATTCTCCGGCCCACTAATTTTTATTGATTATTCTCAGGTTTTTTTGGAGTATGATGTGTAACAGTATTTTTTCCACTTGTTTTTAAAGCTTCTGCGGCAGCACCTAAACTGCTTAATGCACCAGTAGCTTCAAAAGGAATAAATATTTTATTTGCATCTCCTTTAGCAACTTCTTTTAATGCTTCTAAAGATTTTAATTGCACTAATTTTTCATCTGGATCAGCATTTTTTATAGCATCATATACCATTTGAATTTCTTTTGCTTTAGCATCAGCTACTTGTTTAATAGCTTCAGCTTCACCAGTAGCTCTTCTGATTTTTGATTCTCTATCAGCTTCAGCATCAAGAATTGCTGCTTGTTTTCTACCTTCAGCAAGAGTAATTGCAGATTGTCTTTCACCTTCAGCTTCAAGAATTAAAGCTCTTTTATTTCTTTCTGCATTCATTTGTTTTTCCATTGCATCCCTAATATCAGCTGGTGGAGTAATATCTTTTATTTCAACTCTATCAATTTTACATCCCCATGGATCAGTGGCTTCATCTAGTTTTACTCTAAGTTTATCATTGATTTCATCTCTAGAACTAAATGTTTCATCTAATTCCATTTTACCAACAATATCACGAATTGTAGTTACTGATAAATATTCAATACCTTTTTTCAAACTTTGAATTTCATAAACTGCTTTTGCAGGGTCTGTAATTTTATAAAATACAACTGTATCTATTGTAATTGTAACATTATCAGATGTAATAACACTTTGTGGTGGAATATCCATTGTTTGTTGTTTTAAGCTTACAACAGAACTTGCTCTATCTATAAATGGAACAATAATAGTTAGACCAGCATCTGCTATTTTGTGAAATCTTCCTAATCTTTCAATGATTAGAACTTCAGATTGTTTAACTACTCTAATAGATGTAAAAGCAACAACTATTAGAATAATAAGTAATAATAAAAAGAATACCATTTTATTTTCCTCCTAAAATTTTATAAATTATTGATTATTAGATGACGAAATTGGCTTTACAATAAGCTTTACACCATCAATTTTTTCAACAATTATTTCTGAGTCTTTAGGTATAAATTCATTGTTATAAGATTTGGCTGACCAAGTTTCACCATTTACTTTAACTTGACCTTTTGCTTCAATAGGCTCAATTGGTACAGTTACTTTTCCAATTTTTCCTTCCATTGCAAATGAATTGGTTTTTATTAAGCTTTCTTTTGGTAATATTTTATTTGCTAAAGGTTTTGTAACAAAAAGTAAAACTGTAGAAGAAATTAAAAATACAATAACTTGAATGATCGTATTATCGATAAATAAACTTACTATCATTGCAATAAGAGCTCCTATTGAGAACCAAAACATAAAAAAACCAAGGTTAATTATTTCTATTATTAAAAATATTCCTGAAAGTATTAACCATAATTTCCACATTATTTATACCACCCCAATCTTAAATAAAATAAATCATTATAATTATATAATAAAGTTCAAGAAAAATCCACATTTTTTTGAATTTTGTCAAAAAAATTGTAGATTTTTTTATTCTCATATTATATAATTATTTACAGGTTGAATTAATAGGTTTATAGGTAAATCCATAAAACCTAAATATTAAATAGGAGAAATAGTCAATTACTACATTAATAAGTTATTTGATTATAATAAATGTATGAATAGAAATAAAGTTTTGATTATAATAGTACCAATAGTTGTAATTATACTTTTAGCTTTATTATTTGCTGGAATTTGGTATTCAAGTTCATTAAAGCCAGTAAGTAAGGAAAAAAGTGATGATGCAATTAGAGTAGATATACCAGAAGGGTCTAATTCTAAAACAATTGCTCAAATATTAGAAGATAATGATGTTATTAAAAGTGCATTTGCTATGAAAATATATATAAAATTAAATAATATTAATTCTTTAAAAGCTGGAAAATATGATTTAAATAATAGTGATGATTTAGCAACTATTATTGGGCATATAGTAAATGGTGATATTGCAGATGATAGTGTTAAGCTTACTTTTATTGAAGGCAAAAATATGAGATGGCTTGCTAAAAAAATATCAGAAAAAACTAATAACACAGAAGATGATGTATTTAGTTTATTAGAAGATAGAGATTATATAGATTCATTAATAGATAAATATTGGTTTATAACAGAAGATGTTAAAAATGAAGATATTTATTATCCACTAGAGGGATACTTACTTCCAGATACATATGTTTTTGAAAACGAAGATGTATCTGTTCAAACAATTTTTAATGTGATTTTAAATTATACTGAAAAATATTTGAGTAGTTATGAAGGAGAAATTGATGATAGTGGTTTATCTATTCATGAGTTATTAACACTAGCATCAATGGCAGAGCTTGAAGGAAAAAGTATAGAAGATAGAGAAGAAATAGTAGGAGTTTTTTTAAATAGAATAAACAAAGGAATGAGCTTAGGAAGTGATGTTACAACATATTATGCTTTTAAAGTAGATATGGGAGAAAGAGATTTAAAGGCAAAAGAATTAAATACAGAAAATCCTTATAATACTAGAGGACCAAATATGGCTGGAAAACTTCCTGTAGGGCCTATTTGTAACCCTAGTAAAGAGGCTATTCAGGCAGCTATAGAATATAAAGAAACAGATGCATTATATTTTGTTGCTGATAAAAATGGTAAAGTATATTTTACTAAATCAAATGATGAACATAATCAAATGATTAAAAAATTAAAAGATGAAGGATTATGGTTTACTTATTAGGAATGGCCTTTTTTGGCTGTAAAACAGCCAAAAGATACAGAACATTTAAAAACTAATTCTAGTAGTTATTTAAGGGGGACATTCTTTACAAAATATGTAAAGACTGTCCTTTTTGGCATTATAGAATTAGTAAAATAAGCAAAAATGGTTTACAATAATAGATTTTTGATATATAATATTTAAATCAAAATTTATATTGATATAAGAGAAAGGGATGAAGCAAATGAGTGAAAATGTAAACAATAATGAAAATGAAGGAATGTTAACAGAAGAAGATATTAATAAATTGATGCAGGTTAGAATTGAAAAATTGAAAGAGCTTCAAGCTTCTGGAAAAGATCCATTTGAGATTACCAAATATGATAGAACTGAGTTTAGTCAGGATATAAAAGATAAATATGATGAATATGAAGGAAAAGATGTTTCAGTAGCCGGAAGAATAATGGCTAAAAGAATAATGGGAAAAGCATCTTTTTGTACAATTCAAGATAGTAAAGGAAAAATACAAAGTTATGTTAGTATAAATGATTTAGGTGAAGAAAGCTATAAAGCATTTAAAACATTTGATATTGGAGATATTATTGGATTAAAAGGATTTGTTTTTAAAACAAGAACAGAAGAAATATCTATTCATGCCAAAGAAGTAGTTTTACTTACAAAATCAATAAGGGATTTCCCTGAAAAATTTCATGGATTAAGAGACATAGACTTAAGATATAGACAAAGATATGTTGATTTAATTGTAAATCCTGAAGTAAAAGAAACATTTTTATTAAGAAGTAAAATATTAAAAGAAGTTAAGAATTATTTAGATGAAAATGGATATTTAGAAGTTGATACACCAATACTAAGTACTATTGCAGGCGGAGCATCAGCTCGTCCATTTATTACACATCATAATACATTAGATTTAGATATGTATTTAAGAATTGCAAATGAGCTTTATCTAAAAAGACTTATTGTAGGTGGATTTGATAGAGTTTATGAAATGGGAAGAATGTTTAGAAATGAAGGAATGGATATTAAACACAATCCAGAATTTACAAATATAGAATTTTATGCTGCATATCAAGATTATAATGATATGATGGATTTATCTGAAAATATGATTAGAACAGTTGCAGAAAAATGTTTGGGAACTGCAAAAATAAATTATCAAGGACAAGATATAGATTTAGAATCAAAATGGAAAAGAGTTACTATGATAGAATCTATTAAAGAAGTTACAGGTGTTGATTTTAATGAAATTCAAACTGATGAAGAAGCACTTAAAATTGCCGAAGAAAAAGGCGTAGAATTAGAAGAGTCTAAAAAAACTAGAGGATATGTTATAAATCAATTCTTTGAAGATTTTGTCGAAGAAACATTAATCCAACCTACATTTATATGTGACTATCCAGTAGAAGTATCTCCTCTTACAAAAAGGAAACCATCAGATAAAAGATTAGTAGAAAGATTTGAATTATTTATAGGTGGACGTGAATATGGAAATGCATATTCAGAATTAAATGATCCAATTGACCAAAGAGGTAGATTTGTTGAACAATTAAAACAAAGAGAAGCAGGTGACGAAGAAGCTAATATGATGGATGAAGATTTCTGCATGGCTATTGAATATGGTATGCCTCCAACAGGTGGAATGGGAATTGGAATTGATAGATTAGTTATGTTACTTACAAATTCTGCTTCTATTAGAGACGTTATTTTATTTCCAACTATGAAACCATTAAACTAAATTAAGTGATGATTAAAAAGTACCTTAAGAGAAAATCAGAAAAAGAAAAAAGTATTCCCATCTGGAATACTTTTTATTTTCAATTTAGTTTACATCTAAGGATTTTTGATATATAATACGATTAAAGTTTTACCATGAGGTAATTAAAATATGAAAAAGAAAATATGTTTTATAATAATTATTGTAATTGTTATACTAATTTTATATAACATTATTAATTGGCTTTCAGGAGGAAGAAAAAGAGAGATTTTATCATATATGGAAAAGAAATATAATGATAAATTTGTCTTGGATACGTATGTATCAGATTTTCCTGCATTTATGCAAAGTTATTTTTCATTTTATGGTCATTTAAAAAACGATAAAACTATGACATTTACGGGAGAGTATGATTATAAAGATAATAATGAATTTATAATATATGATGATTATGATGTTATGTGTTTTTCGAGAGAAAATGCAGATGAATTAAAAACATTTTTAGATGATTATTTGGAGAAAAACTTCGAAATTATTTGTATACCAATGTGCCAGTTTGGAAGACTAGAATCAGGAGACTTGGAACGTTTTAAGGGAAATATTAATTTTGAATTTTTAGTTTTTATTAATCCAACAGATTATAAAAAAATTGATAATTACAAATCTGAAAATAATAGTCTAGATTTAGATATTTTTTTAAATGATTTAAATAATAAGTATTCAAATTATAAATCAGAATATAATGGAAATTATTATTATTCAAGTATAGAATTTATAAAAACAAAAAAAATAAATAAAATTAGAAGAGAAACAATGACTGTACCACTTTCAACATTTGATTTATATGATTACCATGATTATGTATATGAAAATGATGAGCATAGAGTTGAAGAAATTATTTTCGAATTTAAAGATAGTGGAATAGAACAAATAAAAACATATTGGTAAAAATTATATATATTGAGAAGGAGTTCATTATGTTTGGTTATGGCGTAGATAAAAGAGTATTATATATATTATTTGGAATTTTAATTGCATATTCATTATATAGTATGTCATCTAGTGAATGGCTTTCACTACTTATGACACTTCCTGCTGTAATTGTTGCAATTACTTTTCATGAATATGCACATGCAAATGCTGCAGATAAATTAGGAGATACTACTCCTAGAAATCAAGGGAGACTAACTTTAAATCCTATTGCACATTTAGATCCATTTGGTTTCATTTTACTAATGTTTGCACATATTGGTTGGGGAAAACCAGTTGAAATTAATCCAAATAATTTTGTAAATAGTAATAAGTCTAGAGGATTCTGTGAAGCAATGGTAGCCTTAGCAGGACCTCTTATGAATTTTTTTATTGCAGTGGTTTCTTGCTTTGCTTTTGTAATAATGTCAAGTATTAGACCAGGCTTTGTATATTCTAATTTGGGACAAATATTAATGATGTTTTTGCAAACATTAATTGTAATAAATATTGGTTTAGGTGTTTTTAATTTAATTCCACTTCCACCGTTAGATGGAGAGAAGATATTTAGAAATGTATTACCATATAGAGTTCAAGAATGGCTTACAAGAAATTATTATACTTTATATTGGGTATTTATGATTTTGTGGATTTTTGGTTTATTAGAAATAATTGTTGCACCTGTAATAAATGTGATAATGAAAGGATTACTTTTTGTAGTTACAAATATAGTAGGATTAATATTATAGTAGAAGGGAATAGAAAATTGAAAGATATAATAATAATGGGAATTGAATCTAGTTGTGACGAAACATCAGTTGCTATTGTAAAAAATGGTAGAGAAATATTATCAAATGTTATAAACTCTCAAATTAAGATTCATGAGCAATTTGGTGGAGTAGTGCCAGAAATTGCTTCAAGATGTCATACTGAAGTAATTAACCAAGTAATGAAAGAAGCTTTAAAAGAGGCTAATATAGGAATAGATGATATAGATGCAGTTGCAGTAACTCAAGGACCAGGTCTAGTAGGAGCTCTTTTAGTAGGAGTATCATATGCCAAAGGACTAAGTTATGTAACTAATAAACCTTTAATTGCAGTTAATCATATTGAAGGACATATTGCAGGAAATTATTTAACATATAAAGAATTAAAACCACCATTTTTATGTTTAATTATTTCTGGTGGACATTCTCATTTAGTTAAAGTAAAAGATTATAATGAATTTGAAATATTAGGAAAAACAAGAGATGATGCAATTGGAGAGGCATTTGATAAAGTAGCAAGGGTAATAGATTTAGGATATCCAGGTGGCCCTAAAGTTGATAAACTTGCTAAAGAAGGCACTCCTAATATAAAATTACCAATAACGCATTTTGATAATTACGATTTTAGTTTTAGTGGAATTAAAACAGCAATTATTAATTTACATCATAAAAATCCAGATATTAATAAAGCAGATTTATGTGCTAGCTTTGAGCAAACAGTAACAGAAATGCTTTTAAATAATGTGAAAAAAGCAGTACAAGAATTTAATGAGGATAAAGTTGTTTTAGCTGGTGGAGTTTCTAGAAATTCATATATTAGAAATGCTTTTGATGTTTTTTCTAAAGAAACTGGAGTTAATGTTTATTATCCTGAACCAGTTTTATGTACAGATAATGCTGCAATGATAGCAGCTCAAGGATATTATAATTATATAAATGGAGAAAGGGCAGATTTAAAATTAAATGCTGTTCCTAATCTAAAAATTAGAGGATAAGATATGGCAATATATGTAATAGGTGATTTGCATTTATCTTTTTCAGTAGATAAACCCATGGATATTTTTGGATTTAATTGGGAAAATCATGCTGAAAAGATAAAAGAAAATTGGTTAAAAAAAGTAAACAATGAAGATACAGTTATTCTTCCAGGAGATTTTTCATGGGCTACATATTTAGAAGATACATATAAAGATTTTGAATATTTAAATTCACTTCCTGGAAAGAAAATAATGTCTAAAGGTAATCACGATTATTGGTGGACTACTTTAACGAGTATGAGAAAATATTTAATAGAAAACAATTTTCTTAATATCGATTTTTTATACAATAATTCTTATGAAATAGAAGGAAGAATTATTGTCGGAACTAGAGGATGGGTTAATACTTGGAAATCTCAGGAAGATTATAAAATTTTAAAAAGAGAAAATGATAGATTAATTCTTTCAATAGAAGATGGAGTAAATAAATACGGAAATCAAAAGGAAATAATTGCTTTTATTCACTATCCACCTTTTTATAAAGAAAATAATATTCCAGAGGAGATAGATTTTATTAATACTTTAAAAAAATACAACATAAAAAAATGCTATTATGCTCATTTGCATGGTGAAGCGCACAAAGATGCACTTGAAGGATTAATTGATGGAATAGAGTATAAACTAGTTAGTTCAGATTATTTAAATTTTGATTTATATAAAATATTAGATTAATAGGAATTTAAAGGAATATATAGAAAAAAACGTGAGAGCTTATTAGCAGACAAGAAAAAATAAAAATGACAATAATGGATTAATAAAGCATTTATAATATAGGAGGGAAAATGCAAGACAAGCAAAAAAGAATTAGAAATTTTAGTATAATTGCACATATAGATCATGGTAAGTCCACTCTTGCTGACAGAATAATTGAGATGACAGGGGTTTTATCAAAAAGAGAAATGACTTCTCAAGTATTAGATAATATGGATATAGAGCAAGAAAGAGGAATTACAATAAAATCTCAAGCAGTTAAAATGAATTATACAGCTAAAAATGGTGAAACTTATGAATTTAATTTAATAGATACACCAGGACATGTTGATTTTAATTATGAAGTATCAAGAAGCTTAGCTGCTTGTGAAGGAGCTATATTGGTAGTAGACAGTACTCAAGGAGTTGAAGCACAAACGCTTGCTAATGTTTATTTGGCTCTAGATGATAATTTAGAAATTTTACCAGTTATTAATAAAGTTGATTTACCCAACGCTAGATCTGATGAAGTAAAGAAAGAAATAGAAGATATAATTGGAATTCCAGCTATGGACGCACCATGTATATCAGCAAAAACGGGTTTAAATGTTGATGAAGTTTTAGAAAGAATTGTAACAGATATTCCAGCACCATCAGGTGACCCTAATGGAAAACTTCAAGCATTAATATTTGATTCGGTTTATGATAATTATAAAGGTGCATTAAGTTTTGTAAGAATAAAAAATGGAATAGTAAAAGCAAATGATGAAATTCTATTTATGGCAACAGGAAAAGTATTTACAGTAACTGAAGTTGGATATTTTGGTGCAGGCTCATATATACCATCTGAAAAATTAGAAGCAGGTGAAGTAGGTTACATTGCAGCAAGTGTAAAAACTGTTTCAGATTTACATGTAGGTGATACAATTACATTAAAAAATGATCCAGCAGATGATGCACTTCCAGGATATAAAAAAGCAAATTCTATGGTGTATTGTGGAATTTATCCTATGGATGGAAGCGAATATGAACCACTTAAGGATGCTTTGGAAAAACTAAAATTAAATGATGCTGCATTAAATTATGAACCAGAAACATCAGCTGCTTTAGGATTTGGATTTAGATGTGGTTTTTTAGGCCTTCTTCATCTTGAAATTGTAATTGAAAGATTAGAAAGAGAGTTTGATATTGGACTTATTACCACAGCACCTTCTGTTATTTATAAAGTTCATAAAACAGGTGGTGAAATAATTGAATTATATAATCCAAAAGATTTACCACCACAAACAGAAATAAGTTTTATGGAAGAACCAATAATGAAAGCTGAAATTATGATTCCAAAAGAATTTGTGGGAAATGTAATGAAGGTTTGCCAAGAGAGAAGAGGAATTTATATTGATATGCGATATTTAGATGAAAATAGAGTAACTCTTGAATATGAATTACCTCTTAATGAAATAATTTATGATTTTTTTGATACAATTAAATCAAAGACAAAAGGATATGCATCTGTTGATTATGAATTTAAAGAATATAGAAGAGCAGATTTAGTAAAATTGGATTTACATATAAATAATGAGGCTGTTGATGCACTTTCATTTATTGTTCATAAAGATTCAAGCTATGAACGTGGAAGGAAGATGGCAGAAAAATTAAAAAAAGTTATTCCTAGACAATTATTTGAAATACCAATACAAGCAGTTGTAGGTGGGAAAATAATTGCAAGGGAAACATTATCTGCAATGAGAAAAGATGTATTAGCTAAATGTTATGGTGGAGACATTACACGTAAAAAGAAGTTACTTGAAAAACAGAAAAAAGGTAAAAAGAAAATGCGCCAAATAGGAAATGTTGAAGTACCACAAGAAGCGTTTTTAGCAGTTTTAAAGCTAGATGATGAAGAATAATAGGAGGATTAATAATGAGGGAAAGTTATAGAGATAAGAGAAATAGACAAGCAAGAATTAATAGAGAAAAAGAGGATAATAGATTTGCAAACAGGAGAAAAGAAAATAGAAGAAAAACAGCTGATAGAAGAGAAACTGATAGAAGAATTAGCAATAAAGATGTAAATTCTGACAGAAGAACATATGACAGAAGAAACAATTTAGATAGAAGACAAGAAGAAAGAAGAATAGAATATGATAGACGTGATGATAATGGAGATGCAGAATATGATGATATAGTAGCTGGAAGAAATGCAGTTCTAGAGTTACTAAAATCTGATAAAGATATTAATAAAATATTTATTGAAAATGGTGAAAAACATGGCTCAATAAATGAAATAATTGCTAGAGCTAAAGAAGAAAAAGTAGTATTAGTTGAGGTAGATAAAAATAAATTAGATAGCATGGCTGAAAATCATCAAGGAGTTGTTGCTATCGTTCCGCCATTTAACTATTGTGAAATAGAAGATATTTTAAACTATGCAAAAGAAAAAGAAGAAGATCCTTTTATAGTAATATTAGATGGAATAGAAGACCCTCATAATTTAGGTTCAATTATAAGAACATCAGAAATTGCTGGAGTACATGGAGTAATTATTCCTAAAAGAAGAAATGTTCAGGTAAACGCTACAGTCGCAAAAGTATCTGCAGGAGCAACATCATATATGAAAGTAGCTAGAGTTAATAATATTAACGAAACAATAAAAAAATTAAAAGATTATGGTTTATGGGTAATAGGAACAGATGGAAATTCAGAGCAAACATATTATAATCAAGATTTAAAAGGTCCACTTGCAATAATAATTGGCAGTGAAGGAAATGGAATGAGTAAACTTGTTAAAGAAAACTCAGACATATTAATAAAAATCCCTATGAAAGGAAAAGTGAATTCATTAAATGCTTCTGTTGCAGCAGGAGTTGTAATATTTGAAGCATTAAAACAAAGAAGTTAAAAATAAAAACATATTTACTTTGATTGTAAATATGTTTTTTTATGATTCATATACAATTTTAAAACATTTAAATTCATTTAATATATTATCTTCTAGGCAACTTAAATATATGTATAATTCATTTACATTTTTGCATGCTCTAATAATTACAGGATCTACATTTGATGAGAAGAAGAGTTCACATGCTAAACTAAATGACTTTATTAAAGAAAAATTAGATTTATTTCTAGCTAAATTATATGTTTCTTTAAATCTTGAAATTGCAGGGTTATGAAATTTTTTTAATGATACTGTATATTCTTTATCTATAATATCTTGAATTGAATTATATTTTTCAGGATTAGTTGAGAAACATCTTTCAAGTTCAATTGTAGAATATGGTAATACAGCATTATTATGAGATGAAGAAACATATAAAGTTCTTTCATGAAGCTTATTAGAATTTAACTTTTCTTTATCATTTGATTCATTTGTTTCTATTATAGGTTGTTCTGCAGTTTTTTCAAAATCATTTGTACTAAATACTTTTACATCTTCTATTTTTACATCTTTATCTTTAGTAGTATTTATATTAGTTATTTGAGAAGTATTTGTAGAGCTTTCGGGAAAACTAACTTCCATATATTTTAATAATGATTCCATAAATGAGTAATAGAAAACATTATCTTCTGAAATTTTCTCAAATAGTTCCATATATTTTTTATTGTAATTTTCAAAATATGAAGAATCGTATGAAGTTAAAGAAGAGTCATCTAAATATTTCTTTAATTCCAATATTTGATTAATATTATCTTTAATATTGCCAAAGCTTTTTTTGATTCCATTTAAACATGAAACAAGTGATGTGGAATCTTGAATATCAGTAGCATTATAGATGCCATCAGATATTTTTTCTAAATATAATGCTAAAGTTTGTTTTAACTGTCTTTGTTGTGCTAAGATATTATTTAAAAGTACTTTTTCATTATTTATAATGCTTTGATCAATTATAAATTTAGGTATAATCATAATATCCTCCATTAGTGATTAAATTATAATATAAAGTCAAAAAAAAAACAATAGAAATTTTAAATTATTAGTTATAGATATCAGTAACTATTTATATTACAATTAACAGCTTATATTAATTAACTAAAGGCTATTTATTATAATTTTTTTCAAAAAAATGTTAGTTCAAGCTAATTTTTGTTAAAAAT
>DJXP01000028.1:24635-24854 GCA_002449785.1 Clostridiales bacterium UBA7001
GAACTATTTCCATAAAATTAATTAATATTTTTTAAACAAAAATTACTTTCAAGGCACATTATTTTTCCAAAAATTATAATAAATATCCTTTAGCTAATTATTATTGAATTTGAATTGTAGTATAATTTATAGTCATATCTTATCTTTACAATTAAATTCTGATATGATATATAAATCTAAAGGAGAAACAAAATGTATTTAGATATTATTGAAGATTTG
>DJXP01000026.1 GCA_002449785.1 Clostridiales bacterium UBA7001
TTTTCTTAAAGCTGAGTTAGGTTTCTTAGGTGTAACTGTTTTAACAACTGTACAAACACCTCTTTTTTGTGGTGAATTATGATCAGTTTGAACTTTTTTTCTAGAATTATATCCATGTTGAAGTGCTGGAGCTTTAGCTTTTTTCTCAGATGTTGTTCTTCCTTTTCTTACTAATTGACTAATTGTAGGCATTCTTCTTTTCACCTCATTTCATTTTTAAATTTTCTTTTTTGCTTAATTTTCATCTATTAAAAAATTTACAAAATAAAGAATACGCCAGAATATAAGTTTCCCTATATAATAGCGTATCTATTTTATCATTTTTGTAATATATTGTCAACATTTTTTTACAAGTCTTGAATCCGTAGAGATAATTACTTTAATTTTTACTGCTCATCTGGATTCTCAGGTGATTTTTCTTCTCTGTCTTTTTGATTAATACTATTCATTATTTTTCTAATATCTCTAACTTGAAAAAAATTCGTTCCCGTTTCAGCAACTTTTCTAAAGTCATCTGCTTTTATTTCAATTCCTTTACTTTTCATATACTTAACATATTGTTCATGTTTTTTTATATAAAAATCACTTAGCCAAACTCTACCATCTTCACCTTTTATTAAATCAGCTTCTTCAAAATATTCTTCTTCACTTTTTTCCATTTTAGAAGGATCAAATATATAAATATATGGATTTTTTTGTACTCTAGAATAATTTTTCTCATATCTATAACATGCTTTTAAAAATTCAGTATTAAATGCACTGCTTATTGGCGGTCCTGCTACATATCCAGGATTTTTAACTACTTTGCTTATTCCAAATCTTTCAATCAATGCTTCTTCAGAATTCACATAAAACCCTTCTAATACATCTTGCATTTCAAATACTTTTGCTAAATCTTCCAATTTCTTTGCTACTTCTTCACCTTCACCATTTGCATATATTCTATATGCATTTCTATATGAATCATAGCTATATCCAGGAACACCATCTTCTATAAGTTTTTCTATTATTTTCGTGTTTTTATCAGAAAGTGAATTAATATCAATATATTTAATATCATCTAATTCATCTCTATTGCTACACATAAATGTTCCAATATTCTTATCCCACAATGCTTTACATGCGCCTTGACATTCTGGAATAATATATTCGTCTGGATTAGCTTCTACTATATGCCATGGTACATACTGATAATTATATCTTGTGTCTACTGGTTGATTCTCATTTTCTAGCTCTTGATTATTTTTTAAAATTTGAAGAATTCTAAATCGAGTAAATGGATCCATTTCAATGCTTTCATCTTCTAAGCATTTATCAATAATTTCCTTTGCAAAGTCTTCTTGATAAAGTTCACCTTCTTCACTTGTAACCATAATAAAATCATCACCAATAATAGAAATAGTTTTGCCATCATATTTAAAATCAATAACAAAATCATAACTATTATCATCACTCATATCCAAACTTGCTAGTTCTTCCATTTCTTCTGCAGTAGTACTACTTTTATCAATTGTTTTATCTTTTCTTCCAAAAGGAAGATAACCTGTATAATATTTTCCGCCTTCAGCAAGGTCTCTCTCAAGCTCTTTCATATATAATGAAAGAAGCTCCATTTTTTTGTTTCCAACTTCACTTTCAGGTAATAAGCTAATTTCTTTTATATACTCTAAATATTTTTTATGTCTATCAGCATAAAATATATCTTTCCATACTCTACCATCTTCGCAAATTAGGAATTGGTCTATAGAAAACTTCTTTCCTTTAGCTATTTCTTGCTTTAATCTACTAAAGTCATATTTCATTTCACCACTTTTTTTATTTAAAGTATAAAAATTATTATGATCAGCAATAGCTTCTTCCACACTATCGTAATATCCTTCTAATACATCTTGCATTTCAAATACATTTGTCATATTAAGCAAAGCTTCTGAAATTTGTTCTTTGTTTCGACCATTAACAGCAACCTTATAGCGTTGTCTCCATTCATCATAACTATATCCAGGCACTCCTTTTTTAATCAAGTCTTCAAATATATCTTTATTTTGTTCCGATAATTTATTTAATAAAATATAGGTAACATCTTCTAATTCTTCTCTATTGCTACACATAAACGTTCCTATATTTCTAGACCATAATGAAATGCACGCATCTTGACATTCAGGAACAATAAACTCATTTATATTTTGAGCAACTATATGCCAATAATAAGAAACATAACTATAATTATTTTCAGAACTATCTTCTTTCATACAAGATTCTCCTTAAACAATTAAACTTTATCTTCCGTCTCTTCCATCCTGTTTATATCTAGTAGGTCTTACATCCTCTTTTTTATCTCGATTTTCTTTCAAACTAGATTCTTCTCCGTTTAATGCTCTACCTGTAACTTTAGCAACAAAAGCAGCATATAATGGAGTAGTTCCTTTTTTTATAGCTAATTGTATGTTTTCCATTAAAGGATTTGTAACTGTTACTGTCCTAGTTACAGGTACATCTACTGGTACACGTGTATAAGTATATCCATCAAGAATTTTTTCTGTACCAAGAGTTTCTTCATAAGTTATTTCTTGAATTTTATCAGCTATACTTCTCACATCAATCCATCCACCATGCCTACTTCCCACAATATCAACAGGTTCTATATATGCTTTTCCTTCACCAGAATACACTTGTTTAACAATATCATCACCTGTAATGCCTTTACCTTTACCGGTTTTATTTGCTATTTCTGCTGTTAAATCATATAAATCAGCATCTTTTTTAAACATTCCTGTTTTAGTATCTACATATTTACTTATTGTCTTTTGATCTAATCCATATTTATCCGCATGTTCTGCTAAATATCTAAATACTCCACCATCCTCAGAAGATGAAAATCCTACTCTTTGCGCATTTCCAGCTTTATCAGTAAATTCAACATAAAACCCTTTTACATGGTCATAATTGGTATAATTTATTGGAACAGGCCCCTTTTCACCACCACTTACAGAATAATACATAACACCTTCTTTACCATTATTATCTATTGCAAATTGTGCTTGTGTTCTTGGAACCGACTTCGGATCAACTTCAGTGTGAGGTTTTGTGATATTCTTATATGTGTATTTTGGTTTTTTAACTACTGTAAAATCACGAACTGAAATTGTTTGTTCTTTACTTATAGAAGTAGGAATGTATGATGCTGCTGCATGGTATAAACCACTAACAGCCATACCTGTTAGTAAATATGGTACATAATTATGTGCTGTTTTAGTGGCAATAATTCCTTCTTCTCTTTTTCTTTGCTCTATTGGATCTGTTTGGACAACACTTCCTTCTGGATTGTCATAATTTATTTTGTCTGCTTCCAAATCACTTTTTACTGCCCCTAAAGCTCTTTTTATTCCTTTAAATCTTCTATCTCTAGGCATATGTGTTTTAGAATACCTTAATAATTCAGCATCTTCACCATTTTGCTCCAAAGCAGCACCTAAAATTGCTTGTTTTTCTAGTTCTTTTGCTTCTGCTTTTTTAGATTCTGTAATTAAGTCATTATATGCATAGTCTCTTCTTGCTATCTCTCTTACATTTTCAGCTCTTATCTTCAAATTTTCTCGAGCTTTATTTTGCTTTTCTTTTTCCGTAATAATCGCTCCATTTATGTATCTAGCTTCAACTGAAGGGAAAATCCTCTCAGTACATTCTCTATCAATAACTGCATCTTCAGTTTGTTTTCTTCTACTATCATTCCATAAATCATCAGCAGTAGCTCTCATCCATGCTCTAGCACCTTTTAAAATACCACCCATTTGTTTTTTATACTCTGCTCTTCTAAGCATCTTTCTGGCATCAGCTCTTCCTTCATATGGACTTGAATGTTCACCTTCATGTTTTTTTATATATCTTTTCATTTGAGCATTTTTACCTATTAGCGGTGTATATTTGTATATCAATTTTGTAGGAACAGTAATAGGAGCTGCTACAATAGCTAATGCATCTAAACCTAAAAATAATGCTTTTCCACCAGGAGTTTTAGCTCTACTTGGGGATACTAATCCTAAAAACTCAGAAACACTACCAGTTTTTGTCAGTACACCTGCATTTCCAATTGCTCTTGCTTCAAAATCAAAATTATTAACTGCTCCATGGTTAGTAGCAACATAAACCATATCTTCTTCTAACTCTTGTTTTAGTTTGTTTAATGCATTATTTTTTTCTTCATCCGTTGTAGCTGATAATAATTTTGAATATGAAGGTAACTCTTGAAACACTGATTTATCACCAACTTTAAATTTTGTAATTCTTTCTAATCTTTCTTTATATTCTTCAAGTTGAAGTAGTTTCAAAGCATCTTCTAAATTTACTGGTGTTGATAATCCTGCTAAATCTGCTCTTAATTTATCATAATCAACTGTTTTATATTTTCCTGTTTTACGCACACCTGCATCATCTGTATATTCAAAACTGACTTCTTTTTCAGCAGATTTTAATAATTTAAAATATTTTTTCCACTTTTCTGCTTTTTCGGAGTTTCCATACATCTTATCAATAGCATCTTGCTTGTACCAAGCCTTTTCAGCATCCATTTTTGCTTTAACATCAGCAGGCATACCATCTTGCATTCTTTGAGTATCAGAAGTATCTATATCAATAATTTTTTGTTCTTCTTTAACTTGATTTAAACTATCAGTAAAAATTTTAATACGATTATCCTGAAGAGCATCTAAATTATCTAATCTGTCCTTATTACTAGTAATTTCATCAACTGCTTTATCTATAGCTATTCGACCTTCTTCAGTAGTAGGATCAAATTTAGAAAAATCCATTAACCTAAATAAATCCATATCAAAATATTTTTTCTTAGCATCACTCAAATTTCTAACTATTATTGAATAATTAGAAATCATTTCTCTTTCATGGTCTGCACTTAAAGTTTCAAGCTCATGTATAGCTATATTTCTTTTTGCCGGATCTAATTCCAATAAATCTTCATATTTAGAAATATTAATTCCTTTTTTCTTTAATTCATCTAAAAACTCTTTAATTACAGTTTCACCCTCTGCAATTAATCTTTTGTTTTCAGCTATATGGCCATCTTCTCTATCATGAGTAGATTTTCCAGAAGCAATATCAGCTTCCATTTTTCTAATAGCTACTCTCCACTTTTCCATATCAGCGATTTTATCTATAACAATCCTACTTCTACCTACTATATATTTATTCAATGAAATCCTAGAATCGATTCTTATTCCTTTGTCTTTAAGAACCTCATTTTCAATTCCACTAAAAGTTTTTCTGGCATCTTTTATCTCATCTTTTATTTTTTTAGCTTCTTCTATACCTTTAGTGTAACTTTCAATAAAAAGTTCAGCATTAGGTTCTAATTCCATTGCTCTTCTTCTTACTTCATTAACATGCATTACTTGATCTACAACTTTAGAAAAAGCTTCATGAACATCTAAATACTCACGAGTTTTATCTGCACTTGGATGAATTCTTGTTAAACTTTCGTCCATCATTTTCATTGCTTCTTGAAAATCATGATCAAATTCAGGTTTCCTATCCAATTCTATTCCAAACGTTTTTTTGAAAAGCTCAAGTAAATCACTTGTTATTTGTTTTGCTTTAGCATAATCACTATTTAACAGAACTCTATTAAACTCATTAATTATAGTATCTAGCTCATTTTTTAAATTTTCGTATGTTAGCTCCATAATAATCTCTCCTTTAAAAAAGGCAAAATCTAAAATATAATATTTCTGATTTTGCCTTTATATTCATTATAAATTAGATATTATTAATGCTTTTAATTTATTGGTAAGCTCAATATATTCTAATAATTGTTCATTTGTTGCACTTTTTATAGCATTTTCTTCAATTAGTTTATTTACTAATTCTAAACTTTCTAATAATTTTTCAACTTCATTCATTTTTTTATCCTCCACTTTTCTTTAGAATGATTTTATTTAGTATCTTCCTTCATCATCACTGAAGATTATATCATGATGTTCAGGTGTTTTAGGATTTGAAGCAACTTTTGTTTCCATTTTAATAGTTTCAGCAAAATCATGTTCTTCATCTAATTGTTTTTGTTGATCAGGATCTAATAGAGCTCTACCATATACTAATGCTAGTTCACTAAATGATACTTTTCTTAAAGTATTTATAAGTCTTTTATCTGTTTTTTTGTTATGTTCAACAACTTTATAAGCACCATCTTGCATTTTTTTATGAACATTTGCTGAATGAGCTATAGATTCATATGCTGATGCAAATGCTTCATCAACACCTTTAGTTTCTTCATATGTTTCAACTATTCTAGATGTTTCTGTATCTAGATGTGTCTTTTTAGCTGCATCTAATAGTTCCTTTCTTTTTGTATCGATTGCTGGAGCATTATGTGTGTTCATTACAGCTGTTCTTATATTAGCATCATTTGAATCTAATTTAGGAATAGCTCTAAATAATCTTGTTAAAGGATTACCAATTCCTGCTGCTTTTAGTACAGCTCTCTTCTTATTCCATCCTAATTTTGCAATTTCTGTATCCCACATACCTGTAATTTCTGCACTTGCATCTATTTCGCTTTTTTTGGTTGCCTCATCAAAACCAGCCATAAGTGAAGTTGGGTCTACTGCTTCCATTTGTGGTACCATATAAGGAGTACCTGTATCTGTTTTTGTAGGTCTTCCATCAGGTCCTATAAATAGTAAATCAGCTCCATCTTTAGCTTGTACCATTTTAGGCTTAATGTGTGGTGTAACAGTTGTTACTGGTGGTTTTGTAAGATCAGGATTTCCATGTCCATCATCTTCATAATATAATAGATTTCCATCTGCATCTTTGTCTTGAACATATTTTAATTTAGATTTAGCATCAGCAAATTTTTGATGCTTATCTTTATAGTCAGCAAGTGATTTTTCTCTTGCAATTATTAATAATTCTTCACGAGATTTATCTTTTTCAAGTTTTTCTTCTTTTTCTTCTAATTCTTTTAAGTACTTATCTATTGCAGTTACATCACCACCTGAAATTAATGATTTATCTGGATCAACTAATTTTTTATCATTTTTTACTATTGCTTTTCCAATTTTATCATAGTTTGTATGAATTTCTGAATCTAAAATGTCTTCCATACTAGCTCCTCTTGAGCCAACAAAATCCATAGCATAAATAGCATCATTAATCGTAACAGTTCTAGTTCTTGTATCTTCACTAACTGCGTCTTCAATTGTACCTAAGTCTAATCCTGATATTTTACAATCTTTAATTACTTTAAGCTCTCCTCTTATATTTGCTTCTAGACTTGCAATTTTAGATTGATTAGAAGCAATATGACTAGTCCCTCTTTCATCAGTAATTGCACCAGATCTAATATCTAACTTTATTTGATTAATTGCATCTATTAAATCTTGAATTTCGTTTAATTGTAATCTTACTAAATTTACAGCTTCTGCACCATTTTTTAGTAATTCTTTCTGAGTTAATAAGCTAGTAGTTCCTGTAATATCACTATCTTTTCCAAACATTTTCTCTTTAATGTCTTTTGATTTTTTTTGTTCTCCTTCAATAGCTTTGATTCTATTTTTTGACTCTTCATTACTTTTGTCAATATTTTTTTCAAATTCAGCTGGATCAAATCCTCTTGATAATAATTCTTGCATCATTTCATGTTGTTTAAATAATCCTGATAATTGAACATCAACAGCCTTGTACATATTTAAGATTGCATTCCTTGTCCTTGAAGTAACTGAATGGGTTTTAACTTTATTAATTTCACTTACTATATCTTTTACAGCACTGTCGAAATCAACAAGTTCATCTCCAATTACTAATGATCTTTTTCCATCTGGACCTACAGAAATTTCCATTCCTGAAACAACTGTAGCAAAATCTGTTGCGAATTCTTCAATACTATCATATTCCTTACTAGCTACTGCCGATTTTAAATCTGCTATTAAAGCAGGTAAATTTGCTGCTGTTAAATCTTGAGCACTAAAATTATCTCTAAATCCCATACTACTTTTCGCGGTAATATTTTTTACCGCATCCTCCTTTTATTATATTTTTTATTTTTAACTATTTTTAAAGTTCTGTCATAGTTTTTATTAATGCCTTTATTTCATCTACTTGTTTTAAGTACTCTATTAATTCTTCTTTGGTAGCATTTTCTATATTTTCCTTTGTTATATTACGACCAATCTCTTCAATTTTCTTTACTATATCTGAGCTTGTTTCTTCCTTCAAAGAAATCACCTCCTTGATAATCACGTAAAAACTACTGTATCTTTTTCAATTATAGCATAAATCAAGGGTTATAGCAATAGATTTACATAATTTTTTTACATTTTTTCTTATTTATATATATTTTTAATCAATTAAATATTAAAAATCTAAATTTTTATCTTTATTTTTTCTAAACTTCTTTCAGCAAGCTTACCATATCTTTCTTTTTTATCTTTAATCTTATTTGGCAATTCTGGAAGAATTCCAAAATTTGCATTCATAGGTTGGAAATTTTCTTTTGGAACAGATATATAATTAGATAAAGCACCAATTACAGTTTCTTTACTAAATACAATTTTTCTGCTTTCATATTCTTTTTCTATAATTTCATTATTATATTTATCTAACTCATTATAAATATTAAACAAAGTACACGCATTTATTCCCGCCACAAATCCTGAAGCAATAGATTCAACATAACCTTCTACTCCTGTTATTTGTCCTGCAAAGAAAATATTTCTATTTTTTTTCATATTATATGTTGAATCTAAACAATCTGGTGAATTAATAAATGTATTCCTATGCATTACACCATATTTTGCAAATTTAGCATTTTCAAGTCCAGGGATTAATGAAAATACTCTCTTTTGTTCGCCATATTTCAAATTAGTTTGAAATCCAACAATATTAAATAAGTTTCCTTCTGTATTATCTTGTCTTAATTGTATAACAGCATATGGTCTTTTACCTGTTCTTATATCTGTAAATCCAACTGGTTTTAATGGTCCGAACCTTAATGTATCTATTCCTCTTTTAGCCATAATTTCGATTGGCATACAGCCTTCAAATATTTCTTTTTTTTCAAAATCATGAAGTGTAACAACTTCAGCATTTATTAATTCATAAACAAATTTTTCATATTCTTCTTTATTCATTGGAAGATTAATATATCCACTATTTTTATCTTCATCACAATTTTTCTTTCTTGCAATCCAATCCTCTATGCTTTCATCTAAACTTCTTTCTTGCTCATATCTATTTCCATAAAATGCAATATTCATATCTATTGAATCTTTTTCAACAATCGGTGCAGCAGCATCATAAAAAAATAATTTATTTTTTCCTGTAAGCTCAATTATTTTTTTAGACAAATCTTCAGATGTTAGTGGACCTGTTGCAATAATTACTATTTTATCCTTAGGAATTCCTGTAATTTCTTTTCTTATTACTTCAATATTTTTATTATTTTCTACAGCTTCAGTAACTTTTTCTGCAAATTTTTCTCTATCTACTGCCAAAGCTTGACCTGATGGAATAGACACGCTGTCTGCAATTGGAATTAATTCTCCACCTAATCTTCTAAGCTCTTCTTTTAATAATCCACATGCATTTGTAAGTAAGTTAGATTTAAATGAATTACTACAAACAATTTCTGCTAAATCTTCATTTGAATGTGCAGGAGAATATTTCACTGGTTTCATTTCATATAATTTAACTTTTATACCTCTTTTTGATATTTGAAGTGCTGCCTCACATCCAGCAAGCCCTCCTCCTATAACTAGTATTTCATCCATTTTAAACATCCTATTTCAATCTTTTATTACATTATATATTATAAAAATAAACTACTTTATATACAATTACAAAAATATTACATTTATTTGACATTTAAGTCTTAATTTAGTATAATATGTGTGTTATGTCAACTTTTTTACATAGGAAAGGAGGTCTTTATGGAGATAAAGATCACAGGACCGGCAATACATGAAACAGCAAACATAAGCCGGTATTCAGCCGGTAAGGTTCAATATACCCTAGGGTATGAATTTAAATTCGGGTTTCTGTCGCGAAAAGCTTCTGTAATGCTTCGGAGCGACAGGAAGACACTCGAAGATGTAAAAATGAAATGGAATCTGCAATACACAGAAGAAGGATTCCTTTCCGGCAAGCTCTCCAAAAGAAATCTCAAGGAACTTGAGGAGTGGTTAAATAACCGTTTTGGTTAATCTAATTACTCACTCTCGTTCCAAACCAGAAGCGTGGCACCTGCAACTGAGGGTGCCACGCTTTTGGCTTGAAATTTACATAAAACACTTGCATTTTGATTTTATCCATGTTATAATATAAGAAGTCCGTTCGCGGACGCAGAAGCACCTGCCCCTTGAGAAATTGATAGGACCGCAGGCGACAAGCCCCCAATCTCGTCGCGAGCAATTGAGCGAAGTGAGAAAGGGGGTTCGTTTTAGAAAGGAGGTGCACATGCCAAAGAGCATGGAATACTGCATCTCATACACAATAGGAGAGGATTATGGACACTTAACAGTGTCTAATCCCGACCGGTGGTTCTGTCTTGTGCTGGACATGTATGGTCTTTGGCCATTCAGTACAAGACAGGGGTCAATCTCCGTTGATGTGTCAACATCAATATTAGAGGAAATTGACTCTTGGTATCATCAGGGATTCATGTGATGATACCATACAGACGCGGGTTTACAAATGCGTAAACCCGCGTTTGTATTTTATAAATTAATAATAACATAAACAGGAGCAAAAAGAGGCACTCTCCGGAGTGCCCCTTTTTGTTTTATTATTTACTTTTCTTAGTAGCTGTTTTCTTTGCTACTTTCTTTTTAGTAGCTTTTTTAGTTTTACTTGTTTTTGTTTTATTCTTCTTTTCATTTTCTTTATATAAAGTCATATCAATATCATTTGATGGTACAAATTTTTCACCTGGTTTTGGCTTATTCCATGAAATATAGTAACAACCTTCACCTATTCCTTTATTATTCTCGCAAATATAATAACTTCTTCTTGTTTTAGTTTTTCTTATTTGAACTGTTCCACCACACACAGGGCATGGTACGTCAATTTTCTCAATAAGAGGTTTTGCATTACTACATTCTGGAAAACCAGGACAAGCTAAAAACTTACCATATTTACCATATTTTATAACCATCATTCTACCACATTTTTCACATGATACATCAGATACTTCATATTCAAGTTTTACATGTTCTAGTTCTTTATCTACTTTTTCAACAACTTCTGCAAAAGGTGTGTAAAACTCTTCAATTACTTTTTTCCAATTTTCTTTTCCGTTCTGCAATTTCATCAAAATCTTTTTCTATATTTGCAGTAAATTCAACATTCATAATATCTGGAAAGTTTTCAACTAATAACTTATTTACAATTCTACCAAGTTCAGTAGGCATAAGTTGTTTTTGTACTTTTTCAATATATCTTCTAGCTAAGATAGTTGTAATTGTTGGTGCATAAGTACTAGGCCTTCCAATTCCTTTTTCTTCTAAAGTTTTTACTAAACTTGCTTCGGTATATCTTGGTGGTGGCTCTGTAAAACTTTGTTTTGGCTCTATTTTTTCCTTTTTTACTTCTTCACCAACTTCAAGTTCTGGTATTTTTTCAAAATCTTCTTTTTCTTCGTTTTCTACATATAAAGTCATATAGCCTTTAAATTTCATTGTTTGACCATTTGCTTTAAAATTATAACTATTAGCATCAACAGATACTGAAACTGTATCATATACACTTGAAGCCATCTGGCTTGCAATAAATCTATTATATATTAATCTATATAATTTATATTGATCTGATGTTAAACTTGATTTTATATCTTCAGGAGTTAGTTCTACATGTGCAGGTCTTATTGCCTCATGTGCATCTTGTGCTTCAGATTTTGTTTTATAATATCTATTCTCATAATAATTTTCACCATATGTGTTAATTATTTGCTCTTTTGCTGCTGCTCTTGCTTCATCTGAAATTCTTGTAGAATCTGTTCTCATATATGTTATTAAACCTGTGTTTCCATATCCTTCTACTTTTACACCTTCATACAAACTTTGAGCAACAGACATTGTTTTTCTAATTGCAAAATTCAATTTTCTTGATGCATCTTGTTGCATTGTACTTGTTGTAAATGGTGGTGCAGGCGTTCTTTTCCTCTCACCTTTTTTTACATCTGTAACTTTATATTTTGCATTTTCTAAACCATTTAAAATTTCTTCTACTTCATCTTTTGAATGAATATCTACTTTTTGTCCATCTTTTCCTGTAAATTTACACACAAAAGGTGTTTTAGTTTTTTTATCTGATACTGTTAAATTTATGTTCCAATACTCTTCTGGGATAAATTTTTCAATTTCTTCTTCTCTATCTACTACAAGTTTTACAGCAACAGATTGAACTCTACCAGCAGATAATCCCCTTTTTACTTTTTTCCATAAAACAGGGCTAATTTTATAACCAACTATTCTATCTAAAACACGTCTTGCCTGTTGTGCATCTGTTAAATTTAAATCTATTTTTCTAGGATTATTAATACCATTTTTTACAGCTTGTTTTGTAATTTCATTAAAAGTAACTCTACATACGCTTTGTTCATCAATTCCGAGTATATATGCTAAATGCCAAGCAATAGCTTCTCCTTCACGATCAGGGTCAGTAGCAAGATAAATTTTTTTTGCATTTTTTGCATCTTTTTTTAAGCTAGTTATTAAACTTCCCTTTCCTCTAATATTAATATATTCTGGTTCAAAATTATTTTCAATATTAACACCAAGTTTAGATTTTGGAAGATCCCTGACATGTCCCATTGATGCAACAACTTTACTGTTTCCTCCTAAAAATCTCTTAATTGTATTAGCTTTTGCGGGTGATTCGACAATTACTAATTTATCAATCATTTTTTTATTCTCCTCACAAATTTTATTACTTATGTATTGTAATCTATTATATTAAATTTTGCAAGCAATATTTTATTATTATAAGTATTGAATATAAACAGTAAAATATTTATTTAAGAACTTTTTTTATTTCATCATATATTTTATTTTCAACATCTGTTGGAGCTATTGTATGTGCCATTTTTCCCATTTCTTTAAGTTCTTCTGAATCTTCTATAATATCATCAATTTCTTTAGATAGATTTTCACTATTTACATCCTGATTTAGTATTATTTTAGCAGCACCAATTCTCTTAAGAACAAGAGCATTATCCTCTTGTCTGTTAGCTGATTTAGATGGAAGTGGAATAAAAATAGCGGGTTTTCCCACAATAGAAATTTCTGTAATTGTCATAGCACCACTTCTACAAACTAATAAATCTGATATATTCATTAATTCTTCCATATTATATATATATGGAATTATTTTAGTATTTTTTAAATAATTAATATTTATATGTGCCTTTTCAAATTCTTCTTTAACAATATCATATTGTTTTGGACCAGTAGCCCATATTATTTGATATTTCTTGTTTTTTTCATTTTTTATAAGTCCAATTACTGATTCATTTATCTTTTTAGCACCTTGACTTCCTCCAAAAATTAAAACAATAGGAAGCTCATTTTTTATTCCTAAATTTCTTAATATTTCCTTTTTCTGGTTAGAAGAAATTTGTAATTTTTTTATTTTGGTAGGTGTTCCAGTAAACACAACTTCTTTACATCCTTTAAGTTTATTCTTTGTTTCTTCAAATCCAACTAATATTTTGTCTACATCCTTTTCAAAAAATTTTACAGCTTTTCCAGGATATGCATTACTTTCATGTAGTACTGTTGGAATCTTTTTTTGAATAGCAGCAGAAATAACAGGCCCACAAATGTATCCACCTGTACCTAAAACTAAATCTGGTTTAAAGTCTTCAATTATTTTAATAACATTCTTTTTACTTCTTAAAGTTTGAATTATATGTTTTATATTTTTTAATGAAAGACTTTTTTTAAAACCATATGCATTAATAGTTTTTAGTTCATATCCTGCTCTAGGCACTAAATCATTTTCTAGTCCTCTATTTGTACCAATGAAAATAATTTCTGAATTAGGTTCTTTTTCCTTAATTCTATTAGCAATAGCTATTCCTGGATTAATGTGTCCTCCAGTTCCAGCTGCACAAATAATAACTTTCATTTTTCCTCCGATTTAAAATTAACAAATAATAATCTAATTTTTAAAGGAGTGTCCCTTTTTTGCCAAAAAGTCGTCCCTAATGGCGACGCGAAACACTAAGTAAAATTCCGAACTGCAATTAAATCAGCAAGCATAGCTGAACCACCATAACTAAAGAAAGGAAGTGGCATTCCAGTAACTGGAATTGTATTTGTAACAACTGCTATGTTTATTAAAGCTTGAAGTCCAATCATTGTTGTAATACCAATAGCAATTAATGTTCCAAAATTATCTTCAGCTTTTATAGAAATTACTATCCCTCTCCATATAAATATCATAAACAAAGTAATAACAAATATACATCCTAAAAAACCGAGTTCTTCTGCTAAAACCGCAAAAATAAAATCATTTTGTGGCTCTGGTAAATACAAGTATTTTTGTTTGCTATTTCCAAGCCCAACTCCAAATAATCCACCTGAACCAATAGCATATAAACTTTGATTAATTTGCCATCCTTCACCAGTTAAACTCGCTGAATCTATATTAAGCCATGTTTGAATTCTTGAAAATCTAAAACTTTCATCTCCAGAACTTTCAGTTGATTTCTTTAAAAGAAGCCCTAACAATCCTGTAACCCCTAAAGCTCCTGTGCCTAAAAAATATCTAAAGCAAGAACCAGCCACAAACATTTGAACACATGTAATCGCTGTAATTATAAATGTTGCACTAAAGTGGTTTTGCAATATGTATATTGAAATAACAATTGGAATTAAAAATAAAAGAGGAAATAAAAATCCTGGTACTAATTTTTTAATTTTATTTTTTTCTTTCATGTCACTTAAAATTGCTGCATAAAAAATTATAAAACCAACTTTAGCAAATTCTGAGGGTTGAAATGAAAATCCTAAAATATTTATCCATCTTCTTGCACCACCAGCATTTGTTCCAACAAATCCAACTAGAACAAGTAAGAATATTAGCCCTACATATATTATCCATTTAAATCTTCTATATATTCTATAATCTATTTTGGATAAAACTATCATAGCACATAAGCCACCAAATGCCATTATTCCTTGCTTTACAACATATTTGTAGCTATTTCCACTCTCTGATAGAGATGTTGGTGCACTTGCAGAAAGTAACATAATTAATCCAGTTGATAATAATAGTAATGTTATTATTATTAAAGCATAATCCATTTTTCCATTAAGGAAAAAAAGGAATTTTTTGGATTTGCTATTAGCCATTTTTACTTTTATTCCTTTCTATATTTTTCATATCAATAAAATCGCACAAGTAGAACTAATGAATGTTATAAGTGAAAAAACAGCCACTACTCTATTTTCTCTCCATCCACTTAGTTCAAAATGATGATGTAGTGGTGACATTCTAAATAATCTTTTTCCAGTTTTTCTAAAATATAAAACTTGAAGAATAACTGATAGTGTCTCTACTATTGGAACTATTGCTATAACTAAAAGCAACAGTGGAATTTTCATATATATTGTCATACTTGATATTACTCCTCCTAGAAGAAGAGAACCTGTATCTCCCATCATTACTTTAGCTTTATAAAAATTATATATCAAAAATCCTAAGCAAGATCCAATTACAATTGCACCAAAAATTGAAAGACTTATATAATTTAATTTTATAGCTATTATAGAAATAGCTGTAATCATTATACTACTAACACTTCCTGCTAATCCATCCACTCCATCCGTTAAATTCACAGCATTAGTTGAACCAAGCATTACCAAAATTGAAAATGGTATATATAACCAAATTGGTAAAAATAAATTATAATTAATTATTGGAATAAATATATCTGTTCCAATTCCAACATATCTTAATAAAAATAGCATATAAAAAACAGAAATAATCAATAATCCTAACATCTTGAATTTTGGATTTAATCCTTCTGTATTTTTCAAAACTACTTTTTTAAAATCATCTATAAAGCCAACTATTCCAAACCCTACACTCGCTAAAGCAACTCCCAAAATAGGAATAATTGTATTCAAATCACGAAATGAAATGGAATATATAAAAGTAAAAAGAATAATGGAAATAATCATCATTATTCCCCCCATAGTTGGGGTTCCTTGTTTTTTCAAATGTGCTCTAGGTCCATCTAATCTTTCACTTTGCCCCACTTTCAATTTTTTAAGTAACGGAATAAGTATTTTTCCTATTATTGCAGTAAATATAAATGATAAAAATATAAAAATAATTTGTATTGTCATTATTTTTTCTCCCCTAAAATTTCTTTTACAATTTCTCTTTCATCAAAAGGATATTTCTTACCATTTATTTCTTGATATGTCTCATGACCTTTTCCAGCTAATATTACAATATCTTTTTTACTCATCATTTGTATTGCCTTTTTTATTGCTTCTTTTCTATCTACAATAACTTCATATTTTCCTTTTGTTTTTATTATACCTTTTTCAATTTCTTCAATTATTTCTTCTGGTTTTTCAGTTCTAGGATTATCTGTTGTTATTATTGAATATGAAGCGACTCTTCCAGCAACTTCTCCCATACGTGGCCTTTTTTCTTTATCTCTATCTCCACCACAACCAAAAACACAAATAACTCTACCTTGTGTATATGATTTAGTTGCCTGTAATACATTTTCCAAACTCTCAGCTGTATGAGCATAATCTATCATAATTGCCAAATTATTTTTATTTGGAACTAATTCATTTCTTCCAGGAACAACAATATTTTCTAATCCATCCTTTATATTTTGTACATCCACTCCCAAATATTTTGCAACTGAAATTGCAGCTAATGCATTATATACGCTATATCTTCCCGGAATATTAACTTTTACTCTCTCATTTCTTGTATCTAATTTTACTTTAAAATCTACATTTATGTTAGTAATTGTAACATCTTTAGCAATTAAATCTGAAGAATTGTCTATTGAATATGTTTTGAAATTGCAATTTGGTGAGTTTTTTATAATTTTACTACATTTAAAATCATCAGCATTAACAAATCCAACAGAGCACATTGAGAATAGTTTAAGCTTTGATTCAAAATATTCATCCATATCAGCATGTTCTTTAATACTAATATGATCTTTATATAGATTTGTGAAAATTCCAAAGTCAAAATTTGTTCCATCTACTCGATTTAATTTTAAACTTTGTGAAGAAACTTCCATAACTACAAAATCCACTTTAGCTTTAGCCATTTTATAGAATAAAGCTTGCAGTTCTAGGCTTTCAGGTGTAGTTCTAGTACTATATCCTAATAATTCATCACCTATATAATTTGCAATTGTTCCAATTAATCCAACTTTATATCCTGCTTTTTCTAAAATTGATTTTATCATATATGTAGTAGTTGTTTTGCCTTTTGTACCAGTAACACCAATTAATTTAAAATATTTAGATGGATTACCAAAAAAATTACAAGACACAATTGCAAGAGCCCTTCTAGTATTTTCAATAGCTATGACTGTAACTTCTTTTTTTATTTTAATTTTTGAAAAATCAGCATTAATGTCTATTAATATTGCAATAGCACCATTTTCAATTGCTTCGTTTATGTAATCATGACCATTAAAATCATATCCTTTAATAGCTACAAATAATGAATCTGGTACTATTTTTTTTGAATTAGACTCAACTCGTTTAATATTAATATCTAAATTTCCCTTGCACTTATAATTATTTAATCCATTTAACAATTTTTTTAATTCCATTTATATGACTCCCTTTGCAATTTATTATGTTTTTTATATTCTATGCTTAATAGTTTTAAATTAGTCATTTATTTATGTCATTATATAGCAAAAAATAATTTTTGTACAGTTTTATTTTATCCTACTTTTCAGACATTGGGATTGGGTTCTTGTCTGCTCTAAAAAGAAGGACAGTTCTTTGGTCTAATTTTCTTAAAATCTATTAAACTGTCCCTCTTTTAATCTTGTTATACTTATGGTTTATCTTAAACTATTTATTTCTTTCGCTCCTACCATCTAACATTAATTGAATCTGTTCTGAGCAATTATGATTAAATGAAATTCCATCATCAATGATTCTATGCAAATCTTGCTTTCTTATCATAGAATGGCAATCATTTTCATATATTTTCAGTCCTATTTTAGCATCAGCATCTTCATATTGCTTTAACACATTTTTAAATCTTTCAAAAAATGGATTTCCATACATCTTTTTATATATCTTTGCTAAAGATTCTGGTGCAAACATTGAACCACTACCATTTGAAGAATAATTTTCATCTCTAATTGTATCATATACAGTCTTGGTATCTTCTTTATCTCCAATATAAAATTGAAAACTAATACTTTTATAAGCTTTCTCAGAAAAATCTTTTCCAAATAATTCAAAATAATCCTCAACTCCAAAAGGATATCCTAATCTTTTTCCATTTTCACCAAATGGTGTTGGTACAATATCTCCATTTCCACCAATAATCAAAGTATCAAATAAATCTGGCTGAATTAAAGCATATCTTAACATTGCTGCCCCAGCACCTGAATGTCCAAACCCAGTAATCTTATCATTAAACTCTAATGTATCACTACTACATCTTATCTCTTGTATTCTTTCTCTCAGTGACTTACTTGTTAATATTGCTTTAATCATGGAATTTACTTGTTTATCCAACCTATAAAATCTGTTATCTGCTGGTATTTTTGAATCAAAACATTCTCTCGCAAATTGTTTTGATTCTCCAACTTGCAAATCAATATTTTCACTTTGAAGGCTCTCATTGAATTCTTTTGTTGAGGGCAATATAGCTACAGCAATAGGCAAATCTATATCTAACAATTCAATTATTTTAGTAATATTGCTCTCAATATTATAAGTTGATTCATCTAATGAAATACCATTTTCATTATTAAAAGTCAAAACAATCTTACTTTTATCTTTCAATTTCTTTGGAATTGCTAGAACAAAAGGAATATTAACTCCTGGAACTGTTCCAGCTTTTATTCTTATAATATCAAATTTCATTTTTTCAGACATTTATCTTCCTCCTAATACCATTATGCAATATTAAGATGTGATAATCAAGTATTTTTTATAAATATGAACGGAGAAACAACTCTTTTATCCAAGCCATGCAGACAAGAACCTAAGTCCCACTGTCTGCTATTCTAAATAAGCCAAAACTTCATTTAATACTTTACCGGCAATAGGTGCAGCAACTGTTCCTCCTTGATGACCAGCTTCACCTGTGGGATTATATAATGTTACTAAAATACATACCTTAGGATTATCTGTTGGTGCGACACCTATAAAAGATGTTACATATTTCCCAGTGTTTACTCCATCTTCAGAAGTACCAGTTTTTCCACCGACATTATATCCTTGAACTCTTGCATTTTTTCCTGTTCCTTCAGAAACAACAGAGGTCATCATACTAAGTATTTTTTTAGATGTTTCATTTGAAATAACTTGATTTTTATATTCAGGTTCAATTTCTTTAATTTCACCTGTTTCTGAATTTTGTATTTGTTTTACAACTCGAGGTTTTACATATACTCCTTTATTAGCAATGGCTGACACCATTGTGATCATTTGAATAGGAGTAACTTCAAATCTCTGTCCAAAACTAATTGTTGCAAGTTCTACAGGTCCCACTTTATCCTCTTTTAAAAAAATAGACCCTGCTTCACCTGGTAAATCAATTTTTGTTTTATCTAAAAAGCCAAATTTTTTTAAATACTCATAATATTTTTCTACTCCTATTTTTTGGCCTAAACCTATAAAAACAGGATTGCATGAATTCATAAGTGCTTCTCTTAAGCTCTGCGCACCATGTGGTCTATAATATCTCCAACATTTAATCCTAACGCCTGCGATTTCAATACTCCCACCACAATTATATGCACCTTTTTTATCAGGCTCTGCAATTCCTTCTTCAACAGCAGAAGATGCTGTTACTAATTTAAAAGTAGATCCTGGCTCATAAGTATCTGTAATTGCTTTATTTCTCCACATTGTTCCAAGATATGCAGATTTTTGGATACTATCAAGTTCTGACCAAATATTAGCAATTTCTTCATTATTTATTTTATAAGGATTGTTTAAATCATAAAAAGGATATGTTGCCATTGCTAAAATGTCTCCATTATTAGGATCCATAATTATTATATTTCCACCATCTGTACAAATATTTTCAATACAAGCTTCTTCTAAATATTTTTGAACAATAGCTTGAATATTTACATCAATTGTAAGAATTAAATTATTACCTTGTATAGAGTCCTCATAGTTTTCACCAGTGTCACCTATTATATTTCCTTTAGCATCGAGTAGTTTACTTATACTTCCATTTTTACCTGTTAACACTTTATCATATTTAGCTTCAATTCCATCTAATCCCTGATTATCACTTCCAACAAATCCTAAAACATGTGATGCAAGCGTAGAATAAGGATAATATCTTTTTGAATCTTCATCAATATTTATTCCTTCATAAATATTATTATTATTCATCCATTCTCTTAAAATATCTGTTTTCTCTTTATCCACTCTCTTAACTATATTCTCACTGGAACTATTTTTGTTTACTTTTTTTAGAACTTTTTCATATTCTAAATCAAATATTTCAGATAATATTTTTGCAACTTTTTCTTTATTTTCACTTGAAATATTTACAGGATTAATTGTTACACTTCTTACTGTACTACTTTCAGCTAATACTATTTTACCACTTCTATCATAAATAGTTCCTCTATTTGCTGTAATTTTTCTACTAACATATTGCTGTTTTTCAGATTTTTCCTTCCATTTATCTCCTTCTTTAAACTGAATTATGCCAACTCTAATACATAATATCATTCCAACAATATTAACTATTACTAATATAAGAACTATTTTCTTTTTTGAATCCAAGCTTCCTTTAGACATCTTACCACCCTTTATTAAATTTTCATTAATAAAGTGTATTTCAGAATTCAAAATTTATGTCCCATTAATAATATTCTAGTTAAAACATTTAGTCTTAAACAGAAACATCCTTAATGGGACACTAATGAAATATTTTATCTATAATGTTTTTAAAGAAATTCTTTTCTTCTTTTATGCTAACCTCTTCAGCTCTATGTTCAACATAATCTTTTTTTGGTAAATTTATATATATTGTTTGTTTATTTGTAAGTTTTTGCATTCCTAATAATTCTTTTGCTTCTTTTTCTATATTATTAATATTCAAACTATTTTGAATGCTAATTTCAAGTTGATCATTTTCCTTTTGAATAGCTGTTATTTCAGCTTTTAAGGATTGAATTTTTGAAAATGATTCACTAATTTCAGAATTTCTAAATAATACTAAAAATAATATTGCAAATAATAAAACAGATTTCCAAATAATTCCAAATTTAGCTTTAGCAAGTGCTTTTTTTTGTTTTTTCATTTCTTCTTGTTTTTTCTTGCTAGTGGTAGATTTTTTATTCTTTTTTGCTGTTGTTTTTTTCTTATATTGTGGTTTCATTTTTTTATTACTATCATACTCAGGTTTAAGTTTCTTAGGACTTGTCTCATATTGATATGAATAATTTCTACCAGCCATATTTTTCACCTCCATTCTATATAATTTGCATAATTACTATATTTTCTCAAAAATTCTTAATTTTGCACTTTTGCTTCTACTATTTTCATTTATTTCTTCTAAACTTGGTAAAATCGGTTTTTTAGTAATAATTTTACCTTTAGTTTTTTCTTTTGCACCACAAACACAATAAGGTAACCCCGGTGGACAAATGCATTTTCCAATACTATCATTAAAAGCCATTTTTACTGCTCTATCCTCTAACGAATGAAATGTTAATATACAAAGTCTTCCACCAGATTTTAATGAATCAATACAATCTATAACAGTATTATATAATGGTTTAATTTCATTATTTACTTCTATTCTTATGGCTTGAAATGTTCTTTTTGCTGGATGTCCATTTGAATTTCTATTAGGAACAGCATTTTCAATTATTCTAACTAATTCATCTGTTGTTTCAATAACTTTATTTTCTCTATATTTAACAATCTTTCTTGCAATTAATCTTGAAAATTTTTCTTCTCCGTATTCGTAAATAATATTTGCTAAATGCTCTTCACTATAATTATTTACCACATCTTTTGCTGTTAAGTCTTGGTTTTGGTCCATTCTCATATCTAGATTACCAGAGTTCATATAACTAAATCCTCTTTTTCCTTCATCTAGCTGATATGATGAAACTCCTAAATCCAATAAGATTCCATCAACTGAATCAATATTTAAATTTGTTAAAATACTTTTTATATTATCATGATTATCATTTACAAATTTTATATTATCAAATTTACTTAATCTTTCTTTAGCAACACAAATAGCCTCTTCATCTCTATCAATTCCAATAAGAAGCCCCTTTTCAGATATTCTATTTGCTATTTCTGTGCTATGCCCAGCTCCACCTAATGTACCATCTACATAAATACCATCAGGTTTAATATTCAGTCCTTGAATACATTCACAAAGCATAACAGGTTTATGGTTAAAATCCAAATTTTTACCCTCATACAAAATATTAAAAAATCCATATGTAGCACAAACAGTTGGTAAAAATACCAACTGTCTGGCTAAAATGTATTTATCTTTTGTATTTTAATTCTTTTGTATATATTTTACTTTCGTAAATTATATATTTTTCTTTTGTAGTAAAAATACTTTTGTATTTTTAAAAATCTTTTGAAACTTAAATTTTTATCTTTTGTGTGCTTTTTCTTTTGTACACTTAAAAAAATTTATCTTTTGTAAATTGTTAATTTTTCTTTTGTAGCTATATAAACTTTAGCAAGTTATATACTTTTTTATATACCTAGCATTTCCATTTTATCAGCAATCTCGTCTGGTGAAATTATTTCATCACACTTTTGCCATTTTTCTTTGTTCCAAATTTCAATTCTTGAATCCATTCCAATAATTACAACTTCTTTTGTAAGTTCAGCGAATTCTCTTAAATTACTTGAAATTAAGAATCTACCTTGTTTATCAATTTCACAATCAATAGCACCTGCAAAGAAAAATCTAGAAAATGCTCTAGCATCTTTATTTGAAATAGGAAGTGTTCTAAGTTTTTGTTCAAAATTCTGCCACTCTTGAATAGAAAAAGCAAATAAACATCCATCCAAACCCTTGGTTATTATGAACTTTTCACCAATATCTTCTCTTAATTTTGCAGGCATTATTAATCTGCCTTTTGAATCCAGAGAATGCTCATATTCACCAATTAGCAATGTTTTTTCAACCCCTTCCTTTTTTCTACCACTTTTTACCACTTCTCTCCACTTCAATTAAATTTTAATATATAACTTTTTATTTTGCAAGTATTTTTTTATATTTTTATTTAGAAATTTTTAGATACAATTATCTATTGTCAAAATTTCAATATTTTCAAGCCTTGACTATAATTATTTTTTTTGTTATTTTAAAAGAAAATATAATTATTATTTACATTAAAGAGTGTCCCTTGAGTCCAAATTTTTGGACTATAAGGAACGTCCCTGAAGTCCGGAGGAGATATGAATAAAATACAAGGATTTGGTTTATTATTAAATTTAATACTATATATCATTATTACATTACCTATTAGGCTTTTATCATTTTATAAAAAAATATATAAAAATCCTAAAAAATTCATATTAATACTTATTATAAGTATTATCTATTTTGCTAGTATTTCTATATTACTATATAAATTTCCATATAGTTATTTTGAACTTTTTACTAATATTAATGGAATAATAAATTATGGTGTATATGCATTTAAAATATTGTTTTTAAGTAGTAGTTTCTATTCTATAAAATTACTAATTCCAAAATATTTAAACTTAATACACAATAAAAAAATAGCAATTTTAAAATTACAAATTTCTAAAATCACTATTTTAATATTATTATCTATTATTAATTATCTATTATTTAATACAAAAGGTATATTATTTACTATACCATTAGTAGACTTTATTTACTCACTTATCTATTTATACCTTTATATTAAAAATATTATTATTCTTCAGAAATAACATTATCATTATCATATAATATTTCTAAATTAGCTTCTAATGCATCTGTTGAAGTAAATCCAGATTTAGCATTAAATACCTCATTTTTTCTATTTATATATATCATAGATGGAAGTTCTTCGACATTATACTTTTCTTGAGCTAGCCCATCTACATCATAATAGATATCAATTGATAATTTTTCTTTTATTTTTTTGCTAACATTTTGTGATGTACTTATCATATAAAAATTAATTACATCATTATAGTTTTTATATAAACTTTCAACTTTTTCAAGAACTGCTACTGAATCTTCATTCTCTTCATTCCAAAATAATAGCATTACTGGTTTACCTTTAGAGTCTGAAAGTTTAACTTCTGTTCCATCTTCTTTGTATATTACAATTTCTCCATATTCTACATCTTTTATATCTTTTGTTTTAGATTCTTCATCTATTACAGTATTAGCCATATTATTTGCATTTTTATTTCCAATATTATAAAGCAAATTTCCTATAAGAATAATAATAACACAAATAGCTACACATATTCCAATTATAATAAATATTTTTTTCTTGTCCATATTTTATCTACTTGAAAACAAGTATTACCTCCTTTGTACTTTTTTATAAATTTTATCAATAATCACATAATTTGTAAATAATAAAAAACTATCCATCAAAACTAACATCTATTTTTACAACTTCATTTTTTTCACCATCACTAATTATTTGAAGTGTTCCATCCAAATCTGTTCTATAAATGTTACTACCAATATTCTCTAATCTTTCTAATACATTCTCTTTAGGAAGTTCATAATCATTTTCCTTGCCAACAGAAATAACAGATATTTCAGGCAACACTTGATTCAAGAATTCTTGGGATGTACTAGAATTAGAGCCATGATGACCTACTTTTAAAACATCTACATCATTCCATGTTCTACACTCTTCATTTGCAATTTCAGCATCTGCCATAAATAAATATTTAAGTGTTCCATAAGATAATTCTAAAGTAATAGAACTTTCATTTAAATTTTCAGGTTCATCATTACTTACTCCCATAACTTCAAGTCTACCATTTCCTAGTAAAAACTCGTTCCCTACTTCAACTCTATTTATAGGAATATTCTTATTTGATAATGAAGAAATAAGTCTTGTATAGAAACTAAAATCATTTGAAGAACAAAATGGCATATAAAAATTGCCAATATCAAAATTATCTACTATATAGCTCATTCCACCTAAATGATCTTCATGTGCATGTGTCCCAATTAAATAATCTATTCTTTCGATTCCTAAACTTTTAATTCCTTTAACAATATTTTTACCATCATATGTATTTCCAGCATCAACTAAAGTAACTATGTTGTCACATATAATTAATGTAGAATCAGCTTGTCCAACATCAAAAAAAATAATATTCATTTTGCTATTATCAATGTTTATATTGCCTGCAAAACCAGCTTCAATTTCTACTTTTTCTCTTTTTATATTTTCTTCTTGTACTTCATTTTGCTCAATAACTTCATCTTTTAATTCAATACCTAAAAAATTACGAATGCTACTTTCTGATTCTATTACTAATAAAACTATAAATATGATTATTATAACAAAAACTACTCTATTTAATATAACCTTTATTTTTTGCATAATAAATTCCTTATAATAAAACTATTTTATGTATTTTTAACACATTAATCTTTATAAACCTTTCTTTTATCAGTAAAATCTATCTTAGCAAATTCATATGGTTTCATCCATCTCTTTCCATAAAAGAACATTGAAACCTTTTCAGGTGCAATCATATTAAAATTATATGTACTAGCCATTTTTTTCTTTCTAGAATTAGAAGGCAAACTATTATAATATGCTTCATCTCTGGCAATATCTTGTGCAATCAATAAGGTAGAATTTAATCCTTTTTTATCTGCATTTCTATATTTATATCCCAACCAATATGGATATATATTTCCCATAACTTCTGCTATTTCATGTTCAGTAACAATTTCTAAATAGCTTTTTTCTGTAAGAAAACTATAAATTTCTTTATCTGCCATAAATTTAATAAAACCATGAAACTCTTCTCTTTGTTTTTGGGTCATTGAATTTTTATATGGAAACATAGGTTGATGAACAAGTTGATGAGCCAAATATGAAATAATTTTATTTGGATTTTTTTCTCCTTTTTTACTAAAAAATAATGCTGTATTAGTTTTTGATAATGGATACATTCTATGAGTATTTACATTCGGATACATTATAAATACTTTAACTTTTCCTTTTTTTTCTGGAACATATCCTAAAATATCATATATATGACTAGTTACAACTTCTTCATTGCTTTTCCATATAGCTTCAATTGAATTCTTATACTCAGTAGTTTCTTTTATTATTTCTCGCAACCTCTTGTCTTGTGATAACATTTCAAAATCATTAACAAAATCATCTATTATAAATAAATAGTCATCAGATAAGTCAAATTCATATTTTAATATATTTGTTATTCTTTGTTTTAATTCATCACCTTTGCAAAATGAAAATGCTGGTACTAGTGCTTCACAGAAATTGCTTCCATCCTTTTTTACCAATTTACTATTTTTAAATAAATACGGATATTTTTTCATAAATCTATTAATTATAGGTGAAGCATTTATTATTCTTTGAGCCTTATATTTTTCTCTTTTTTCAGGATTTTTTCGAGTATAAATTCTTGCTTTTATATCTTGTCCTATAATATTACATATCACTGCATTCTCATTAACAACAAAACTCATATTCGATTGTTTCATTTTAATCCTCCTATACATGTATTTACATTTATAGTTATATACTACAATAGAAATTCAATTATTAAATAAAAAATAACACTTAGCATTATTATTTTACCATATTTTGTAACTAAAATAAATGATTTTATGTGAATTTTTTGTAATTTTAGCGATTATGGTTACAATTAAATACTTATATAAATTAAACTTGCTAAATATGATAAATAAGATACAACATATGCAAGCCCACTCATTCTTGAAATTTTATTTTTTTCTCCTACAAATGGTATTATGCTAAGTGCAATCATACCCATCATTAAAATTATTATGTCTTTATTATATGAAATAGAATATTCAATTGGATTAATTAGCGCTGTTGCACCTACAATTAGAACTATATTAAAAATATTTGAACCTATGACATTACCTATTGCCATATCAATTTCATTTCTAATTGTCGCAGTAATTGAAGTAATTAATTCTGGCAAACTCGTGCTAAAAGCTACTATTGTTAGACCTATAATTTTTTCACTAATTCCTAAACTAGTTGCAATAGCTGAAGCACTATCTACTACAAAATCGCCCCCAAACTTAAGCCCAATTATACCAACTATAATATTAAATATTGTGCTAAATAAAGAAATCTTCTCTTTTCTAGTACTTGTATATAGCCCTATTTCCTTGATTTCTGTATTATTTTTTTTTGCCATATAGATATTATATATAATAAATAAAATACAACAAATTACGAGTATTAAACCTTCAGCCTTAGTAATAATCTTGTAATTTCCATTATTTCCTAAAATATATAATAATGCAGTTAAAAATATTACAAGTGGTATCTCTAATCTTACTGTTTCATTTTTAAATTTAAGTGGCTTTATAGCAGCACATATTCCTAAAATAAAAAACAAGTTAGAAATATTGCTACCAACAACATTTCCTATTGCAATATCTGAATGATGATTAATTGCTGAATTTAAACTAACAATTAATTCTGGCATTGAAGTTCCTATAGATACAATAGTAAGTCCAATAATTATTTGAGGAATATTTAGTTTTTTAGCTATATTACTTGAGCCTTTAACTAAGTAATCTGCACCTTTTATTAACAGTACAAAACCTATTATCATAAGAAATATATTTATAATCATTTTTCCTCCTTTTGAGCCATTGATTTTTATGAATAAAATTTGTATAATATATGAACAATAATTAAATGAAAATAATAAAAGGAGCAATAATATGAACTATGCAATAATTATTAGACCTTTAATTGGTGCCGGAATTGGATATGTAACAAATTGGATTGCCGTAAAAATGATGTTTAGACCATTAAATACATGGCATATAGGTAAACTAAAAATTCCATTTACTCCAGGTATTATTCCAAAAAACAAAGAAAGAATTGCCGAATCTATCGGAAACACTATAAGCAAAAGTCTATTAACTGAAGAAACATTAAGACTAAGCTTATTATCAGATGATGTAAAACTTAAAATCAAAAATAACCTTATAACTTTTTTTAACAATAGTTCTGCAGAAACCTCTACTACTATTAGAGATTTAATTTGTTCATATATAGATAATAATACTTATGAAACTAGCATTATAAATATTACAAATTATGTATCAAATAGTATTTATGAAACTGTAAAAAAATCAAACATAGGAGATATTGTTGCAGAGCAAATTGAACTATCTGCAAAAGAAAAAATTAAGGGTTCATTCTTAGGTGTTTTGGGTGGAAATGCCATAATATCATCAATTTCTGAAAATGCTTCACTTAAGATAAATGATTATATAGATAAAAATGGTCAAAATCTTATTAATAGTATGGTATCTACAGAAATCTCTAAATACACATCATATACTGTATCAGATATATACAAAAACATTTCTAACTCTAATATTGATATTACTAATATTATTATGGATATATATGAAAAATTTATTCTTAACAAATTATCTGATTTACTTAAAACAATAAACATCACAAAAATTGTTAGTGACAAAATTAATTCAATGGATACTCTAGAGCTTGAAAAAATAATATTAACAATTATGAAAAAAGAATTAAATGCACTTGTTAATTTAGGTGCATTAATAGGATTTATACTTGGTTTATTAAATCTACTATTCTAGAAATGCAAAACAAAAAGCTATAAGCAGATTCTTCTAACTTATAGCTTTTTTTACTAGTTAAAACTTTCTTCATCTAATAGTGGTATAATACTTATAGCAGGTTCTTCATATGGATGAACTTCTATATTCATTTTAGTACTCCATTATTAATTTTCATTTAAAGATTTTCTTATAATTTCCATATTTTCTTTTAACACATTGCAACTATTGTCTAGTTTTTCTTGCTCATCTTGTGTTAGTTCAAGTGTAAGAAGTTCTCTTGCACCATTGCTATTTATAACTGCTGGTACGCCAACATAAATATCTTTATGTCCATATTCTCCATTTAAATATGCTGAAACAGTTAATATTTGGTTTGTATTATTCATAATGTTTCTAACAATTCTAGCGAGTCCTAATCCTATTCCATAGTATGTTGCTTTTTTTCTATTTATAATTTCATATGCTGCATTTTTTACTTCAGTATGTATTGTATCTAAATCTTCTAAAGGTTTACCTGCATCTTTCATTACATCTTCAACTTTTTTACTTCCTACATATGCACTATTCCATGGAACAAAAGATGAATCCCCATGCTCTCCCATAATATACGCGTGAATATTTTTACTTGAAATGTTTAAATACTCACCTAATAAATATCTTAATCTTGCTGTATCTAAAGCTGTTCCTGAACCAATAACTCTACTAGTAGGAAATTTAGATACTTCTTGTACTA
>DJXP01000025.1 GCA_002449785.1 Clostridiales bacterium UBA7001
ATAATATATATAATAAAAATAAAAATTAAACCCAAATATAAAAAAGTATAATTAAAATATTAAATTTAAGTTGTGAAAATTAAATTATAATAAAAAAAAATGGAAAGAAATTATTATTCATATTGAAAAAAGAAATAATTAAGAACATATATAAAAATAAGGAGAAAAAAGGAAATATTAAGAAAACAATAAAATTAAAGGAAAATTAAGACAAAAAAATTATATCAACTAAATCAATATCTAAATTAATTAAGTATTGCTTTAGAATAATAAATAAGTTAAACCAAAATGTTTTTTCATTTTCATCGTTTAACTTTTTATTTATTATATATTCAACAAATTCAGCAAATTCAGTTTCCTTTCTCAAGCAAAGATAGTTCTTTCTCTTCCAGGCCTTTAAGCGCTTTATTATTTTCTTTTGAGTTTCCAAAACAACAGCGATGCCAACCATCAGAATTATTAAAACTACTACTACTACTATCGTTACTAATAATAAAATCACATTGGGCGTCAGATTCACCATAATTTCCGCCTTCGGGAGCTGCGTCGTCATCTTTTCCAGAAGAAAGATCTGATGTAGTTGGTACAAGAGATAAATATCCTTCGACACTATCGGACGTACCCGTCGTGCAATCAAAACAGCGCTGCTTCTTATCGTTTGAATTACATCTAAAACGTTGATCATTATTTCTTTGTTCTTTAGATTCGCGTTCATTATGATATTTAATAGGAGAATGTACGGTATTATTAGAATTGTTCTTGTTTCCGACTTTTCGCATAAGACAGCGCAATTCTTCTATTTGTTCTAATTTTTTTTGTTTTTTTTCTCTTAAGAGAGAAATGGATTCTTTAAGTGAAATTATTTCTTGCTTATATTTACGATATTCTTCGATATTAGATGAAAATTTTTTATTTTTTGAAATCAATTTTTTATTTTGAATAGTCATACTTTGAGGGATTATCCGAATAAATTGCTTTCTTATTGAACAGTAATTAATAAGGTCGTTATATGATTGAGATGATGAAAAATCATTATTAGTATTTAAAGGGGTAGAAATTTCAACAGAGCAGGACATTTTTTTAATTTATAATTATTTAATTAAATTTATTTTTATATTTATAGTAATATTTTTTTCTTATAAATTATTTTGTTGTTTTTAATTATAGAAATATTATTTATTATTTTTTATTCTTTATTAAAATTACCCAAATAATATATAATTTTATATTAATATATAATATTTAAATTCTTTTATATTTATTATATAATTCTTTCGCAATAGAAGAAGCATCTCCTACAGGCTCATCGTTAAAAGTTGCAGTATCAATTTGCCAAGCTTTACTAAAACTCATAGCATCAGATTTAAATTGTTCATAATCAAACTCTTTTTGGTCCTTTATAGCTTCAATAACTTGGTCTATAAATAATCTCCATCTTCGATAATAATAACCAATATATAAACCAGCCCAACTTTTTTTAGCATAATCATTTATATTTCCATTTGGTCCCCATAATGTAAGTAAATTTCTTGCATTAAATTTAAATAATTTTTTATATTTTTCGTTAGGTGCAATATTAGTTGCATTATTTATCCATCTACCTAATAAATAAATTCTATCAGAAGCAAGTAATCTATCAGCATCTTCAATTAAAGTTAATAATTTTTCTCCACTTTTTTGTAATTCTTCTAATTTTTTATCTTTATATGCTATTGAAAAAGTTTTTCTTTCTATATCAAATTCATTTGTTAAAATATTAACACCTAAATCTATTAAATCATGTTTATAAGTATCTATATCTTTTAATTTATCAATTACTTCATCATTTAATAAAAGCCCCCAAGCTTTCCATAAATCTTCAATAGTACCTGTTAATTCAAATCCAACAGAATTTATATATCTTTCTTTAATAGATAAATTTTCAGGATTCATAATATTTGTCTGAGTAAATGAAGGCACTAATTCAATTTGACTAACATTATGATATGGGGAACAATAAACATTTTCCTTCAAAATTTCCCAAGCTTCTTTTACTTGAGGAATATTACTATCACCATATCTTCTTGAAGAATAATCTTCAACCCATTTTGAAATATCTTCGACTTTACCATCAAGCCATTTATTTTCTAAAACAGCTTCATATACTACATAATTTTGTTCAATTGCTTCCATAGTAATACCAATACCTACCATAGTACCATTTGATTTGTCAATGTCTTCTTGTGGTTTTTGTAATATATGAGTTAAATTACCCCACATTCCTGGATTTCCTCCAAAATTATGCAAAGTACACCAAATCCATTTTTTTCCGAAATAATTCTCGAATTGAGACCAAACAGGGGTATATTCAGTAAATAAATCTAATATAATCATTCCGTCATTCGGTACTCCAGATAAATATGCTTCTACTTGAGGCTTCTTCCAAAAGTATGCTTCATTAATGAATAACCATCCTTGCATAAGCCAAATTGCTTCAGGATCAGCTTCTCTTAATCCTTCAAATGTTCCCTTAGAAGAACGCTTTAAATATTCAGTGTCATTTGTATAAGGAAGCATTTCATTATAAACGTCACCATTATATATATGAGAAGTTCCATATGTTTCAGTTTGAATTTCAATAAATCTTTTTGCAATTTGATTAAATTGTGGATCAGTAACTTCTAGCATATAAGTTCGGCAATCCTTAGGAAAACCTGCCCAATCAGAGGTCTCTGTAACATTTGCGTTAGGGAAATGCTTAGTAAAAGTACTTGGAACAAATCCAGTAAACATTGATAAAACTGGAGTCATGCCATAATCTCGCATACGTTCTAATATTTTTAATTGTAAATCATGCTCATAATCTATCCATTCATCCGGCATAGGACCTCCCCATTTATTTATATTTCCCATTCTATACCAAGCCATAAAAGCAGGACCTGCAATCCAATCTTTTATTTCTTCATCAGAGAAACCTAATTCTTTAAATAATTAGGTTTCTCTGATGAAGAAAAAAAGATTGGATTGCAGGTCCTGCTTTTA
>DJXP01000080.1 GCA_002449785.1 Clostridiales bacterium UBA7001
TTAATGGATGTTGTAGAAGCTAGAAATGAATATTTTGAAAGAACAGGAATATATATTCCAATATGTTCAGATGGTGGAATTGTTCATGATTACCATATAACACTTGCTTTAGCAATGGGTGCTGATTTCGTTATGATGGGAAGATATTTTGCAAGATTTGATGAAAGCCCTACAAGAGTTATAAAAAGAAATGGTACTTTTATGAAGGAATATTGGGGAGAAGGCTCAAATAGAGCTAGAAATTGGCAAAGATATGATTTAGGTGGAGAAGCTAAGAATAAATTAACTTTTGAAGAAGGAGTTGACTCATATATTCCATATGCAGGAAGTTTAAAAGATAATGTTAATATAACAGTTAGTAAAATAAAATCAACTATGTGTAATTGTGGTGCAATTACTATAAAAGAATTACAAGAAAAGGCAAGATTAACAATTGTATCAAATGTTAGTATAAAAGAAGGAGGAGCACATGATGTTGTTCTAAAGGAATTTGATACAGGTATGCAATAAAAAGGAGGCTCTTATGAAAATTCTAGCAGTAGGAGATATTGTTGGAGATATAGGTATAAAAAAATTTCAAGATGAATTTAAAAAAATTAAAAATGATATAGATTTCTGCATTGTAAATGCTGAAAACTCAGCTGATGGATTTGGACTTCTTGAAAAACAATATAATTCATTAATACATTCAGGTGTTGATGCTATAACAATGGGTGACCATACATGGGGAAAAAAAGATATTTTTAGCTTTATAAATAATAATAATATTATAAGAGCAGCAAACCTGCCAAGTAAAGTACCAGGAAAAGGATATACTGTAATTGAAAAAAATGGTAAAAAAATATGTGTTATAAGCTTACTTGGAAGAACATTTATAAATGTATTATCTAATAATCCTTTTGAATGTGTTGATAATTTATTAAAAGATATTAAAGCAGATATTTATATTATAGATTTTCATGCAGAGGCAACAGCTGAAAAAGTTGCTATGGGTAGATTCTTAGATGGAAGAGTTACAATCTTATATGGAACACATACACATGTTCAAACAGCAGATGAGTGTATTTTAGAAAATGGTACTGCTTATATAACAGACTTGGGTATGACAGGTCCAAAAGATTCTGTAATAGGTATGGATGTAGAAGTTTCACTGAAAAGATTTATGACTTCACTTCCAGAAAGATATAAAATGGCAAAAGGTGAAGCTAAAATGAATGCATGTATATTTGAATTAGATGATATTACTAATAAGCCTCAAAAAATAACTAGAATAAATGTGTAAAATAGAAAAAAATGATGTCTAAAATAATCGAATTATAAAACAATAAAAAAATAATTGTAAAATATTATTAATATATTGATTTTACTGTAATATTTAGGCACACGAAAGTTTGCTAAAATTATAAAAAACTATAGACTTCAAAATCCTATTATTGTAAAATAGTCACATCGAAACACAAGATAAAATAAAAATAATAGGAGGAAAGAAAAAATGGAAGTTTTAAAAATTTCATCAAAGTCAAATCCAAATTCAGTGGCAGGAGCTATTGCAGGTTTGGTTAAAGAAAGTACAAGAGCAGAAATGCAAGCAATAGGAGCTGGAGCTTTAAATCAAGCAATAAAAGCAGTTGCTATAGCAAGAGGATTTGTAGCACCTTCTGGAGTAGATTTAATTTGTATTCCGGCATTTGCTGAAGTTCAAGTTGAAGGTGAAGATAGAACAGGAATAAAATTAATAGTTGAGTCAAGAAAATAGTATGTATATATTAAAGAGATTAAATTGATATTTAATATAAGCGATGATAATTTAATATCATCGCTTTTTAAATTAATTATAATAAGTAAATTTACTAGTATTAGTATTGTAAAAATTATTTTATTTTTTTATTGAAAATATTATAAAAATGATATATTATAAAGCAGTAGAAAGGTAATTTTTATGGATAGTAATAATTTGTTTAAATATATATTTGCATTAGTTGTAGTTATTTTAATTGGTTATACAATTTTTGTTATAGCTCATAATAAGTCAAATTCTATTAATAATGAGTTAGATCAAACTTCAACATTAACTAATATAAAAACTGATTTGAGGTTTGCAATTGCAGAATTAGATACAATTAATCCAATTATTTCTCATAATAGAAATGTGCAGGAAATAACTAAAATTATTTATGATCCACTTGTAACACTAAATGAAAACTATAAGTTAGAATACTGTTTGGCTGAAGAAATTGCCAAGACAGATGATGTAACATATATTATAAAACTAAAAAAAGGAATTTTGTGGGAAGACGATTCTAATTTTACAGCATCAGATGTTTTATTTACTATTGATAGAATAAAAGAAAATAACTCAATTTATTCGGAAAACTTAAAGTATGTAATTGGTGTTGATATTATTGATAGTACCACACTTAAAATAACTTTATCTGAACCAGTTGATTTTTTTGAATATAATTTAACATTTCCAATTATGTGTGAAAAATATTACGAAGGAGAAGATTTTGCGACTACTTTAAGGGTACCAATTGGAACAGGTATGTTTAAAATAACTGAATACAGTTCTAACGTAATTAAACTTTCTCCAAATGAAAATTATTGGAACATAAATAAAAAACCAATGGCAACTGAAATTAGTATTAATTTATATGGCACTATTGGAGAGGCATATGGTGCTTTTAAAAATGGTGAAATAGATGTTTTATCTGTAAAATCAAATAATATAGAAGAATATATAGGAACATTGGGATATAAAAAAATTGAATATAAAGCTAGAGATTATGATTTTTTAGTGTTAAATACTGATGGGACAATATTTTCTGATGTTAATATTAGAAAAGCAATTAGCTTAATGATTGACAAGAATAGTCTTTTAGCTTCTTGTTTTGATAGAGGTGGACATGTTGTATCTAATTTTAGTTTAGATATGGGTTCATGGGTTTATAATAAAGATTTGAATGTGGATGTAGATACAGAAAGAGCATTTCAAATTTTAACTGATGATGGATGGGATAGGACAACAAATTCTTGGCAAAAAAAATATGATGGACGAAATCAGAGATTAAGTTTTTCGATAACTGTCAATTCAAATAATAATACTAGAGTTGCAGTTGCTGAGAATATTAAAGAACAATTAAGTCGTTATAGTATACCTGTTGAAATAAGATATTTATCTAATGAAAGTTATAATAATACTATTAATGATAGAAACTTTGAATGTGCTATTACAGGAATAAGATTAGGTTTTTCACCAAGTTTAACTACTTTTTTTGGAGAAAACAATATAGCAAATTATTATAATGAGGAAGTTAATGAAATAATGAATATTGTTAAAAATACTAATGATGAAGGTTTAATTATTGAAAAATATAATAGATTATATGATATTTATTTGGATGAAGTACCATATATAGGATTATATAGAAATACGGAAATGGTAATATATAGTCAAGGTTTGGTTTCAAATATGATGCCTAATTGTTTTAATATTTACCATAATATTGACAAATGGTATAGACAATAGGGTGGACATTAGGGACGTTCTTTTTAGTCCCAAAAATTGAACTTTGAGGACACTGTTTATATTTTAAAAAAATTTTGAAAAAAGATATTGACAAAAGAAAAATTAAAGATATAATAAGAACATAAGTTTTACAAACAAGCGTTTATATTTGAAATGAAAGGAAGAAAAAATATGGAAAATAATTCAGAAAAAAGAAAAGCTTTAGAGGCTGCAATGAGCCAAATAGAAAAACAATTTGGAAAAGGTTCAGTAATGAAACTTGGAAATTATGATTCAATGAATGTTGAAGCAATTTCAACAGGTGCATTGAACTTAGATATAGCATTAGGCATTGGTGGTATTCCGAGAGGAAGAATAATAGAAATATATGGACCAGAATCTTCTGGAAAAACAACACTTGCATTACATGCAATTGCTGAAGCACAAAAAACTGGTGGTGAAGCTGCATTTATTGATGCAGAACATGCATTAGATCCAGTTTATGCTAAAAAAATTGGTGTAGATATAGATAATTTAATAGTATCTCAACCAGATACTGGTGAACAAGCTTTAGAAATAGCAGAAGCGTTAATTAGAAGCGGTGCTATTGATATTGTTGTTGTAGACTCTGTTGCAGCATTAGTTCCAAAAGCAGAAATAGATGGAGATATGGGAGATTCACATATAGGATTACAAGCAAGATTAATGTCTCAAGCATTAAGAAAATTAGCTGGTACTATTAATAAAACAAATGCTATAATAATATTTATTAATCAATTAAGAGAAAAAGTTGGAGTAATGTTTGGAAATCCAGAAACTACTGCAGGTGGTAGAGCACTTAAATATTATGCATCTGTTAGAATGGATATAAGAAGAATAGAGTCAATTAAGCAAGATGGTGAAGTTGTAGGAAATAGAACAAGAGTTAAAATTGTTAAAAATAAAGTTGCTCCTCCTTTTAGAGAAGCTGAATTTGATATTATATATGGAAAAGGTATTTCTAAAGAAGGAAGTGTTTTAGATCTTGCAGTTGATCTTGGAATAATAGAAAAAAGTGGTTCATGGTTTAGCTATAATGGAGAAAAAATAGGACAAGGTAGAGAGAATATTAAGAAACAATTGTCTGAAAATCCTAAATTTATGAATGAAGTAGAAAAGAAAGTTAGAGATAATTTTAGTAAAGCATTTGAAAATGCATTAATTGAAGAAGGAAAAGATTCAAACAAAGATAATGATGAAGATGATGAACATGAAGATGAAGAATAGTAAATGGGAATAGGAATTTATAATGAATTTTACAAATAATCTGGAAGAAGCTGAAAAAGTTGAAAAACTTCGTAATAAAATGCTTAAATATATATTATACAAAAAAAGAACTGAAGAAGAAGTAAGAAATAAATTTATATCTGAAGATAATAACTTAGTTGAAGATGCAATAGAGTATTTTAAAGAACTAAATTATATAAATGATTATGATTATATAGAAAGAAGTGTTAAAGAATTTATTGCATTAAAAAAATTATCAATTAAGGAAGTTGCATACAAAATCTGCCAAAAAGGTGTTAGTAAAAATTTGGTTGATGAATATATATATAATAATAAAGAAGCATTATTAGATTATGAGATTTCTTCTGCTAAAGCTATTATCTTAAAAAAATCTGGTAGTTTAGAAGAAAATGAGATAAAAAACTATTTAATAAAAAAAGGATATATGAAAGAAAGCATAAATATTGCATTAGATGATATTGAAAGCTAGAAAATATATTATAAACATTTAATAATTGATAGGAGTAAGAGGTTTTAAATATATAATGAACAATAAAGTCATTTCATTAGAAACATCAAAATATGAATTAAGATTAGATAATTTTGAAGGTCCATTAGATTTATTATGTTATTTAATTGATAAAAATAAAATGGATATATATAAAGTAAGTATATCTGATATAACAGATCAATATGTATCTTATTTGCAAAAGCAGGAACAATTTAATCTAGAAATTGCAAGTGAGTTTTTAGTAATGGCTTCAACACTACTACTTTTAAAATCAAAAGGATTATTACCATCTTTAGAAGAAAAAGAAGAAGAATTAACAGAAGAACAGTTATTAAATAGAATTATAGAATATAAACAATATAAAGAAATTAGCAAGTTATTTAAAGAGAGAATATTAGTTTATTCAAAAAGATTTTATAAATTACCAGATAGAGTTGAACTTCCTAAACAAGAGATTGAAAAAGATTTTTCTATTGATGACATAGCAAATAAATATAAAGAATTAACTCAAAAAAATGAACTTAAGAAAAATGAGAATGCCAAAAATATAGAAAAAATTGCGATATCAGATACATATAATGTTTCTGATAAAGTTAAAGAAATATTTAGAGTATTAGTAAAAAGGCCTAAATTTGTGTTTAACAAAATATTTTCACTAAGAGAGAAACCTAAAGCAGAGGTTGTAACAGCTTTTTCAGGTGTACTTGAATTAAGTAGAAGAAATAAAATAAATGCAGAACAGAATGAGCTGTTTGGAGATATAGTAATTTCTAAAAGAAAAAAAGAATAACTAAAAATATAGAAAGCAAATAAAGTATATATGTATTTTATTTGCTTTATTTATTTCTTGCATAAGACAGGAAATCGTTGTATAATGTTGGTGTTACAAATTTTTAGCTAATTAATAAATAATTTTAGTTAGTGAGCATAGAAAAATGAAAGGAGAAATATAAAATAAAAAGGTAGTAACTTTATAAAATTGTCAACAGGAGAAAATTTATGAAAAAAATAAATAGAGAAGAATTTTTTGATTTGCCAAATGGAGATATTTATTTGTTAGATGATGATCTTAGTGAGTCAATGATACGGCTCTGGAAAACTGCAAATTGGGCTACTCGTAATGGAGCAAGTTATAAAGAAATCTCTGACTTGTCTTATGCCTTCATAAACAATTTGAACTGGAAATACAGTAAAACAAAACAGGAGGTGTTTTGTAAGGAAGGTGATATTGTAATAGTCGATTATGGGCAAAACTTGCCAGGTGAAACAAGTGGACATGTTCAAGCGATTGTTGCGAAATATTCTAGTATATATAATGCAGTTTTTGCTATTCCTATTACTAAGGCAAAGCCGTTTATAATTTCAGAAAGTTATATGCGAATTAATAAATCGGAGATAACTAGGAAGAACGGATGGGAATCAGTTGATAGTGTAGCAATACTTGGAATGGGAAGACTTGTTAATCCAATGAGAGTTAATTGCGTAGTTGGAAAAGTAAGCCAAAAAACGATGAAACAAATAGCAAAAAAGTTAGAGTCCATCTTTTCCACTAATAATCATGTCAGCAAAGAAATCATACTGAAAAGATATTTTTTTGAAGAACTTCAAAAGTCAAATTGTATGGAAGACTTTATCGAGTATATTGATTTACCAAACGATGTTGCTCAGGCTTTTTCAGTGCTTCCAAAAGTAAAAAAAATTACATACAAAGATATAATTGCAGCATTAAACCAGGATTCAGAATATGAAAAAAAGATAAAAAAGCAGTTCAAAGCATGGATAGAAAAAAGAAAAGATATCTCTGATAAGAGAATATCGGTGACTGATTTAATGAAAATGATTAAAAATACTTTGAATAACTAAATTTAATTTTTGATTTACTATTTACTTTCAACTTTCAGCCGG
>DJXP01000062.1 GCA_002449785.1 Clostridiales bacterium UBA7001
GTAATATTGTTAACAAGTTAGACAAAATAATAGGAGAAATAAAAATGGAATTATTTGAAATAATAGCAATAGGAATTGGACTAGCTATGGATGCTTTTGCTGTATCTATATGTAAAGGTCTGTCAATGAAAAAAATAGATTGGAAAAAAGCAATAATCATTGCATTATATTTTGGAATATTTCAAGCATTAATGCCCATTTTGGGATATTTTTTAGGAAGTACATTTAGTTCATTTGTTCAAAGTGTAGACCATTGGATTGCTTTTATATTATTAGCAATAATTGGTGGAAATATGATAAAAGATTCTACAGATGATGAGGTAGAAAAGAGAAATGATAAAGTTGATGTGAAAACTATGCTTTTATTGGCTATTGCAACAAGTATTGATGCATTAGCAGTTGGTGTAACATTTGCTTTTTTTGAAGTTAATCTATTACTTTCAATATCAATTATAGGAATAATTACTTTTGTATTGTCTTTTTTAGGAGTAATAATTGGAAACAAATTTGGAGATAAATTTCAAAACAGAGCAGAACTTGCAGGAGGTATTGTTTTAATAATAATAGGATTAAAAATCTTATTAGAGCATTTAGGAATATTAGCATTATAAATAGATAAATAGTAATTTATAAGGGAGGTAATTATAGTGAACTACAAGGTAATTGATAAAGAAAAATATTATAGAAAAGGAGTATTTCGACATTTTTCAGAGGATTGTCATTGTTCAACTTCAATGACTGCAAGAATCGATGTTAGTGAACTTGTTCACTATTCTAAAGAGAAAGGAACAAAATTCTATATTAACTTTCTTTACATACTATCAAAAGTTCTTAATTCTCGTGAAGATTATAGGATGGGATATCTTTGGAAAACAGATGAATTAATATGTTATGATGTGATTAATCCCACTCAGTATGTATTCCATGAGGAAACTGAAACTTGTACTCCTGTATATACAAAATATGATGAGAACTATGAAAGGTTTTATGTTAATGCGTTGAAAGATGTAGAAGATGCGAAAAAAACAAACGAATATATGTTAGATATGGAAAATCATCCAAATTGGTTTGATGCATCATTTATATCATGGTTATCTTATGATTCTTTGAATATTGAGTTGCCTGATGCTAATATGTTTTTAGCACCAATTATTAATTGGGGAAAATATAGAGAAGAAAATGGTAGACTTGTTATGCCTGTATCTGTTCGTTTGAATCATGCAATTGCGGATGGATATTTGGTCGCAAATGTATTTCGTTTGTTAGAGCAAGAAATCAAGTCGTTTATTAAATGATGAACAAAATAATAAATTACAATTTAGCAATTAAATCAGAATATTTTGATATTGAGAACAAAAAATAAAATTTTATATTAAATAAATGATAAAGAGGATTTCCTATTCTAGAACACCCTCTTTAACTTCATCCTCCAGTTTATTAGATATATTATTTTTTAATTCTTCTAAAAATTTTTTACTTGGTTCAGAAAATACCTGATACTTTTTCCATATAATCATGATATTAGACATTAGTTTAGGTTTTAAAGGCTTAAAAACTAAATTACTAATATTAGTAGTATTTATTAAATGATCAATACAAAAAGCATTTCCAATGCCTTCTTCAACCATTAAACCAGCATTATAAATAAGATTGTATTTTGCAACAATGTTTAAGTCATGTTTTCTATTTTCAAACCAATTTTTTAAGTTAGGAGCATCATTTGTTTGAGTAGGGAAAATAAGAGGCATTTTGGTCATATCATTTAATGTTATATATTCTTTATCCACAAAAGGATCATCTTTTTTCATTAATATGCCCCAATTATCAAAGTAAGGAAGTTTAATAAAATCATATTTTTTTAAATCTGCAACTCCCATAAGAACGCCAAAATCTAATAAACCTTTATCAATTCTTTCACAGATGTCATCTCCGTTTCCACTATACATTTGAAAATGTATTTTGGGATATTTATCAGAAAGAGATTTTATAGTTTGCGTAATTATTTTCATCCCATCAGACTCTCCACCACCAATTAAGATTTCGCCAGATAAATCATTATTATTTTGTATAAATTCATTACTTGTTTTATCAACTAAATCTATAATTTCTTGAGCTCTTTTTCTTAATAATATACCATCATTAGTCAAAGTTATTTTTCTGTTACTTCTAATAAATAAATCTTTTCCAAGTTCTTTTTCTAATCTTTGTATAACCTTTGTAAGTCCTGGTTGACTAATATATAAAGACTCTGATGCAAGTTTTATACTTTCTTCTCTAGCAACAGCTAAAAAATATCTTAAATCGCTTATTTCCATACATTTCACTCCTTAAAAATCAAAAACATTATATTACATTTTCGAATAACTGTCAATTATATATACATATAACAAATAAGTATTTGTTAATTGTAATAAAGTAAAGTATAATGTAATTGAAAAAATAAAGGAGAGTTAAGAACAAATGAGGGGAGAACAAGACTTAAAAGATGCAATTAAACAAAATTTAATTGATAGTGGATGTAATAAGAAACAAATTGAGAAGTTTTTTGAACTATATGAGCAAAGGCAAAAAGATGAAATAATAACAATGTTAAAGGAACACAAAGAAAATTTATTAAAAAAATTAAGATTAGACAAAAAAGAGATTGATGATTTAGATTATTTAATTTTGGACATTCAAAATAATTTTAAAATTTGAGGAGTTTAAGTTATGAATAAGAAATTAATTATATATATCGTTATAGGTTTAATAATTTTAGCACTAATAATTGCCATTATTTTAATTAACAAACAAAATACAAATAGAAACGAATTAGAAACAAATCAAAACTATAGTAATAAGGAGAATATAAAAAGCAATGAGAATATACAAAAAAATATTTCTTCTAATCATAGTATAGAAGATGTATATATTACAACTGAAACCAATTCTGCAAAAACAGATAATGCTACAGAAACTTCAATCCAAGAACAAGTAAAGGAAGAAATAAAAAAGGAAAATATAGATATGATAAAAATAAAAGTTAATAGTAATGTTTTAGAGGTTAAATTAGAAGATAATGAAGCTACAAGAAGTCTAGTAGAAAAATTAAAAAATGGAGATATTAGTGTAAATGCAAATGAGTATGGTGGATTTGAAAAAGTTGGAAATTTAGGATTTAGTTTACCACGAAATGATGAAAGTATAACTACATCAGCAGGAGATATAGTTTTGTATCAAGGAAATCAAATATCATTATTTTATAATTCAAATTCATGGAGTTACACAAAACTAGGAAAAGTTCAAAATGTAAGTGGAGCAGAATTAAAGAATATATTAGGTTCAGGAAATGTAACTTTAATATTAAGTATAGATTAAAGGATGGTAAAAATGGAATTAATAGAAAATAAGAATTATGATGAAGAAAGAGCTTTATATAATATAAAAGATACAGAGGTTAAAAATTGTATATTTGCAGGACCACAGGATGGAGAATCAGTCTTAAAAGAAACAAGAAATATTGTTGTAGATAAATGTAAATTTTCTTTAAGATATCCAATGTGGCATGTACAGAAATACGAACTTCTAAACTCTGAATTAGATGATAAAACAAGAGCTTCTTTATGGTATTCAAATGATGGGAAAATAAAAGAAACAACAATAACAGGAGTTAAATCATTAAGAGAATGTAATAATACATTGATAGAAAATTGTAAGATAGATTCAGTAGAATTTGGATGGAAAACTAATAATACTGAAATGAAAAATACAGAAATAGTATCAGAGTATATATTTTTAGATAGTAAAAATATAAAATTAGATAAAGTTAATTTTAAAGGGAAATATTCTTTCCAATATACAGAAAATGTAGAAATTACAAACTCTATATTAGATACAAAAGATGCTTTTTGGCATTCTAAAAATGTAATAGTAAAGGATAGTGTTGTAAAAGGCGAATACTTGGCATGGTTTTCAGAAGGCTTAACTCTAATTAACTGTAAAATAATAGGTACGCAACCTTTATGTTACTGTAAGAATTTAAAATTAATTAATTGTGAAACCGAAGACTGTGATTTAGCATTTGAATATTCAGAAGTCCAAGCAGATATTAAAGGAAATATTATTTCAATAAAAAATCCAAAATCTGGAGTAATAAAAGTAGATAGTATAAACGAAATAATAAATGAAGATTCTATTATGGAAGTTAATGGCAAAATATTAATTAGAGAGAAAGTAATTAAATAAATAGGAGGAATTAAAAAATGAGTAAAAAAGTTGTAGTCGTATCAAGTAGTTTTAGAAAAAACGGAAATAGTGAAACTTTGGCAAATGAATTTATAAGAGGAGCAAAAGAAACTGGAAATGAAGTAGAAACAATATATCTTCGTGATATTACATTAAATTATTGTAGAGGTTGTTTTGCTTGCTTAAAATTAAATCATTGCGTTATAGATGATGATGCAAAAGAATTAATGGAAAAGGTTAGAACAGCTGATGTTCTATGCTTTGCAACACCAATTTATTATTATGCAGTAAGTGGGCAGTTAAAAACATTTTTAGATAGAATGAATCCAATATATGGAGTAGGGCATAATTTTAAAGATATTTACCTATTAACAGCAGCAAATGATACAGATTCAAAAGCAATGGACGGAGCAATAAAAGATATTGAAGGTTGGGTAGAATGCTTTGAAGGCGTAACTTTAAAAGGTGTTGTAAAAGGAACTGGTGCAAATGATGTCGGAGATATATTGAGCCATAAAGATAAATTAGAAGAAGCCTATAATTTAGGAAAGAATATATAGTTTGGAGGTGAGATTAATGAATAAGAAAATAATGATTGTGATTTTAGCCCTATTAGTTGTAATTATTTTAGTTTTAGGAGGATATTTTATATTTAATAAAAATGGAAAGAATTCTCAAACAAATCAATATAGTAGTGATTTAAGTAGTAATGCAAAAGCAAGTACACAAAATAATAATGAAAAAAAGACAGCCAAAAATAGCCTGAGAGATGGAGAATCTATTCAAACACAAGATAAAAATAAAGCTACAAGGGTAGTAACTGGTGGAACAAAAATTAAAATGACTTTTGGAGACACAGTTATTTATGGTGTGTTGAATGATTCGGAAACAGCAAAAGCTTTGATTCAAAAGTTGCCTATCACACAACATGAATCAAGATATACACATGACTTTTGTGGAGTAACAGAAAAATTACCATATAACGAAGATGAAGTGCATTATGGTTGGCTAAATGGAGATATTGATTATGCTATTGATGCACCATATTACACAATTCTTTTCAAAGATGAAGAAATATCAGAACAATATGGTGATCAAGTTAATATTGGGGTTATAACTTCACCAATTAGTGAAATTGATAAATTAA
>DJXP01000023.1 GCA_002449785.1 Clostridiales bacterium UBA7001
CATGGATGACAAACTGTACACAAAACTATGATATTGTGTATGGCTTTTCTATTGTTAACAAAAAACTAGTAATTACTATTGAGAATAAGACATTAAGTAAGGAACTAATTGATGTAAAAGCTCAAGCTATTTCAAATTATAGTGAGGTTTTTGAAACAGATGTAGTAAGCAAAGTAATTGTTTTATATGATAAAGTTAACGGTGTAGATAATAAAGGACAGTACATACTATATCTACGAAATGACAGGACTACAACAACTGATATGTCAGATGTGAACAGAGCAGATGGAAAAGTAGAAACAATATATACTGAGAACTTAGAAGATGCAAATCAAAAAGCATTAGATGTGATGAAATCTAATTCGTACAATCATAATATAACATTTAATTTATATAACAAATATATAAAAGTAGGCACACCTGTAGCAATAAAAACAAAAGAGTCAGTAATATTAGATACATATATTTCAGCAGTAAAAATAAAAAAGAAAAAGTTTTATGAATATACCTGTGGAAATATTCGTGTCAAATTTATTGATAAATTATTAAAAGAGAGGAGAAATTGAATATGTTAAAAGGACATGTTTTTTCAAAGCAATTGTTTGGAAATCCGATTTTCGCATTATTTATAAATACATTTTTAAATGGAGCAAATGGAGTATCAAACAATTATAAAAATGCAATGGCATTAAGCCACTCAGGAAATAACATTACAGTACAAAGTGGTGCTGTTTGTATTCAAGGAAGATTTGTTGAGGAAGATACATCTTCTACAATACCTGTTGGAACAGACACAGCTTTCTGTAAATTAGTTATAGAAATAGATTTAGACAAACAAAATACAGAGAGTGAATTAAATCAAGTGGCATACAAAATAATCAAAGGCGTAAGTTCATATCCGAATCTAACGCAAACGAACATTGTAAAAAACAATGCAGGTATATATCAGTACGAATTAGCTCGTTTTAAAACAACAGGAACTGGAATTACTGATTTCCAAGATATGAGGACGTTTTTAGATATTTCAAGTATATTTACACAGATTAGAACTAGTTTAAATACAATGCTATCCGATTTGAATACACAATTTCAGACATTATTTAATACATCTGAAAGCGATTTACAGGATTTAATTGCCCAGATTCAAAGCGAATTGGACCAAGTTGAAGATGAAAGTATTTACTTGTTAAAGTCTGGGGGAACTGCAAATGGTGACTTTAATTTCGGAGGGAATGTTATATGCAATAATTTAAAAAACAGCAATGGAAGTAATGTCATTTATAAAGATAATTTTGTAGTACTAACTGGAACATTCTCTAACACCGGACAAACAGATAGATCTGTTAATATACCATTTCCAGATGGATATAATCATAACAATTCCATAGTTGTTTCATATGATATTTATTTTATTTATGAATGGTATCATGAAATTATATCAGGAGCGAATCTACAAAAAGCTTTGCATTATAATAGTAGTGGTCTCCAAGCACAAGTCAAGGGTGTTACTGATAAGATTGATTATAGAATAGTACTTTTGAAGATTAGCTAAATAGGAGGCTACTTATGCAGAAGATAATAGAAAAAATACTAGAGCCATCTCAAATTGAGACTGGCTCTAATTTTAAATTAAAAATAAGGGCAATAAGATATGCAAACTACAGCGAAGTAAAAGGCAGATTAAACTATACAAATATACAAAATTATAAATATAAAAATTTGAAAGGAGAATAAGATATGGGACAAACATCAAGAGGGATTATTTTTCCAAGTGATTATTCAAAAATTGCAGATGTACCAGCAGACTTGCAGGAAATGGCAGAAAGTATTGATGATATATTACAGCAAGATGAATTAAATATACAAAATAATTCGGATAATATTGAAACACTTCAAACAAATGTATCAACACATGAACAGTCAATTCAAAATAATACAACAGATATAAATACACTAAAAAATCAAGTTCAGAGCTTTGCATTAATAAGTGAAACTGGTAGTAAAGTTGAAATAGAAATAAACAGCTTAACGTATGTGATGAAAATTATCTTAAAAGATAAAAACGACAATGTAATAAATACATCAAATGAGATTGATTTACCACTTGAAACAATGGTTGTTGGTGCTAGATACGATAGTGGAACTCAAGAGCTAGTTATAACTTTGAAAAATGGTCAAGAAACAAGATTCAGCATTGCTGATTTAATTGATGGTTTAGTTAGCCAAACTGATTTTGATGAATTAGCTGAGATAGTACAAACCAATACAGAGACTATTGATAACAATACCACAGCAATAGCAGCTAATATAGCAGAAATAAATAATAATAGTAAAAGTATAGAGAATATTACAAACCTAATAGACACCGAACTTGACACAGGCACAGTAGAAGGAACAACAATAGATGTAGATGATAGTGCAGAGTGGGAAGGAAGTATAGTACCGAAAGGAAATTTGAAAGCAGAATCAAAGTATAAGCAATTGGATTATATTAAAGCCACAGGAACACAATACATAGATACAGGCTTCGTTCCAAACCAAAATACGAAAATAGAGTTAGACTTTGAATTAGATGAATTTGCAGGAGACAATTATTCAGCAATTTGTGGTGCACGTGTTGCGTCTAATAATAAAATGTATGAATTGTTTGCAAGTAAAACGTTGTCTAATATACGATATGATTTCTATAATCATGTTTATAGTACTGTTGGAAAAGCAATACAGACATTAAAAAGATATAAAGCAGTATTTGATAAAAATGGAATATATATCGACGATGTCTTATATGGGAATGTCACAGATACATATTATAGTGGGGAAGAATTTTCCTGTGAAAACTCTTTCTATTTATGCTCAATAAATAGTACCACAACCGAAAATGCACATATGAAAGTATATGGATTAAAAATGTACGATAATGGAGTTTTAGTAAGAGACCTAGTACCATGCATAAATCCAGAAGGAAACACAGGATTATATGATACTGTAGAAAAGAAATTCTACGCGAATGCAGGTACAGGAGAATTTGTGCAAGGAAGTATAATTGAACTAACAGATTTGCCAGAAGTACCACAAGACATCAAAGTAGCAACAGGAAGCAATACTATTCATCACTCAAACAGGATAAATGTTTTTGATGAAAAAAAATATGCGGAAAGCAACGTAGATTATTTCTCATATGATGAACAAAATGGTTTATCGCTAAAGAAACAAGACACTCGTGCGATGGACAAAGTTGGAATGAATTTTGAAGTAGAAAGTAATAAAGAGTACTGTATCAAATTTAATAACACATGTAGCATTATGATTGCAGAATATACATCAACAGGAACATGGAGACGTAATACAAGATTGAATGCTGGAAATACTTTTACAACTCAGAGCACAACAGCATATATAAAAGTAAAATTCGACAGATTGGATGGCATAGCTTATCCAGTGTTGATTGGAAATGTGTCAATAAGCCAAAATGATGATTATAAAGAAGAAAAGTATCAGTTAAGTTTAGGCAATATAGAACTATGTAAAATAAGAGATTATGAAGATACAATATTCAAGAATGTAGAAGAAAGCAAATACTACAATTCAGAATTGGTTAACAGTGAATTTTATAAATATAATAGAATTATGAAAGGAAATACTTCATCATTAGCAAATCCAACGGTTATAACAACAGCACTCGCTGATAATCTTTTTGGATGTGTATTTTCAATAGCAGGTATTAATAAAGTAGAGAATGAAAAATATTCTGTTATAAGCAATATTCTAAGTTCTAAAGTGTTAGGAACAGCTACTGATACAGAAAACAAAGACAACGTTAGATTTTATCAAGGTATTGCAAAACATACAGCTTCAAATAATCAAATAGTTATTACGGTTGATAAGAGTTATCTATCAGAAATATCAGCACAAGGACTAGTTAACTTTTTAGAAGATAATAATTTTTATTTCTATTACATACTAGACAAGTCAACTTATGAGCAAATCACAAATCCAACCCTAATCGCACAACTAGAAGCACTACTAAAAATACAAATGTACCACGGAGAAAATCATTTCTGGGTAGAAACGGACAACCTAGAACCAGTAATGGATCTAACGTATAAGCAATCAAATAAAATAAAAAATGAAAAGCAAAATGCAAGGCTAGATAATATTGAAAGCCGATTAGCATTGCTAGAGTAAGAAAGGAGTTGTAATAATATGACTATTTTAGAAAAGAAAAGTGAAAGAAAGAAAAAAGCTATAATGCAATTAGTACAAAGTGGAGAATATTCAATAGCATTTGCAATGATGGAGGCAGAAAGATTAAATGATGAAGGTAAGCTTTTAGATGATGACTACGAAGAATTAGCCGAATGGTTAGAAAATTTATTAGAAACTGTTGAAGTTGATACCGGCGAAGAAACCGGTATCAATGAAGAACCTACCGACACAAATGTCGGCACCATAGAAGAAACAAACGGAGAAGAAATGTCACCAGTTGAAGCACCTGAAAACGAGGTGGAATAATGAACTGGCAATTAATAGGTCAAATAGCAGGATATATAACAGCAATAATGACAATAGTAGGATTTATAATAGTAATTGTTAAAGGAGTTAAAGCGGTATATAGATTTGCTAGAAAAATTGAAACAAAAATAGATAATTTTGATGAGAATTTAAAGGAGAATACCTTAAGTACATTAAGGTTAGTAATTATAAATGAAAAAATGCCATTATCAGAACGTCTAAAAGCTCGGTGCTAAATACACTGAGCTCGGTGGAAATGGCGAGGTACATGCATTATATGAAGCTCTACAAGATAAATATAAAGAAGGAGTGAAGTAAAATGAATATTAATGAAATCAAAAAAAGATTAAAAAGTCCAGTAGTATGGACTGCAGCGGTTGCACAAATTTGTTTGATATTAGGTTTATTTAACGAAGAATTGAGTGGAATAGTAAAAGCAATATCTACTTCCGTAATAGAGGTACTTACTTTATTCGCTGTTTTAAATAATCCTAGTGACAAGAGTAATTTTTAGTTGGAGGTGTTGTATATGAACAATAATGAATTTATAGAAAAAATTGGAGCTATGGCAAGGGAAGATATGAGGAAAACAAAAATATTAGCTTCATTAACAATAGCACAAGCCATATTAGAGAGTAACTGGGGAAGAAGTTCTTTATCAGTAGCACCTAATTATAATTTGTTTGGTATAAAAGGAAGTTATAATGGTCAATCTTGTATATTTCCAACAAGCGAATGTTATAATGGGAAATGGGTACAAATAAATGCTAATTTCAGAAAATATCCTTCTTGGGCTGAAAGCATTGCAGACCATAGTAATTTATTTCTAACTATGAATAGATATGCGAATTTAAGAGGTTGTACAGATTACAAGTTAGCATGCAGATATGTCAGAGAAGATGGATATGCAACAGATCCAGCGTATACTAATAAATTGATTAATTTAATTGAAACATATAATTTGAATAGATTTGATGTTGAAACTACAAGCCAACCAGTTCAACAACTGACACAGCCTATATCAAGTGAGGCAAATATTACATATTCAATAAAAGCAGGAGATACTTTAAGCAACATTGCTAAAAAGTTTGGGACTACAGTGGACGAGCTAGTAAGAATTAATAATATAAAAAATCCTAATTTAATCTATGCAGGGCAACAATTAAAAATTAAATCAGTACAAGACAGTTATATAGTTAAAGCTGGAGATACTTTAAGTGCAATTGCAAAAAAATATAATACAACAGTTTCTGAAATTGCAAATAAGAATAACATTAAGAATCCAAATTTGATTTTTGTAGGTCAAAAATTAAAAATTTGACAAAACTAAAATATAGTGTATAATATATATGCATTTGTTTATTTAGTTTTACAGAGACTAAATCCATAAGAGGTAGGTCAACACGATCTACCTCTTTTTTTGCGTTTTTGAGACAATAAAGTATATGTCTAAAATATGAAAAGGGCTTAAAATCGATTTTGAAGTGTCGAAAAATGGTTGATTTTCTGAAGTTTTTGTGATACGATTTGCCAAAAAGGGAAAAGGATGTATAAATGAAAGATTTTATAGATATTATTAAAGATAAAGTTATAAATAATATATATGAAAATTTTAATAGGTATTTTGACACTATATTAAAAGGCATAAAGTATATATTGTGCGTCAGCTTTATAGTTGCAATTGCAAGACTATTAGTAAGATATCCTTTAAAATTGGCGTACGAATATGGTATAGATATAGAAGGTAAGGAATATGTAGAGATATATAAATATTATGGATATACAGTATTAGGTATATTGATTATATCAATATTAGCTATTCCAGCAGTGAAGCTAGCTAATAGGTTAAAAAATATATCTAAAGAAGGAATTGAGTTCGATAAAGAATTGCAAAATGGTGGAAGTGAACCTATAAAGACAGAAGTACAAGGAGATTCTGTTGAAGATATAATAAATAGTAATGACGAAAGAGACTTAGACGAAGAAAGTGAAAAAAATATATATAATAGAAGAATAGAAAGTAGTGAAGAATTTAACAATTATTTAAAATGTAAAAACATAAAAAACAATATGAAGCCAATGACAGTACTAATAACAAATGAATTATACAACAATAATAAAGATTGTATAACTAAAGATATTGTTTTTGAATATATTTGTAATGTAAAGAATAGAAAAGGGAAAAAGCTTGAGGAACAAAATAGACAAATTGCAAAAAACATTGTTGATTTTTTAAAGAAGAATGATATAATTGAGTCAGATGATATGAAAGATGAATATTATTTTACTCCATTTGGAAATATATTTATGAATTATTTTCGAAATGGAATAATATAAGGGAGGGGGATTTTTATGGATACAGCAGTAAATATTGCAAATTATATGTTATCTAAAAAAATGTTATCTCCTAAGCAAGTGCAAAAAATATTATATTACGCATATTCAATATATTTAATAAAATATAATAATGAATATGATGAAAATAGTATGAACAGACTATTTGATGATAAAATTGAAGCATGGGAACATGGTCCGGTTATAAGAAGTGTGTATGAACAATTAAGACCATATGGATATAGCTATGACCGTATACGCCTTATAGGAAGTAGACATTTAAGTGACACAAAAACAGAAAACTTTATAAATAAAATATTAATGGTGTATGGGCAATATTCGGGATATGAGTTGGAAAAAATGACACACAATGAAGCACCATGGAATTTAGCAATGGCAAAAGGAAGAAATGTGGTTATTTCTGACAGTGATATTTACACCTATTTTTCAAATAAGTATAAAAAGGTTACTAATAACGGATAACATATAAGAAAAGACCTACTAAAGGCCTTTTTTAGTTGAAAAATATAATTGTTACTTAAATATGTATGCCCAGTTGGAGCACCGGAATTAAGTAACGATTAAAAACTAGGAGATTACAAGAACGTAATCTCCTTTATTTCGCCGTTTTCAACATATATTTTATCTATTAGTGATAGCCAAAAATGTTTCTTTTCAGCGGTGTCTAGTTTTGAATATATAGTTTCAATGTTTAACTTTAATAGTTGTTCTAAATTTGTGAAATCTTTTTTTATCGCAATTGTTTGTGTATTAGATAATTCTTTTATTTCATTTTGATATTTAGTATAGTCTTTCTTATATGTTTCAATATCAATTAAGTCACTTACAAATAATTCCTTCAATTTATCTAATTTATGTTTTAAAGCGTTTATTTTTGAAGTATTGTCTACAGTCTTTCGAGCTTTGTTTTCTACTGCACATTTAACAATATAATCATTGACTTCCTTTTTTATATTATCTAATAAATGTTTTTCAACATCTTTTTCTCTAATACTATGATTGTTATTACATTTTTTTATACTAGTACCTGGTTTATATCTATATGAGTTATCGCATATATATCTAACAACAATATTTTTACATCTATAATCTACCTTTTTTGATTGTCTCCAACCACATTCGCTACAATATAGTAAACCAGAGAAAATGTCTTCGTAAGTATTGGATCTTGTAACAGTTTTTTTCTTTAGAAGAGATTGAACTTTATTCCATAATTCTAAATCGACTATGGCAGGGATGTAATTATCTATATAAATATCTTTCCTATATAATTTATATTTTCCAATATATGCAGTATCTCTTAAATATTTATCCATAGCATCTCGACCTTTTCCAGCAAAGTGTTGAATAAAATATGTGTATGTTAATTTTAAATTGCCATTCACCGATATAAAATATTCGTATAAGTTACGAATGTTTTGTGATTGTGATTCGTTAATAACATATTTCTTGTCTTTTATGTCATATCCGTATTTCTTAGTCCCTGATGTTACTTCGCCTTTTTCTCTTTTATTATTAAAAACGAAATTAATTCTTTCAGATGTTTTTTCAATTTCTCTTTGTGCAAGTGAAACTTTAAGATTAAACATAAAAGTCCCATCTGCTGTAGATGTATCAATATCGTCTTCGTCAATAGCCTTCATTGTGCATTTATTCTGAATAAGCATTTTATTAATCATATTAGCATCTAATACATTCCTTGAAAGACGATCTAGCTTAGTAAACAATATAGTGTCAAAATCATTCAACCTGTTCAGCATGTTTTGCAAAGCAGGCCTTTTCATAGAGGATGCAGAGATACCTTCATCAATGAAAAACTCACATCTTAATTTGTTGTCTTTACAATATTTAGTTAAAGCATCTTTTTGAGCATCTATAGAAAATCCAAATTTAACTTGTTCCTCTGTTGACACTCTACAATAACACGCAACTAACATAATTTCCTCCTTGTATAAAAATAGATAAGTATTGCTACTTATCTTTAGTTAATATATATTTTTTCTTTTATCACATTTAATACTCAACTGCACTAGCACCGTATTCTGCCTGCGATTGTGAAAAACCCTCATATTTAAGTTGTTCAACTAATTCACTTTTAGAGAATGACATTATACTTATATATGATTTTGCAGATTTTGCTGCTTGTTCATTCCAATCGGCTCCACAATTGTCAACTCCATATCTTGCTTGTTCAGATGTAAAACCTTCGTACTCTAATTGTTCAATTAAGCTTTGGTATGAAAATGGAGAACTTCGTAAATAACTTTTTGCAGATTTTAAGGCTTGTTCGTTCCAATCAGCATTACAATTATTAACAGCATAAATTGCATCTTGGTTCGAGTATCCTTCGTACTCTAATTGTTCAATTAACCCCTGATATGAAAAAGGCATGTTTTTTAAATAATTTTTTGCACTTGTGAGTGCATTTTTTTCTCCGACTGTAATATTGCTCGCTGTTACCTGTGGAGGCGTAGTAATTACTTCTTTAGATTGTGAATTATTTTTCACTTCAGGTTCTGAAGACGCAGAACCTGTATTTTTATTCGTAACTGTATTTGCTTCAGTAGAAGAAGTTGTATTATTTGAGGTTGTGGTTGTAGATGATGTAGAGTTAACAGAAGTATTAGACGTATTGCCTTTGACGTCACTACTATTATTATCACTATCATTTTTTACATTGGTATGAATAACTTCGGCATAGAGTTCATCGTTATTTATATTTTCAGGTTCCTCGGTTGAATTGTTATCTGATTTTATATCTGCAACTATATTTTCAACAGTTGAATTTTGTGTGTTTGAATTTTCTGATATTTTTGATTCATTTTTTATATTTCCAAAAACGAAAGCTAAACAAATAACTATAACAATTACTGCAAAAATAAGTATACTAATATATACTTTTTTCTTCTCCATAGCAATTCCTCCTTATATTTTTCCTTGGTAAGAAACAACTTTTCCAACAATTTTAATTGATATATTTTTGGGATTATATATCTGAACAACATGTTCTGGATTTGTTGACATAGGATATAGACGGACAAAACCATCTTCATCAAATCTATATTTTTTAACCGTTGCATCTTGTCCATCAACTAAAATTACACCTATTTCATCATTTTCCAACTCATCTTGTTTTTGTACTAATACAATATCTCCATCTGCAAACTTTATATTCATACTATCTCCATTCACTCTTAAATAGAAATAGTCAAATCCTTTCTTTATATATGAAGATGGAGCAAATTCATAGCCTTCTATATTTTCAGTAGCTAATAATGGTAATCCTGCTGAGATTTTCCCTAAAACAGGAACACTAATAGGACTATCTGCTATAGGAAATACATTAGATTCATCTATTCCTAACAGATAATCAGTAGTTACATTATAATGATTTGCTATTTTTTTAATAATTTCTGGAGACATTTTCCTTTTTCCTGTTTCGTAATTACCTATTGCTCTACCAGAAACGCCAACTATTTTTCCTAGGTCTTCTTGTAGCTCATCATGCTTAATTCTTAAATCTTTTACTCTATTCATATGTTTTACCTCTCATATGTTAATTATAGAACAAAAGGTTCTTTTTGTAAAGAGATTTTAAAAAAAGTTTCTTACAGTCTGTAAGAATAGAACGATTTGTTCAAAATAATTTTAAAAAAGTGTTGACAAGGAACAAAATGAAGTATATAATGCAATCAATAAAGAACAAAACGTTCGCGAAGAAAGGAGGTAAGATAATTGAAAGAGCTAAGAATTAAGGCGAAGTTGACTCAAGAGCAAGCTTCAAAAATAACTGGTTTATCAGTTAAATTTATTTCAGAAGTAGAAAATGGTAGAAGAAATCCTAGCGATAAAACAAAAATAAAATTTGCTAAAGCTTATAGGGTAAAGCCAGTCGAAATTTATTTGGCTTGTCAACGAACAAAATGTTCGAAAAAGAAAGAAAGGAAGTGAATTAAATGGATATTGAAAAAATATGGAAAGCATTAATAGAGGTTTTAGAACAAAAGTACAATCAAAAAATTAAGATTGTAGAAATTACAAAGATATAGAAAGGAGATGAACAAAAGATGACAGAGAGACAATTAATAATGAGTTATATAATAACATTTTTATTTTCATTAGCAGCAATATATTTTATGCACGAAATTATCGTGAGAATAAGAAATAAGACGCAAAAAAGGACAAGACAACAAGCGAGTCACATGAGAATAGATTTAAGGAAAATAGTGGCAAATTATGACAAATTTATAGAAACAAACACAAAGAATATGTATTTATTCGAGAAGAAAGAATTTATAAAGAATATTAATTCTGAATTATATAGCATGATTTTGAAAGGGGTGAGATAGAATGGATAGGTTTCAAGAAATTTTTGAAGAAATGCAATTAGCAGTATTAGATGTACTTAACAACATGACAGTTTTACTAAATTCAGAAAAAAGAACATCTGATGAAAAAGTAGAAATACTAAGACTATATGTAAAAGAACAAACTTCAATATTATGTTCAGATTTATCAATACATAATGATTCAGACAAAATAATAGAACTAGACAGCGACCAAACTGAAAACTAGTTCTACTCAAAGAAAATAAATAAATATTTTCAATATTATATTAACATAATGTTGAAGAATAGTCAAGAAAGAAATGATTATGAATTGTATTAATTTTAGAATAAAAACAAAAAAATATAAAAAATATTTATTTTGTAATTATCAAAAAAAGAAAATTACCTTTGACGATTGCAAGCATTGTGAATATAAGCAATACAAAGAAATAAAAAAGATAAAAGGAAAAAAACATAAACAAACTAAAAAAACAGAAATTTCTAAAGCTGTAAAGATGGCTGTATGGAATAGGGATAAACATAAGTGTATATTCTGTGGAAAACTATTGCCATGGAATTATGCAAATGCACATTATATTCCACGTTCAGCTGGGGGATTAGGAATAGAAGAAAACATTTTTACAGCTTGCGAGAATTGCCATAGAGAACAAGATAACGGTTTGAATAGTAAATTATATACTGACAAAGCAAAAAACTATTTAATGACGTGTTATGGTTCAAATTGGGATATAAAAAATTTGATTTATAAAAAATATTAAACAAAAGAAGGAGGAGATTATGATACATAACAATAATTATGTTGCGATTCATGGATTTATGATTAATGAATTGCATCTAAAGGGAAATGAACTAATTGTTTATGCTATTATATATGGTTTTTCTCAAACACAAAATCAAAGATATACAGGAAGTCTAAAGTACATAATGGATTGGCTAAATACCAAGAGCAAACAAACAGCTATAAATTGTTTAAATAGTTTACTTGAAAAGAAATATATAAACAAAGAAGTTCATTACATTAATAATGTTAAATATTGCTCATATGGGGTGGTCCAAAATTTAGACCACCAGTCCAAAAATTGTAACGAGGGTAGTCCAAAAATTGGACCTAATAATATATATAATAATATAAAAGAAAAAGAAGAAGAAAAAGATGATAAAAATCCATTTGAATTTTATCAAAATAATTTTGGATTAATGAGTTCTTATACAGCATTAAATATGAACACATATTTAGAAGACGGATTAACAGGTGAATTAATCATCGAAGCTATGAAAGATGCAATAGATAATAATGCAAAAACATGGGCATATGTTAAAAAAATTCTAAATAATTGTTTAGAGCAAAACATAAAAACAGCAGAACAATATAAGGCTGCTCAGGTTGAATATAGAAACAAAAAGACTAACAAAACAACAACTAAAAAACAAGAAGTAACATATAATTCAGATTTTAGTGAGTATGATGAATATGCAAGAAGAAAATAAATTATATTCAGAGGAAGTAGAACAAAATATATTAGGTTGTATGTTAGTTTTTGATGAATGTGTAAGATACACAAAAGAAATAGACGAAAATGATTTTTATATAGTAATAAACAAAAAAATATTCAAAGCAATAAAAGAATTAGAAGAAAAAGATGATCCAATAGAAATAATAAGTGTAAAAGAAATATTAAAAAGTAAAGATTTCGAGGATAAGAAAATTTTATCATATTTAGTTAAAATCACAGAAAATGTTTATACATCTACAAATATAGAATATTACATATCCAAACTAAAAAATTATAGCATAAGAAGAAATATTGTAAAAGAAGCACAAAAGACGATAAGCAATATGTATGAACTAAATTCTGAAGTTGAGGCGGAGGAAATAAAAAAGGATGTTGTACAAGTATTTTCAAATATAAAAATAAATGGAAAGTTTTACGATAAAGATTGCGACATGGTCAGTGTAATGACTGAAACAATTGAGGACATAGATAACAAATATCAGAAAAGAGATGATTACAAATATCATACAGGATTTTTTGATTTAGACACAGCAACAGACGGATTACATGAGCAAGAATTAACATTAATTGCAGCAAGACCACGGATTAGGAAAAACAGCATTAGCATTAAATATAGCTGAAAACATTTCAAAAAAAGGAATATGTACATATTTTGTTTCATTAGAAATGTCAAAGAAACAATTAGGGAACAGAATGGTTTCAAGTAAAACTGGAATAGATTCGCATAAATTGAGAAGTGGTTGGATTGGAAAAGATGAATTTGATGCAATTGGTATTGCTAGTACAGAATTAGCAAATTTAAAAATGATAGTAGATGACAAAAGTAAAACTATACAAGAGATTGAGCTGAAAGCATGTCAATTAAAAGAAAAAAAGAATGTTGGACTGATAATTGTTGATTATTTACAACTACTAAAGAGCAAAAACAAATATAGCATTAGAGAGCAAGAGGTAGCTGAGATAAGTAGAAAATTGAAATTATTATCAAAAGATTTAGAAATACCAATCATAGCTTTATGTCAGCTGAACAGAGAAAGTTTGAAAAAAACAAGACCAACAAATGCGGATCTACGAGAAAGTGGAAGCTTGGAGCAAGATGCAGATAATATCATATTTATTTATGCAGATGATTCGGCAATGATTGATTCAGAAGGAAAGCCAAAGAAAGTAATTGAAACAGAATTAATAATATCAAAGCAAAGAAATGGACCTACAGGAACTATTAAAGTTTTATTCGATAAAAAGACTATGACATATAGAAATATTATCAGATAAGGAGGACCAATGGAAGTAATAACGGAAGAAAAATTTAGAGTGCTAACAGAAGCGGAAAAATGCAGAATAATAGTAAAAATATTAAAAGGCGAGTTGATTTACAAAAGGAGTGATGTTAATGAATGAAATCACTAGAGAAACAAGACAGCTAAGTTTTCAAGATATAAATAAAAACGAGAAAAAAAGATATGAGCAAATATTTAATATTTTAAAAGGTAAAGAAATGACAGCGAAAGAGGTGGCAGTTGAAATGTGTAAATGAGGATTTACAGATAGTACAGATAGAAATTACAGTCAACCAAGATTATATGAGTTAGTAAAAATGAATTATGTTGAAATAGTTGGAAAAAAAGTTTGTGAATATACAAATAAGAAAGTGTCTGTATATAAATTGAAAAAATAAGGAGTTAGATACAAATGAAAATATATGGAATATACGATACGAAAAATAAAGAGCAGTGTGTACGAGTGGGAACATTGCAAGAGATACTAAAATATTTTGGTATACAAGTGCCAGTAAAGAGTTTAAATAGAGCATTACATTATATTAGTAATAGATATGAATTAGTTTATTTATTTGATGAAAACGAAGGAGGAATATAAATATGTGTAAAAATTATAGTTTGGATTGCAAGTGCGAAGAAATGGGATGTGAAGGGTGTGCATACTATGAAAAACCAGTCGCTAAAAAAGATATTGCATATTGCATGAATGAAAAATGTGCAACAAAAGAAGAATGTGATAGATATTATGAGCATTATAGATATGACAACATAAGAGAACATGAATTTTTTATGAAATGTGAGGAGTATCAAGGATGAGTATTTTATTAAGAATTATAATATTAGTTTTAATAATATTTTTAGGTGGATTTTGTAGCGGAATGTTAGCAGGATTACATATAAAAGATAAATACAAACCAAAACACAGGAGGAAATTATGGTAAAAACTAAAGAAGATTTTATAACAGAAATTGCCTCAAAATTAGTTGAAATTATTGGAATAGAAAATACCAACAAAGTAAAAGAACTATTAATTCTTGAATTACGAAATGTAAGAATAGAACAAGAAGAAACAGCACTAGTAGTTTCAACAGATGCTAGGGCAAGTATTATCACAAAGTTTATTGCATGTAAGAAATTAACAGGATGTACGGACAGAACTTTAAAAGCGTACTTAGATGAATATTCAAAATTTTTTAAAACAATAGATAAAAATATAGAAGATATAACCACGGATGATATTAGATATTATCTTGCGTTAGCACGAAAAAATGGTGCAAAAGAAATTACGATTGATAATTATAGAAGATATTTAAATAGTTTGTTCGAATGGTGTCAGAACGAGGATTTTATAGCTAAGAATCCAGTAAAAAAAATTGACAAGATAAGAGCAGAGAAAAGTAAGAGAGTAGCTTTTACAGATATTGAAATTGAAAAAATGAGGTCACAATTAACTAATGGGAAAACGTATACAGCAAGAATGGGTAAAGAGTATGAAAAAGAATTAAGATTAAGAAATATAGCAATATTTGAAACATTATTGTCAACTGGTTGCAGAGTTGGTGGAATTGTTAATATGAATAGAAATCAAGTAGAAAATGGAGAAGATGAATTAATAGTACGTGAAAAAGGGAAGAAAGAAAGAATAGTATATTTAAACGCTAAAGCTAAAGTTGCAATTGAGAACTACCTAAAATCCAGAAAAGATAATCTTGAAGCATTATTTACATCAATTAATGTTTTTAATGGAAATGAAATTCAAAGAATATCTATTGCAGGAATAGAATGCATGATTAGAAATAATGGTGAAAGATGTGGAGTAGAAGCATATCCACATAAATTTAGAAGAACTGCAGCAACATTAGCGGCTAGAAAAGGAATGCCAATTGAACAAATTCAAAGAATGCTTGGACATGCAACATTAAATACTACGCAAATATATGTAAATGTTTCAGATAACGATGTTAAATTATCGCATGAGAAATATTTAAGTTAGAGGTGGTTCGATGAACAAAAGATGGAGTAAGGAAGATGTTGAGTACATTAAACAAGCGTGGGGCAATACAAACATAATTACTATAAAAAATAAATTAAAGCGTAGTAAGGAAGCAATTAAGATAAAAGCAACAAGATTGGGATTAGGCGGAGCAACTACCAATTCATATAAATATATAACAGCAAATAAAGCATCTAAGATATTAGATTGTGACAGAAAGAGAATCTTAAAGTGGATACATAGAGGACAATTAAAAGCAAAATATATGGCGATTGCTCGAGAAAGAAAAATGTGGTGCATAGAATTTGAGGATTTCATAGAGTTTTTAAAAAATAATCCTAATAAGTGGGATAGTAAAAAAGTAGAAAAATATGCTTTGGGCTTTGAATTTGAATGGTTAGTGGAAAAACGAAAAAAAGACGAAATAAAATCACCAGTTCTGAATTTGTATAGCGCTGATGATGAGAAAAAAATATATGAAATGATTAGGGAAAATTACACATATAAACAGATAGCTCAAGAATTGCAAAGAACAGAAAAAGGAATATCGAACAAAATAAGAAGAATGTATAAAAGGAGTGTTTATGGAAGAAATTGTAAAAACAATAATATCTATGTCGGGTAGCTATTCACCTTCAATTATTTTTGACGATTGGATTAAACTTATGGCACTTACATTGGCAAACAATCCACATATTTTTGAAGATGAAACCTGGGAATATAGAGAGCAACAATATTTAGATACAACTAAAAAATACAATGAATCAGAAATAGAAAAATTCACACATATGTATGCGATTTTGATTGAACTTTTTGAAAGTAAGATATGTGATTATCTAGGCGAAATATATATGAAATGTGAAATGGGAAATGGTAGGTTAGGACAATTTTTTACACCTTTTCATTTGTCAGAATTAACGAGCAAAGTTGCTGGACTAAAATCTAATGAAAGTGGAATATATGAAGTATATGAACCGACATGTGGTGGCGGTGGAATGATATTAGCATATGCGAAATATTTACAAGATGAAGAAATTAATTATCAACAAAAGATGAGAGTGGTTGCACAAGATCTCGACTGGAGAGGGGTGTATATGACTTATGTACAATGCAGTATTTTAGGAATTAAAGCAAAAGTATGTCAGGGAGATACACTTGCAGAACCAATAGTTAAAGAAAAACATAGAATTTTTTATACACCTACATGGAGAATGTTATAAGGAGGTCATTATGGACAAGATAATAAACCTATTATTCGGTTATTGGTACAAAGCACCATTGCTATTCAGTACTTTTGATTGGGCAATGTGTGTAGGACAATTAGCGTTGCTAAAGTGGTGTATAGATACACTAAAAGGAGGTACAAATGCTAAAACAAGAAGAAGTAATAAAAATTGATTGCAGAACAGACGTAATGAGATTCATAAAGAAAAAATTAGATAACATGACAATAGCAGATTTTTACAGTGCTGAAGAATATGAGTTAATTAGAAAAGAATACATGGAAATGGCAGAAATGATAAGAGATAAGGATAAAATGCTAGAATTAAAAGAAAGACATAAACAAGAAAAAACAAGAAACGTAAGTAAATATTTTAAAATTGACAGATAAATACAGATTGGAGATGAAAAGTATATGGGTGTAATAATAGGATTTGTTGCAGGAATGATTACAATGTTATTACTAAAATTAAATAGTGACAACTACTACGAAAAAAGAGCTAAAGAATTGGAAGATGAAATTGCGATGATGGGGTGGCTGGAAGTTAAAGATTAATAAGGAGGAATTACAATGAGCGAGGAAGAAAAGAAAGCTATTGAAACGCTAAAAGGATTAACAGTATATTATGATGATTATAGTTTACTTGATGAAGAAGAAATAGAAGAAAATGATAATGTAAACAAATCAATACAATTAATAATAGATTTAATAGAAAACCAACAAAAAGAACTGAACAGCTTAAAAGAAATTGAACAGCTACACAAAGAAGAAAATGGAAAGTTAAGAGTAGAGTTAGAGCAAAAAGAACAAATGATTAAAAGATTAGAACAAGATGTCGAAGGTTATAGAGATTTATCTAGACAAATTCAAGAAGATTATTCTAAACAAATAAAAGATTATGAGGAGGGGTACAATGAATGAAGAACAGATTATTGACAAAGTAAGCATGATAGACCAATGGAAAGTAAGTGGAGATAGTTATACACAAGGAGAATTAGATGCTATAGGTCAATTATTAGAATTATATTATGACAACAAAAAACAATTAGAGCAAGAAAAAGAAAAGAATAATGAAGCAAGAGAATATATGTATGATTTGTTAAATGCAGATATACCTAATGTAGGAACAACTGATATAAATAATTTATTGAGTATATTGGAGGAGGTATAAATGGAATTAGAAGAAGCTATAAAAATAGTTAAAAAAGATTTAGAAAGTACCAAAAAAGCAAATGAATGCGGACTTTCAAATAATGATTTTAAAAAAGAAATAGAGGCAACAGAAACAGTATTAACCCACTTAACAAAACAAGAGAAGATGATAGAGTTGATGGCGAGTTACATAATGTGCAAAGTACCATTCACTAAAGAAACAAGGTGCTTGGAGCTTAAAGAAGATGCTAGAACAAAAAATTCTGTAAAACAATATTTTGAAAAGAAAGCAGAGGAGAGTTAAATGATAGTAGAGCACGAAAACGGTTATAAAGCAATAACTTATGGCAACAGAAGTTTATCTGTTTATAAAGATGGTAAGGAAGTTTTACATACGGGTTCACTTACTATTCCGTTTAAATCAGAACAGGATTTGTATCATTATTTAGGAGAGATAGTACCTGAAATGATGAAAATATTAGATGAGAAATTTGACGAGATTTTTAATGATGAGGAGAGTGAATAAATGGAAGAAATAAAAGTTGGAGAGTATATTAGAATTCTGCATGGTACTATTGAAAAAGTAGAAAAAATAGACCCAGATATAAATAATCTTTACAGAAAAGTTATTACAGAAAACAATGGTTATACTTTGGAATGGTTGGAATTTTTAAAACCAAAACACAGTCCAAACATAATAGATTTAATTGAAGAAGGCGACTATGTGAATGGAAAATTGGTTTCAAATGTAGACAAAGTAGAAAGAAAGAATTTTATTGAATGGGAAGATGGCGATATGTATAGTACAGAAATACCAAACGATAAATTCATAAAAGACATCGTAACGAAAGAGCAATTCAATCAAATGAAATATATAGTAGGAGATGATAGTAATGCTTAAAATTAAAGATGATGTAAAAATAGATGATTATGAATTATTTGAAAAATATGGATTTAATCCTAGATATTATATGGGAGATAAAGTCTGGGAATTAGAATACAGAAAAGGCTTATTCTATAAGGAATATATAATTATTTGGTGGAAAGATAGGGAAATCCAAATAAGACCTAATGGACAAGTTCTACTTAATACATTATACGACTTAATTCAAGCAGGATTAGTTGAGAAAGTTGACTAGTAGTTGACTAGTAGTTGACTAGTATCAGAAGGAGGAAGTATGAATAGAGAAATAAAATTTAGAGGAAAACATATACACGCATTTTTAGAACCTCATAATACAGGAATATGGGTATATGGATATTTATGTAATGACCATTATATAAATAGCGAAGAGTTGATGGGAGAAATGCTAGTTGATAAAGATAGTGTAGGACAATACACAGGCTTAGAAGACAAAAATGGAGTAGAAATATATGAGGGAGATATAGTATATGTAGCAAGTGAAGATGAAAATGCAAAAATAACGTGGTGTCAAGAAGCATGTAAATTTATACTAGAATTTGATAGCGACTGGATAAGCGATTTTGATTCTTTTTCTGGAATAGATTTGGTAGTGATGCGGAAATATATATGAAAATCCAGAACTAATAGAGAAAGAAGGTAAATAAATGAGACCAAAAGAAAGAATAAAACCTTTTATGGAAGAACTAACAAAACTATGGGAACAAAAAGCACCAGACATGAGATTTGGACAACTTATAGATAATATATTTAGTTCATTGCCAGACATACCATTTTATACAGAAGATGAAGAACTATTAGAACAAATAAAAGAATTTTTTGATAGATTAGAGAAAGAAGGTAATGCAAATGAATAAAGAAGATATTTTACAAAAAATAATTTTTGAGAAAAATCGTGAAAGACAATTACAAGCCTTAAAAAGAATGAATGAGAAAGAGAAAAATAAAATTATAAAGCAATCAGGGTATGATATAGAAGAAGCAATTTTAATTGAACAAGAAATATATTTAAAATTATTACATTGGAAAGAGGTTAAAGACGGAAACGATTTATTAGAGAAAGAAGGTAAATAAATGAGCAAAGAATACTAAGAATGTAAACAAGCAATAGAAAAACTAAACATAAAAGAAAATATATTAAAAGCTCAATTAAGAGAAATAGAGGACATAAAAAAAGAATGTATAAAAATATTAGTAAATTCTTTAATAAGCAGAAAGGAAGGTAAATGAATGAATAAGAAGACAACAATAATAGATTTGTTGATGGAAATATCAAAAGGAAATGTAAAACATGGTACCAAATTTAATGTTTCATATAAAAATAATTTAAAAAGAAAAGTATATTATGATGCAAATGAACCAAATGCGTTCGCATGTATAAAGAACGTGTCTGATGATTTACCTATGTATGATGAGGTAAGATTTAACGAAGAAGTAGAAATATTAGAAGATGAAGAAGAAATAGAAATATTAGACCTTAACAAAGTATATTTTAGAGATGGAACAGAACTTGTATATAAATTGATGTATAGCAAAATAAATGAATTGGTTGAGAAGGTTAATAAATTAGAAAAAAATAAGGTTGATTATATACAACCATATAAGGAGGATTAGTTATGAATGGTTGGATAGTATTAATATTAGCAGTATTCACATGGGCAGTAATAGACAGAATATGTGAATGTATAGAGAAAAAGAATAAGAAAGAAAACAAGGAGGATTAAAAGTATGAAGAAACATATAAAAGAATTATATAAATTATTTTTATTATCATTAATTGGGGTTTGTATAGTATTATTGATAAGTGGATGCGGAAACTACGACCATTGGGACACTGAATATAGTTTCGATAGAGCAATAGTAATATTAAACGATGGAACTAAGATGGAAATTGAAATACAGCAATGGAGAGATTACGAAGACGGAGAGCAAATACAAATAAAAGGAAAAGATGGAAAGACATATTTAGTTAGTTCGTTCAACACTATTTTAATTAAGGATTAGGAGGACAAGTCTATGATAACAAAAGAAGATATAGTAAAAGACATAGACAAAGTACTAAATTATTTATCAGATATAGACAGTTATGATGTAACAATGATGAGAAATAATGCAAAGAGAGTACATAAAGCCTATGATGTGCTAGGGATGTTGAAGGAGAAAATTTTGGATTAGGGAGGTACAAATGAAGTATATAAAAGAAGATTTAGAGAAAGCTAAACAAGAGTTGAAAGATTTTATTTATAATAAAAAATGGATAGAAGAAAAATTACAAGATATAAAAGAACGAAAAGAGCTTATAAACAATATAACAACTACAATTTCTGATATGCCAAAACGGTACAAGAAAAGTGGAAGATAAAGAAGCGGAATCTTTAGCAGAAATATTAGATATAACAAATGAGCTAGAAGAATATCTAAAATCATTAAAAGAAAAACAAGTTAAGATAGAAACAAAAATAGATAAATTAGCACAACCATATAAAAATATACTTTACTTTAGATACATAAAAGGATATAATTTAACAGAAGTGTCTAACGAAATAAATGAAGAATATGATTATACAAGAAAGTTACATGGTACAGCATTGGTTAGATATGTTATGTTAGGAGAATAAAATGGAAAGTATAGTTAATAAAAATATAAATTTTAAAGAAAAGAAAGTGTTTTATATTTATGTACATACATGTCCCAATTATTGGGTGTATGTAGGAATTAGTCAACAACCTAAACAAAGATGGAATAACGGGGAAGGATATCAAAAGAATGAGGAATTTTATAAAGCAATAAAAAAATATGGATGGGAAAATATAAAACACGAGATTGTAGCAGAAACTAATTACAGATGGATTGCAAGAGAAATTGAAAGAACTTTAATAACTCATTTTAAAAAGAAAAAAAGATGCTATAACGAGAATAACATAGAATTAAAATTATTGGAAAATAAAAGTATTAGAAAAACACCGATAAAAAGGGTAGCTCAATATGACAAAAACACAGGATTAAAAATAAAAGAGTATGATTCAATAAGAGATGCAAGAGATCAAACAGGAATACCAGAACAAGGAATTAGAGCTACATGCTTAAATAAAACGAAAACATCAGGAGGGTATATTTGGAAATATTTATAAAAAAATTAAATTTTTTCACAAAAGTGACGGAAAGTGCACAATAAAATACTATATAATTAAGATGTGAAAAAATATAAGAATACATTTGCTACAAAAAGAGTTGATTAGCTGTGTGCAGTTGGCTCTTTTATTTGCAAAATTAACATAATTATGGTATAATGTATATGTGAAACATAAATGACACATACTTGTAATATAAATGTAAAAGAATAGGTACTTGACAATCGAAAAGAACTCTAGTATAATGTTTACACGAATTAAAGAGAAGAGAATCACCTCCTTTCTTGTTCGTAGAAGTTTATAATGTTATTCATTGAAGAAGAACATAAAAAATACTAGGGAATGCAATCTCTAGTATTTTTTTATAAAAAACAACCCCACATTGCTGTAGGGTTGTCGACAGATAAATACATGTACTAATCGAACATCCTTAAGATGTATGCAATAACGATTAGTACTAGAAGTTTAATAATGTTACTCATCTTTTATCACCACCTTTCTGGATGACAGAAGAAAGAACAAAAACATTATACTATAATCAAAATAAGATTTGCAACATAAAATAGAAAAAAGTCGAAAAAGGAACTTATCAGAAATGGTAGGTTCTTTTTAGTTGAATAAATAGAAAAAAAGAAATATCTTTAGAGGAGCTGTGTTGTAGATTTATTTTACAGCATAGCTCTATTTTTCTAAATAAGATTATTAACCATACTAGATAAGTTAATATAAATTAGTTCATTAGAACTCTCATAAAGAAACTCCTTTTATTTTTTTGTATAAACTATTGCAAATAACACGAGAGCCGATTCTAGTTGAGGCTAAATATAAATAGTATGAAGTGATATAAAAATGGAGACGAAATAAATACTAGTTCAGTAATCTCAGAAACCTACAAAAAACTGATTGAGTGCTAGCTGTAAGCAGGTGCGTAAGGAATAACTTATATATCATTTCATAGTGTCTATATGACACCACATAAACGGCTATTATCTTATTGGAGATAGGCTGAATACTACCGATAAGGTAGTATGAAATAATATATAAAAAATAGCTGTGTACGGGTCTAACATATTAAGTTATGGTCAATATCTGAGCCTGCAACCTATAAGGACAAAGACTAACAGGACTGGTGGAGAGCAGAACCACCTATATTATTTCATAGTGCTTTATTTAAGTAAAAAGGAGTGATATATATGTCTCCAGAAGTAATGATAAAAAGATATGAAAAAGAAATGTGCAGTAATTGTAAAGCAAAATGTACAAAAGGAATAGTAATATTTACACAAAAAGTAGAAGTAGAAAATGAAATAAAAGAAATAGTATGTGCAAAATGTGTGGATTATGAAAGAAAAGATAAAGCTAAAAGTGTAAAACCAGTTTCAAATTGGCAGGAGTGGTAAAATGGCAGAGCGATTTGAAGTAAATGATAAATTGATATTTACAGGACATGAGTATAATATAGCTAAGATATATAACTACGAGGATTTATTTAAAGATAAAGAATTGATAGTTGAAAACATATTAAGATGTCCATGCGAAAAAAATGATAATGATAAAATAAAATTTAAAGAGATAGAGCGGGTATTATCGCTCTGTCTTTTTTAGTAGAAAGGAGACGAAATGAAAAGTTTATTTGAAGTATTAAATAAGAACCTAGGAAAAGATTACAAGAATATTGATGAAATGATAGCAGATGGAGCAAACCTAGATGGAGAAATAATAATGCAAACAGTATATCAATATATGTTATATCAAGAACAATTAAATAGAATTGATCCAGAGCTAATAAAGATTGCAATAAATGTAATAAAAGAAAAAGCAGGAGAAGAAAAACAAGATGTATAGTCCAGAGCAGATAAGACAATTAATTGCAGAAGGAAATAAAAAGAAGTTCTATGATGATAGTTACTGGAAGAAGTTATCAAAAGAAATATTAGAAAGAGATAACTTCGAATGTCAAGAATGTAAAAAAGAAGGAAAGCTAACAATAAAACAACACAAAAAGAAATTAGATATACATCATATAAAAGAGTTAGAAACAAATCCAGAGTTAGCATATGTAAAAAGTAATTTAGAAACAGTATGTGTACATCATCACAATATATTAGATAATAAAACATTTAATGCAAGCAAGAAAGAAAAGTTTATGAATGAGGAGAGATGGTGAATGGAAACAGATGAAGGGATATTAAAAAGACATTTAGAAAATTTACAGTCAAGTACTAAAGCAGATGATGAGGATGGATGTAAAATAATAGATACAATAAGTAGAATGATAAATATATTTCATGACAATGTATTGGTATCAAATAAAGCAGAATTGATGATTATAGCAAATAATGGATGTATAGATATATATCAAAGAGGAGTGAAATTAAATAATGTCCGTAAAGCAAAATTAGAATACAATACGGAAGAAACTATTAGTTTACAGATAGAACAAAGTATTTAAGAAAGGAATGATAAGATATGCCGAGAGCAAAGAAAGTAAAACCAATTGAGGAAGAATTAAAAGAAAATGAAATCAAAGTAAATGAAGTAGAAGCGGAAGTTGATACAGATACTAAGAATGAAGAAGCGGAAAATATAAGAGAAATGGAACTAGAAATATATAAGAAAGTATATAAGGTTTCAGAACTCCTAGAGCTTACAGAAAAGAAAGACAAGACTTATGCAGAAAAAGAAATTGTAAATAGATTTAGGGAGTTAATGCTTAATTACTATAGAGGAATAGAATATGCAACACTAAGAAACTGTTGTGGTAAAACATACACGGTAGAAGAATTAAAAGCTAGAATAGACTATGACATTATAGATAGAAGATGCAGTAGAGGTAATATGAGGTTCGATAAGGTGACAGTTGATACTGTAATTGCTTATGTAGAAAAATATAATAAATAATATACCCCCATTAAAAACTTTTGCTGATTTTTTTAACCTCTATTGAACGAGGAGCTTTTACATAAAAACAGAATTTTTGAAAAATTTTGCTCGAAGGGAGGGTGAAATTGAAAATGCCTAGGAAAAAAGAAGAAAATCTGGAAATTTATGATGAGTTAGAAAAGGAGCTAAAAGAACAGCTTATAACTAACAATAATTATAATAAAGTTACTAAAGAATTAGTAGAAAAATATATCAAGTATACTAAAATAGAAGACAAGTTAATTAAAGACATTGATAAAAGAGGTGTAAATGTAACTTGGAACAATGGTGGAGGACAGAAAGGCGTTAAAAGAAATGATAGTATACAGGAATCTACCAAAGTTAATGCTCAAAAATTAAAAATACTTGATAAGTTGGGAATAAAAGCACCTGAAACGAAAGCCGATGGTGATGAAGACTATGAAGTATAATCAATATATAGATAGATGGTTTGAAATTGTAGAAAATGAAGAAATACCAGTTTGTGAAGAACAAAAAATGATGGTTAAATGGCTAAAGAATAAGTTAGATACAGAAAATATCATAATCAAAGAAGAAGAAATTGAAAAAGCTATTATAACTAAGGAAAAATGGTTTCCATATCCATTATTGGATTGGGAGAAGTTTTTGGATGCATGCGAATATGGTTTATATTATGAAGATGGTTCATTAGTATTTAATGAGTTTTTTATTGAGGCAGGAAGAGGTTTTGGTAAGAATGGTTATATAAGTACGGAGGCATTTTATCAGACAACTAAACAGCACGGAATTAAGAATTATGATATAGACATAATAGCAACATCAGAAAGCCAAGCAAAAACATCATTCATGGATGTTCATGAATTGATAGAAGACAATCCAAAGCTTAAAAGAGCTTATACTACTACACTAGAAGAAATAAAGAACAAAACTACAAAATCAACTATAAATTACAATACGAGTAATTCTAAGACCAAAGATGGTAGAAGACCACGGACATGTTTTTTTTGATGAAATACATGCCTATGAAGATTATAAAAACATTAAAGTACATACATCAGGTGGAGGAAAAAAGCCAAACTTTAGGATAACATACATAACCACAGATGGAGATATAAGAGACGGAGTTATTGATGATTACAAAAAAGAAGCTAGAGATGTTTATACAGGTGTAATCAAAGATTCAAGAACTCTTTTTTTTATATGCAAACTTGATAACGAAAAAGAAGTAGAAAATCCTAAAAACTGGATTAAAGCTAATCCATCTCTTACTGTATTTAAGGATTTAATGATTACTATGATGACTGAATATAAAAATGCATTGAGAAGACCATCATTGTATCATGAGTTTCTAACTAAAAGAATGAATATTCCACACCAAGATGAAACAAGAGTAGTCGCTAAGTGGGAAGATATTGTTGCTACAAATCAAGAAATACCAGAATTAGAAGGAGAATCTTGTATTGGTGGATTAGACTACGCAAGCGTAAGAGATTTCTGTGGAGTTGGATTACTGTTTAAGAAAAATGGCAAGAAAATATGGCTTTCACATACATTTATAAATCGCAATAGTCCACATCTACCATTAGTAAAAAAAGAAGTTATTGAAGAAGCTGATTCTAAAGGCGAAATTACATGGTTAACAACACCAACAATCCCGCCAGAAGTTGTAGCACAATGGTTTATAGACAATATGGCAAAATACAATATTATAGCAATAGCAATAGATAAAGTAAAAGCTAATTATTTTATAGAAGCATTTGAAAAGGTAGGATTAACATTAAGAACAAAAACAAATAAAACTGGCGAAATAGTAATAGTACGAAGTGGTGAGTTCACAGATACAATGGTTTATGGAGTTTTAGAAGATTGGTTTTCAAATCATACACTAATTTTTGGCGATAGTACATTAATGCGATGGTATGTAAATAATACAGCCGTAGAACCTAGAAAAAATGGAAATAAAGCATTTATAAAGATAGAACAACAAAGTAGAAAAAATGACGGATTTATGGCATTTACACATGCAACAAGTATACAAAGTGAGTTGAAAGAAACTCAAACTATAGATGAAGATTATTTAAAATCTTTTCTAAAAGCATATTAAGGGGGGTGACGTTTTGAGTTTTATAGAAAACGCAGCAGAATACATGCGAAGATGGTTTAATAAGGATAATGAAATATGTTTAAGTCAATGTATAGATTTGATAAATGATACTTGCTACAAAGAGTTAGGGTTACGAAAAGTAATTTCTTTGTTAGCAAGTTCTTTTGTTAGTACTGAGTTTAGAACATACGAAGAACATGAAGAAGTAAAAAAGAATATGTACTATAAATTTAATGTTTCACCGAACTTAAATTCTAATAAATATGATTTTTACTTTAAGTTTATGCAACAGTTAATAAGAAAGAAAGAATGCTTAATAATAAGAGTAAATGATCAATTATTTGTTGCAGATAGTTTTGAAAAAAAGAAATATGCGCTTAAAAATTATACTTTTGAAAGCGTTGCAATAGATGGATATCAATTAAAAGACAAGTTCTATATGGATGATGTTTTTTATTTTAGTTTAAATGATGAAAGACTTGAGGCATTAATAAATTCAATTGATAATAATTATTCTGAAATATTAAGTGCAATGCAAAATGCATATGTACGAGATAGGTTAAGAAAAATAATTGTTAATTTTGATTCTACTAACAATTTAAATAAAGGTAAAGATAATGATTTGCAAAATTTGATAGATAGTTTAATAAAACCATTTATTGAAGGAAAAAGAAATGTATTAACATTGCCAAAAGGAATATCACTTACTAATTTGGATGAAAAGACATCTAAAAATAGCGAAGATTCTGTAAGTCAGATGAAAGAAGCGGGAAAGGAAATATTTGAGAATATTGCATCGATATTTAATATTCCTGTTGATTTACTTTATGCAAATAAAAATGAATTAAAAGAACAAGAACAAAGTTATATGACACATGCATTTAAACCATTTGCATTAATGTTTAATTCTGAAGTTAATAGAAAAGCATATTCTAAAAATCAATTTATTAAAGGAACATATATGAAAGCAGATTTATTAACAACTGAATTTATAAACTGGTTAAGTAATGCTGAGTCAGTAGAACAGTTATTTAGAATAGGTTTCTCTCATAATCGATTATTAAGCAAATTAGGGGAGGAACAATTACAGGAAGAATGGGCTAATAAATCATATGTAACTAAGAATTATATGACAGTTGAAGGGGGTGAGGAAGAGAATGAAGAATATAGTGAACAAAATTCAACAGTCAGCAAATAACACAGCAGATATTTATATTTATGGAGATATTTGGGACAGTTGGTGGAGTGATGAAACAAACTCAGCAATTTGTTTAAAAGACAAATTACTAGAGCTAGGAGATATATCTGAAATTAACTTACATATAAACTCTCTTGGTGGTGATGTTTTTGAAGGCTTAGCAATGTTTAATTTGTTAAAACAACACAAAGCTACTGTAAAAGTTTACATAGATGGAATAGCTGCAAGTATTGCAAGTGTTATTGCTATGGCAGGAGATGAAATCTACATGCCAAAAAATTCTATGATGATGATTCATAATTGCTGGACCTATGAATGTGGAAATGCAAAAGATTTAAGAAAGGCAGCCGATGATTTAGACAAAATTATGGAAGCTTCTATTGAATCTTATTTGTCAAAAGTAAATATCGAAAGAGATGAATTAGTAGAACTTCTTGATGGAGAAACATGGCTAACTGCTCAAGAGTGTTTAGACAAAGGTTTCTGTACAAAAATACTACCAATTTCTGATGATATCGAGCAATCAGCAAGTAAAAGTATTATGGATTTGGTCGTAGAAAAAAGAAATTTGCAAATGCAATTACAACAAGCAGAAACAGAAGTGGCTAATGCTAAAATGGAAGTTGTTTATTGCAAAGGAAACACTGCTAATATTTCAAAAGAAACTATTGAAGAAATAGCAAGCAGAGTTGTTGAAAGACTTAATGAAAACAGCTCAAACCAATCAAATAATGAATTAAAACAAGGCTCAAATTTTATGGAGTCTTTTTTTAATGGAATTTTAAAAAAATAGGAGGATTTAAAAATGAGTATGAAAGATTTAAACAGAGAAGATATTAAAGAAAGAGCTTTAAAAGCTATTGAAGAAGGAAAAACAGATGAACAAGCAGAAGTTATGCAACAATGGATGGAGTTAGTTGCAGAAGAAGTTGCTGAAAGAGTAACAAAAGAACAAGCTACAATTAACAATGACACAATTATATTAACAAACAGAGGAGCTAAACAATTAACAAGTGAAGAAGTTAAATATTTTGAAAAAGTTGCAGAAGCAATGAAACAAAATAATGTTAAACAAGCTTTAACAGATTTAGATGTTGCAATGCCAAAAACAACAATAAATAGAGTGTTTGAAGATTTAGAAGAAGCACATCCATTGTTAAAGAAAATCAAAATAACAAACGTAACAGGTATTACAGAAGTTATTAAGAGAACAGGTGATGTTGAAGTAGCATGGTGGGGAACTTTATGTGATGAAATAAAGAAAGAATTGGAAACAGGGTTCAAGAGAGAGTCTACAACTCTTTACAAATTAAGTGCATTCTTACCAATTTGCAAAGCATATTTAACATTAGGGCCAGCATGGTTAGAAACATATATTAGAACAATTTTAACAGAAAGCATGTCAAAAGGTTTAGTTAAAGCTATTGTTACAGGTACAGGTGTAGATCAACCTTATGGTATGGATAGAGACCTAGAAGCAGCTGTAACACCTGGACAAGCTGTTCCAAGAAAAACTGCAATAAAAGTAACAGACTTTGAACCAAAAACATTAGGAAAGATAATTGCTAGATTAACAAATAGTGGAAAAAGAGTTGTAACAAAAGTTACGTTAATAGTAAATCCAGTTGACTATTGGGAGAAAGTTTTTGCTATTACAACAACTAAAAATTCTTTAGGACAATATGTTGCAAATCAATTCCCATTCCCAGTTGATATAGTACAAGAGCCATCTGTTGCAACTGGAGAAGCTGTAATTGGTTTAGCTGAAAAATATGACTTAGGTGTAGGTATGGGTAAAAAGATTGAATACTCTGACGATTTTAAATTCTTAGACGACGAAAGAGTATATCTTGCAAAAATGTATGCTAATGGTAAAGCAATAGATAATAATTCATTCTTACTATTAGATATTTCTAAGGTTGCAGCAGACGAAACAACTAATGGTTAGTAAAGAGAGGTGTTGAGCCTTGAAGTATGAAGATTTAGTAAAAATAAAATTCGGAATTAACGGAGATGTTGAAAATAATATCTATGATGATGAAAATTTTTTCAAAGAAGTAAAACGTGCTCTGAATATAACATGGGATGATGATGATACAAATGCCAGTGTAAAAGATTATATAAAAAATGGAGCAACGGTTTTACAAAATGATGTTGGAAGTTATATTGATTTTACTACTGATATACTAGCTAGAAAACTGTTAAAGACCTATTGCAGATATGAAAGAAATAATTCGGAAGAGTATTTTATAGACAATAATTTACAAGATATTTTAAAGTTGGAGGTAAAATATGGGAAAGAAAATGTTTAGTAATCCAACTCCATACAATCAAAACCGTCATTATACATATAATGACGGTTTTATAAAGTATGGTTTAATTAAAATTTTGAAAAATGCCAAAAAAGAAAAAATAGGTGAGCAATTTGAACAAATAGGTAAACGTCCATTTGCTAATGTAAATATTAGAGACAATGATAATCAAATAGCAGATTCCTTGGGGTATACAATAGATAAAAAAATAAGAATACCAATTTCAGATATACCGGAGAACATTAAAGTTAAGATTAACAATAGTGATACTATTTATGAAGTAAAAAAACGTGACTCTAGTGATGGCAAAAACATATATATGTATTTACAAATAGCCACATCTAAGAAAGTTGAGGTAAATAATGACTGATGAACAAATAATAAATAAATTGGAAGAATTTGAAATTCCAGTTGGAAATAGACGAATTTATGAAAATGAGTTAGAAGATTATAATTATTTTATTTTTCGCAGAGGAAGGTTGATTGAAAATGGTTGTGGTAGGTATGTGCGACAAATACAAATTATTTATGCATATACTGGTGAGCAAAAGATATCTGACTATGCAATAATAAATAAAATAAAAGAATTAAATCTAAATTTTGTTGGAATGGATTCTGATGACGTTCAAATTGCCGATACAAACGATTGGATAGATATAAATACATATACGTTTGAGCGACCTGAAAGAGGGGATAAAAATGGCATATAACGAATTAACAATTGATTTCTCACAAATAAAGAAGTTCCAAGAAAGATGGAATGCATTGCCTAAAAAATCAGAATATGAAGCTAATAATTATTTATGGAATGAAGGTGGAAATATTTTTGAAAAACAAATTTATAAATTTATGCCACGTTCAAACAAAGATAAATCAAAAGTAGAAAAAGCACCGAAAGTGCACGCAAAAGATGTTGAAAGCTTGAATAAAATTCCATACAATTTAGGGATTAAAGTTCAAACAAATTTAAAACCAAGTTCAAAAGATTTTGGATATCTAATATTTCCAGACGAAGGAAGAGGAAAACATCAAAAAAGAAAAGGTGAACAAGCTTTTTTTGGTAGAGCATTAGAAACTAAAACTGATGAAGTTGCAGATGGTTTATTAAATCATCTAAGTAATAAAATAGAGGAGGAATTACAATTATGAAAGAAGTTGTAGAATTTGAAAATTATAAAATAAAAGAATGTTCAATTCAATTTCCAGACGAAAGTGCAGTTGCATTTGGATGTGCTGGTACTATGGATGCAACAGCTAATATAAATGAGACTGTAAAAAAGTGTGAGGGAAAAACTGTAAAGAAAGCAAAAACTGTTGTTGATATGACTGTTGCATTAACAGGCTATGCAAAAGCTCCAATATCAAGAAAAATAATGGGACTTTCAAATAAAGGATTAAAAACTGGTGTTTATGGTTACGGAAGTGAGTCTTTTTCAAAACCTTTTGTTTTCGCTGCAAAAGTTTTTGATATGGAAGGAAAAGTAAAATACATAGCATTTCCAAATTTAGAAGATGTAAAGGGCTTATCCCTTAAGGTAAATAATGATACAACGGAAATTGAAATGGATGATTTTGAATTTACAGCATTAGCAGATAGTAATGAAATGTTTTACTATGAAGCTTTTGAAGATGAATTAGAAGATGATGAAGTTAAAACAAAATGGTTAACAAACTTCACACCTGACTTAGTAAAAGCTGCAGAGCAAAATAATGGTTAATTGATATGTAATAAAAATAATCCTTGCAATAACAACACAAAATTATTGCAAGGATTAAGATATTTATTAGTTTGTAAAAAGGCATTAGATTAGGTATTTATAAAAATATTTAATCTAATGCCTTTTTGAAAGGAGAAAAACTATGAAAATAAATGGTAAGGAGATTGCTTTGAAAATAACGCCAAAGGCAGTAAGAAAAGTTGAGGAAATAGATAAGGATTTTGACGTATTGAGAATGATTAGAGAGGCACAAGATGAAGGAAAAGAACCGCGTATATCAGATTATTGCAAAGTTATCTATACAGGGTATATTGGAGCAACAGATGAAAATATAGGGTATGAAGATTTCTTAGAGTTGATTAATGATATTGACATAATAAAGATAAATTCCGTAGGTGTTGAATTACTAAAACGAAGAAAAAACTAAGATTCCAAGAAGGATTTAAAAAAGCAACAGGGAAGAAGGAAAGAAGTAAATATAAACAACCAGACATATATATCGAAACATTAGCCGATATGTATGTTTTTTTTGTTGTTATGAATGGAATTGACGCTGATACATTTTGGAACAGCGATATTTCCTTCTTGGACGAAGTAGTAGACGATATTCATGCATATAGAAACTATATTAATAATCCGAAGGAGGCGTAAAGATGTCAAAAAAGAATAAACAGCAAATTAAGTTTGAAGCAGACATAACAGGGTTAAAATCTGAAATAAAAGAAGGCGAGCAATCTATACGTTCTCTTACAAAAGAACTGAAATTAAATCAAGAACAGCTTAGGGGAAGCAAAGATGATATAAACTTGCTTGCTACAAGAGTAAAGACTCTTCAAGATGAATATGAGAAACAAACGCAAATTGTTGAGTTAAGTAATCAAGCATATGAAAAAGCTGTAGAAATGTTGGGAGAAAACTCAGAAGAAGCCAGAAAGTGGAAAGATAAAGTTGCAGAAGCGGAAGCAAAACAGCAAAAGATAAAGAACGCAATAGATGAAACTAATAAAGAACTAAAAATACAAAGTGAGAGACTGATAACAACAGGAAAAAAATGGCAAGAAACTGGGGATCATATTACTAAATTAGGAGATAAAATAAACTCAATAGGAAATAAGCTATCTGTAATTAGTGCTGGGACAGCTGGAATTGCTGTAACAGCACTAAAAGCATCTATTGACTATGAAAGTGCATTTGCAGGAGTTACAAAGACTGTAGAGGGTACAGAAGAGCAATTACAATCTATTAGAAAAGGTATATTAGATATGTCAGCAGAATTGCCAACATCTGCATCAGAAATTGCATCTGTAGCAGAGTCAGCAGGACAATTAGGGATTAAGACTGATGACATACTATCATTTACCAGAGTTATGATTGATCTCGGCGAATCAACAAATCTAAGTTCAACTGAGGCTGCCAGTAGTTTAGCAAAATTTGCCAATGTAACTAAAATGAGTGCAAAGGACTATGATAGATTAGGTTCAACTATAGTAGCTTTAGGAAATAATTTTGCGACAACTGAAGCTGATATTGTATCAATGGCAACACGTTTAGCTGCGACTGGAGAATTGACTGGATTAAGTGAAGCACAGATAATGGCATTGGCAACAGCTATGTCTAGTGTTGGCATAGAGGCAGAAGCGGGTGGCTCTGCAATGAGCAAATTGCTAAAGAAAATACAAGTTGCAGTAGAGACAGGTTCAGATGAGTTAGAAGATTTTGCAAAAGTAGCGGGAATGTCATCAAAAGATTTTAAAAAGGCATTTGAAGAAGATGCAGTTAGTGCATTATCTAGTTTTATTTCAGGGTTGAATGACACAGAAAAAAATGGAAAATCTGCTGTAGCTATTTTAGATGATATGGGACTAACAGAAGTTCGTTTATCTAATACTATTTTGAGTCTAGCAAATTCATCAGGTGTAATGACAGATGCAATAAAACTAGCTAACAAAAGTTGGAAAGATAATACTGCATTAAGTAAAGAAGCTACTACACGATACAAGACCACAGGTTCACAAATAAAAATGCTAAAAAATGAAGCTACTAAATTGGCTGTAGAATTTGGAGATGAGTTAGCTCCATCATTACGACAGATTTTAAAAGATGCAAAACCATTGCTAAATAATATAAGCGATGCAATAAAAAGATTTAGCGAATTAGACGAAAAAACAAAGCAAAATATAATTAGAATGGGAGCATTAGTAGTTGCACTTGGTCCAGCTACTAAAGCTGTAGGTGGAATTACATCTGCTATAGGAAATGGAATAAAGGGAGTTGGAAGTCTTTCACAAGCATTAGGAAATTTAAAAAATGGGACTAATGAAGGTAGTGATGGTGTAAAGTCGTTAACAAGTATAATAAGCAAAGTTGCTTCGCCAGCAGGAGCGGCTACTATAGCTATTACAGGTTTAACAGCGGCTTCTGCAGCACTAATATATAAAAAATATGAAAGTAGTAGAGCATCAAAGGAAGTATTAGAGGATGTAAAAAAAGAGATTGAAGCACAAGATGAATTGGCTAAGTCATATGATAATTCCAAAAATGCTGTATTTGCTGAAATGAACAATATAGAAAAATTAACAAGTGAATTGGATAAATTAGTTGATGAAAATGGTAGAGTGAAAGATGGGTATGAAAAAAGAGTTGATTTTATTCTAGGTCAATTAAATGCTGCTTTGGGGACAGAGTATTCAAGAACCGGTGACTTAGTTGATAAGTATAATGAATTAAAAGAATCCATTGAAGAAGTGATTTTAAAAAAGAAGTTAAGTGCTTTAATGGAATCCGAGCAAGGGAAATATGATGATGCTATAGCGAATAAAGCGGATATTTACTCAGAATTAATTGATTTAGAGGATGAGTTGGCAAAAAAAGAGGAAGCATTAAGACAAGCAGAAGAAAGACAAAACAACAATAAAGCAAGTGAAAATCTTGATAAGATTGGAAGTACACTTTCAGGACTAGGTAATGGAAATATAATGTCCTATATAACAGCTTTAGGAACAACTGCTGCAAGTGGCACAATTTCAGCCAGTTATGCAATAGATGTCGATAATGCAAAAAAAGATCTAGATAATACAAGAAAAGCACTTGAGTTAAAAAGACAGCTATATGAGAAACAACTAGAATATATTAGGCAATATGAAAGTGATTATGTAATAATGACTTCCGGAACAAATGATGAAATAAATAATTTGATAGCAAGAAGGACAACATATTATTCTAATGCTACAGACGATATAGCAGGGGAGATTCAACAGAAAATAGAAAATCAACTATATGATTTAAATGTTACAAAAAGGTATTTGGAAGATAGCATAAAAAACAAAGATGAAGCAACGAAACAAGAATGTGAAATACAGAAAAAATCGCAGGAAAAACAACTTGAAATACTAACCCAAAACTTAGTCGCAATGACAAGTACAACAGAGAGTATGACACCAGCACAAATTACGGCGTGGAGTCAACTAGCAACACAATCATCTGATATATATGCAAATGTTTTAAGCGAACTACCTCCAACTACTGTCAGAAAAATTCAAGATGCAACAGGAAAAGTAGTAAGTGACGAAGCACTTGAAGCAGCCTTTAAAGAATTAGGTAGGGAAAGTATAGATAGTTTTAGTCAAAATGACTTTGAAGGCATGGGTAAAAGTGCAATAGAAAGATTAGCAAACGGTACTTGGTCTGGACGTGGATTTCTTCAATCAACAGCAAAAAGACTGTCAGAACAATTGAAATTGACTCCATCAGTTTCATCAGCCAATAGTGGAAATGCTGATGGATTAGCTTATGTACCATTTGACAATTACGTTGCGAGATTGCATGAAGGAGAAAGAGTTTTAACTAAAAGAGAAAATCAAGATTATACAAGAAATATCAATAACAATTCACAAAATGTTGTTGTTAACATATATCCACAAACAATGACAGAACAGGAAATGATAAAAGTAAGTAATTTTATTGAAAGAGAGTGGGGTAGAAGAAGTTGATAGAACATAAAGAGTATAGGTATGAAGATATCAGAAACTTCTATTTCGAAAATGAAAAAGGTCAAAGAATAGATTGCCAAAAAGTAAATGGTAATCTATTCTTGTACAATGTAGATGGATTAGGTTTTGAAAAAGAAGTTGAGTATATCCGAGTTGGTAATACATATGTAAAGAATGATGAATATATAAAACAAAATATAATTAATGGCGAATTAGAGTTTTATGAAATGACATATGATGAATATAAAAATTTTGTTGATTTTATTTTGAAATCGGAGAAATTGAAAATAATATATGTTCCAAAACTTTCAAATCGTACGGAATATTATCGAGATATTGATTTTGTTAAGATTGGAAAATCAGAAGAAGATGAGTATAACATACTAGTTTCACCTATTCAAATTAATTGTACAAGTTTATGGTACAAACAGAACACTGTTAATTATACAATAGAACCACTCACAGACGAAATTCGCTGGGATTTCCGCTGGGACAGTTCTTTTACAGACTACAACTCAAGAAGCCTACAATATATCAATGATGGTCATGTAGAAGCACCGATTGAAGTTGAAGTTTCAGGACATGTGGTAAATCCACGTTTAGAATTATACATTGAAGGTCAACTATATCAAACAGTAACATTTAACGTTGAAATAAATGCATATGAAAAACTATTATATGGAACTAAAGAAAACGAGTTCTACATACTAAAGCAACATACAGATGGAACAACAGAAAGTTTATTTAGCTTAGATGTAATTGATTTTGAAAATGATAATGTAATAAGAATACCAACAAACAAAAGTTGTGAGTTAAAAATAGAAGCAGATAACGAAGTATTAAATGCTCAAATAACAATATATCCTCAATACATTGCTGTGTAGGAGGTGTTATATATGAATGAGATGACAATAAGATTTAACGGGCAAGATTATATAGCAATATACAACAGCCAAACGGGTTATTACGAATTAGAACTAACAGCACCAGAAACAGGAGGGATTTATAACGCAGATATAACATTCTCGGATTTTTGGGAAGATGTATATCAAGATAGTATTCCAATTCAAATTCTGGCAAAAGAGAAAGTTAAGATTGAAACCAATAAAGTGTTTATGTGGATATTTGATTATAAAGATTTCACAGTAAAAGATCTAATTGAATTAACAGATTACGATATTGATATTGATGAAGAAACGAACGCAAATACAATTATAAATGTATTAAAGAAAACAACTGCAAAAGCTAGAGATATTATTGCAATAAAGAAAAATAGTGAGGTTATTTATTGGGGAACAATAGACAATGTTCAAAATGAAGATGGAAAATTACTATATGAGTTTATATCAAAATATGTAACTAATATATTTAATCAAAAAATTAAATTAGGAAACGAAGAATTAATAAGAACTGTAGGAATTGAAGATTTTATTGCAAAAGAGATAACAGATAATTTTATTTCAAACGAAGATACATTTATTAATAAAAAATATTTGCAAGTAAAAGTATTAACGCATACGCCTAAGCAGGCAAGTGTAACAAATGTGTAATTTACATACATGGATGACAAAC
>DJXP01000034.1 GCA_002449785.1 Clostridiales bacterium UBA7001
ATCTCCATATTCTTCAATATTTATTTTTTCTAATTTATTTTTATCGTTCATAAAAATCACTCCTATTCTAATTCTAAATTTTCTTTTTCTTTAACATTCTTTTCTTTTGTATCATCTTTAGTTTTATCTTTTGGAATTAAATCTTTATATTCAAAAGATCTAGGCTCTAAATCCTTTTTGTATTCTTCTATTTGTTCTTTTGTTAAACTTTTGAAGTCACCATTTTCGTAGTCATCTCCAACTATGAAAAAATCTCCTGCAATATAGTCACAATCAAATGCTACATTAGGCAGAAGATTCATAAGTTTTCCTTCTTCATTACATATTAATACTGCATCATAGTATTGAACTACTTCTATAAGCCCATCCACTAGTTTTTGTTTAGCTTCCAGAGTATTTTCTATTTCCATTTCAACTGGTTCTTGACCAACTCTTTTGTATAGTATTTTTAATTTTTCTTCTCTCATATAATTATCCTCACTTTCTCTAACAAATTTTAAATCTTTCATCACATCAAAAAATGTTTTATCAAATAAATCATATTCACTTATGGTTGTTCTTCCCTTATAGGATTGTGGCTCTTCAGGATACTTGTCAAAATAGATGCCATCTTTGATTGTTCCATAGTCAATATGTTTATCTAATTTATCAAACACATCTTTATCTTCTGTACCTATAAATACTTTTGTTGCTCCATGTTCTCTTGCTATATTCCTAAAATATCCTTTAAGTTCATACGTCGAATGATTAAATATTCTATTTGGAACATCTAAAATCATTTGTACTTTGTTAACAGCATTAGTTAGTATTGCAGTTGAATACTCTTTTGATCTTGTAATAGTTTTTAATAAAGCAACTAATGAAGTTCTTGAATCTATCTTAATGTCTTTATAGTCATTATTAGAAAGTTCTTTTGACATAAGTTTTAATTCTTTACTGCTTACAGTTTCCTCATTACTTATTGATAATGTTCCATACTCATCTATCTCTATAAATGAATATCTGTTAGTTGCTCCTAAAATAAGATGCCCTAAAAATCCATTAACATTTTCAGCTATCTTTTTAGTTGCTCTAATATCAGGATTTGAAGGTTTTGAACTTTCACTACTATGATTATGAGCTAAGTAGTATCCATCTGCATTTAATCTTTTCATTCTTGCTTTAATTTCTGCATATCCTCTTGTATAGTCGGATAATACTTTACTTTTTTCGAACAAATAAACTGAATTAGGTATTTTATTTGTGTATGCTTCTTGTCCAACTATTTTAGAGTCTTTAATATAAAAAATCCTAAATGTTTCATATTTAGGATTTCTATATACATCACATAAATTTGCAAGATCTTCTTTTGTATCAATTGTAGTTCCATTAAGATTAATAAAATGATTAACCTTAATGTCAATGTTTTTTAGTCTGTCAAAGACTACTTTTGTGTTTCTGTCCATATAATCATTCCTCCATTCTTAATTAATGTCTTTTAATTAATCTAGAATATTAGAAGATAACCACCTCCTTTCATTTGAGCATAAAAAAAGAAGGCTTTCGCCTTCTACATTTTCTCTTTATGTTATATTAAAACATGTTTATTTAAATATTTTATCGAATATACCACTCTCCGATTTGTGTTCTGATTTACCTGTTGCTTTCTTTTCTTCTTTTATAACATAATCTATCATCTCTTTACGAGTATTATCCCATTTTTCCTTTATTTCGTCACTATAATTTTCAGTATAATAAATTGATTTTGCCTTCAAGTATGCCTCATCGTAATTTCCATTACTTACATCACTCTTAACATCTTCAACAATTTGTTGCAATTGTTGTTCCTGTTTAATCGATTTCTTCTCTGAACTCTTTAATAAAACTAAACATCCAAGTACAATTAGAGTCATTATAAAAAAAGGAATTACTAAACCTATAACTGTATTTATACTATCTTGTTTTAATTTTTCTCTTTTGTTTTTATTTCTTTCTTCCTCTTTGATTCTATTGTTTTCTTCTCGCATAATTTTAGCTTCATCTGTATAGATATGATGAATAGTTTTATTAATTTCAATTTTTTTTACTTCATCATCCACTTTAAATTCTGTATGACAATATCCGCATACAAGAACATCTTTTTCTGGATTCACTTTCAATGTTCCTTTACAATTGGGACAATTAATCTCGACTAATTTCATTTCATCCTCCATCAACTATTACAACTTTATTAATTTGCTATTCTTTTTGTATTTTTCATAGAATCTAGGATTTCATTAAATATTTCTTTTGGTTTTTTATCTAATATTTTATCTTTATTTTTTTCAAAATATGATACAGTATAATCAATTATTGGATTTTCCTTTACTTTTTCGCCAACAAACTTAACTGTTTCGTCTATTTTTGTAGGATCTAACTTGCCTGAATACATAGCTTCAGATGCTAATATAACAGATTCACCTAAAGCGAAAACTAATGCTCCACCAACAACACCATTGGCTACTGCACCTGCTATAGGAATTGTTTTTAATATCTGCTTTGCAATATTAGTTAACATTGTAGATCCAACTATTCCAGTAATTAAATCGTTTGAATAGTCTATACCATATATTTTAAATATTAATTTTGTTAAACCTGTTTCTAGTGGCACAAGTATAACAGAGTCAGGAAATGGAATTGGAACTGCTCCAATTACAACCGCAGATGTTGTACTACCTATAACTAAACCATGAGAAGTAAATCTTTTTTGTTCTAAAATCATTGCATCTCTATTTGTCTTGTTCAGTTCTTTTGCTTCATCTAAACAGTCAAGTGTTTCTAGACATAAAGTATCAATACCTCTAGGTGGAACAATTACTTCTTCATTAATAGCATATTCTTCTGCTACAACTGGTATAATCTTTTTTAAATTAATACTCTTTTGTGATTTAGCAAATGCTTGTTCAACAGCTTCAATATTTGCTGGTATATCTACTTCTGAATATGACTTTGTAATAACAGCAAATACAGGTATATTTTTCCAACCTTTAATTGCTTTATTCATTAAATTTATATTATGAGAAAATGTTCTTCTAGCTGTTCCTTCAATGCAGTACCATACTGCATCTATTCCTACGTTATCATCATCTTTATCAGCAATCTGTTCTTTCGTAAATTTTTTTATTTGGTGTATTGTTTTATATTGTTCAATTATATTGTATTCAAATCCTTTTGTATCTATACATCTTAAAGGCCATGTTGAAGATTCATATACATCAATTTTCTGAGTATTTCCTTCTCCAACACCAGTTACCACTTCGGTTCCAGATATAGCTTTTATCAGCGTACTTTTTCCTGCACCACTAACTCCTAAAACAAGTATATTCATTTTTTTACTTTCTTCCATCAATAACACCCCATTTAATATTTTCAATACATTCACATTGTAATAATATCATAAATATTAAAAAAATTAAACAAAATTATTCAATTATAATATAGCATTTCTATTTCATCTTTTGAATAACAATCAATCTACTTGCTTTTATTATGGCTGTTCTTGTTTTTCTTGTCTTCTTCTTTTAAAATTTGCCTAATTTCTTTATTAGTTAATACTTTTATGTAATCTCCTTGTCCTTTTACTTTACTCATAAGAATCCTCCAATATACATGATTATAGTAATTTTAATATCATAAAGTCTTATAAAACTCAATAGTCTTATGTAAATTCATAAATATTAGAAGATAACCACCTCCTTTTATTTGAACATAAAAAAAGAAGGCTTTTGCCTTCTCCAACATCAATTTAATTAATAATCTTGTATTCCAGTAACAACGCCATCGTCAAAATAAATATATTTATTTCCAGAATACACCCATTGTTCATGAACTCCATATTTTGTAGTTGTTTTGTTTACTTTATTAGGTTTACCCCATGTACTATTTTCTACTTCACTTTTTGTCATGCCTATACTTGGTTCTTTAATTACCGTTGTATTAGGTAACTCAACAGAATTGCTTTCCTTATTTAATGTCATTTTTCCTGTATATGAGATTAATGGTATAAAATCATAAGTAATAGTAGAATCATTAATAATATTGAACACAAACTCATCATATGTAGCTATGTTTCCATTGTCATAAATAGTTCTAATAAAAATCTGGTTTCCGTTTCTTTCTGCATAATACTTTGTATAACCATTTTTTACTTTTTCATCTGAATATGTATTATACGCATATTTTCCATTTATTATCCATGTATGGCTTATTTCTCTAGTATACCCGGTAGAACTTGTAGTTGTACCTGTTCCTCGCCAAAAGCCATCAAATTTATGAATTTCATTTAATTCTTGTATTTTTTGAGTAGAATCTTTGTAGCCAGATATTTTATTAAAAATTTCTAACGATATGTTGTCATCTCTATCTAAACAAGCTATTGCAACTTGATAATCCAACTCATTTTTTTTATTATCTTCATTTTTAAAAGCTATTAGACTAGATAATTGAGAATCATTTAAATATTTAATATATTCTGCGTAATCATACTTGTTAATCTTAAATTCATCTAACAAAAAATCATATTTACTATAACTATACTTTTCTCCTATTTTAAAAATATTATTCCACTCGTCACATTTATAACTATTGTTATTAACAAAATATCTAACTTGATCTGCATCTATTTGGTCTTTATTATTGTTTTTTCTAATCATTTCATTTACAGTACTTATAGTTGTTTTCAAGTCATCATATCCATTAATATCATTCATATATATGTTAATATTTTCATTACTAATACTAACATCTTGAATTTTAAAACTAAATGTGGAAATCCTTTGTTTCATTTCATATTTTTGGTATGCTTTAATTCCTAAAAAGCCAGCTATTAATACTATTATAATTAATAGACATATAAATACGTTTTTACAAGCTTTCTTATTATTTTCCACTTATAGATCCTCCCCTTTTACATTTATTTTTCTTAATATATCAATTATCATATAAAAGTTCAAGTTCTTCTTTGGAATATGGAATTTCATTTTCATATTTTTTTATTTTATTATTATTTTTATAATATTTTATTTCCTCTACATTTTTGTGTATACTAGTATACTCATTTTTGTGTATACTAATATATTGAAGAGGCTCTATTATTCTAGCTTGTATCTTTTTACTATTTTCAAAATATTGCATTTTAATACTTATGTATTTCTTATTTTTCAAAGATAGAATCAATCTTGAAGCAGAATTAATCGGTATACTAAATATTTCAGAAATTGTTGAATTAGAACAATAACATTCATTGTTATTTCTACACATAAAAAGAATTAGTGAATATAATAATTTTTCTTGAAGATTAAGATTACTATCTTCTACTACTTCAGATGGTATCCAAATACCTTTATAGTCAATCATTTTTATCACTCCTTTACAAACCAAAAAAAGAGCTAGATTTCTCTAGCTCACAGTCGTTTTTATATTACTTTTCTAATATGCAAATGTATTTAAGTATTAGGTCGTTTATAACTGTAATATCTCTATTTTCATTTATCATTTTTGTTCTCATTTCATTTAAACAATTAATTAAAATCCTTAATTCATTATTATCTACTTTAATTTTTTTATAATATCCAAACATAGTAATCACCCCTTATCACTTACATATTCTCACATAATATAAAAACAAGCAAATCTGCAAATTTTATAGATTTTCAAAAATCACAGAATAATTCTATTTAAAGTGTCATTTCTCTATTCCTGACTCTTTTATTATGTTCTTCAATACACATAATTATAAAATCTTCTTTTTGAGTATCTGTTATAACATTTTTAGGAAATAGTTGTGTAAATTTTTTAGAATTCAGTTTAATCGTTTCCACTTGATTAGGCTTTTGTTGATTCATAATTTCTTCAATCTTTTCAGTATCTAATCTATTTTCTTGTTGAAGTTTTTTCATATAAATAGCTTGTGAATGAGATGGTGTTGCTAAATCTTGTTTCATTATTTCATATAATACATATTGATTATCTTCACTTAAATAAGATAATTCAACTGCAGGTCTAAAAGACATCTCCTTCTTATCAACCATTTCTAGTATTTCAGGTATTAATGATGTTAATCTAATGTATCGTTGTATATTTCTACCACTTTCTCCAACATCTTGTCCTACAACATCAGATGCTTTTAACTTGTCGACCAATGGTCGCGAAGTTAAATCTGTTCTTTCTCCTTGTCTTTTTATTGCATCTAATTTCATCTTATAAGCAAAAGCCTTTTCACTTGGAAGTATTTCTTCTCTTTGACTTTCATTTGTATCAACCATTAATATAGTTGCTTCTTCATCAGTCAATTCTTTTACTATTGCTTTAATATCTTCTTTTCCTGCAAGTTCACTAGCTCTTTTCCTTCTATGTCCAGAAATCATTTCGTAACGTCCATTTTCTTTTCTTCTTACAATTACTGGTTGAGTTAATCCATGTTCTTTTATGCTTTCAGCCATTTCTTGCATTTTCTCATCATCAATTACTTTATATGGATGATTTGGAAAAGGATCTATTTCCCTTAATTTAATTTTTATAACTGTTTCTCCTGATTCATTAAATAAATCATCTAATGTAATCTTTGGTAATTGCATCTTTTTCTCTTCTTCTTTCATTATCAATAACCTCCTTTGCAAAATCGTTATATGCAATTGCTACTTTACCGTTCTTGTCATGAATAAATATACTTTTTCCCTTTGAAGAGGATTCAGCCATCTTTATAGTAAGTGGTATTTGAGTATCGTAAATATTTACCACAGATCCATAATTCATTTTTAATGAATTTAATGTTTCTTTTGATAAATTTGTTCTTTTATTTACTAGAGTTAAAAGAATTCCTCCAATTTTTAAATTTGGATTTATTGTTCTTTTCACTCTAGAAATTGTTTTTAATAAATGTCCCATACCTTTAGCAGCTAAAAAATGGTCTTGTACTGGAATTATTACTTTATCACTACAAGATAAAGCATTAATTGTTAGCATTCCAAGTGAAGGCATTGAATCAATTAATATATAATCATAATCTTTTTTTACATCACTAATAACATTCTTAATTGTAAATTCTCTGCTCATTGCATTTACTAAAGAAAATTCAATAGCAGATAAATCAAGATTAGCTGGAATCAAATCAATACCTTCTGAATTTCTTACAATTGCATCTTTAGTATTTAATGGTGTATCATTTATTATATTTTGCATTAGGTCGGCTAATGTAAGATTCAAATCAGATTCGTTGTAACCCATACAAGTTGTTAAATCACCTTGAGGGTCAGCATCAACAACTAGTACCTTATTCCCAAGTTTGGATAAGGCAACTCCAAGATTGAAAGTGGTAGTTGTTTTGCCGACTCCTCCTTTCTGATTTGATATTGATATAACTTCACATTCTTTCATTTTGTACCTCCTTATTTTATTTTTGCTCTAAATAAGAAGGACAAAAAAATACTAAGCCTTATAGCTTAGTTAGTTTTATATTCTATTATTTTTTAATTTACCTTTTTTAGTCTAGGTAGACAAAACTCCCAAATATGCTATTTAAAAGGATTTATTTTTTTACTCAAATCAAAGTTTTGTGCAAAAAGGAGTAGGACAAATATATAGAGGTCTTTTGAACCTCCACTTTCAGCTATATCAAGCCTCTTTCAAGACTTTTTACCTTTTATATGTATATGTGTCATAATATTATATTCTTATACTATAACTTTATATTTATCCTTATTTTGGATCTTCTTCAAATTCAATTTTAAGCTCATTTATAATTTTATCTGATTAATTTTATTACTATATATTTTTAATCATTATATTTTGATTTTTATAATTTGTTTTCTTAAAAATCTCCAAACCCTTTAAAATCAATTATTAGGTTAATTTTCGAGACAAGTAACTATATTACTTTTTTCTAAAAACGCCTTAAAATTGATTCTCGTGCGTCGTTATTTTCAGGCTTTTCAGCGATTTTTGCATATTTAGAAATTACTATAATTTTATATGTAGATTTTTGATAAAATCCTGAAAATGCTTTAAAATCAAATATTAGCTAATTTTTTAGACAACAAGTTATATTAACTTTTTATAAAAACGTCTTAAAATCGAATCTCGTGAGTCGATTTTTTAGTGATTTTTAAGTAGTTTTATAAAAACATTGATTTAATAATAATTAGACAAATTTATAGTTAAGATCAGATTTAAGATTTAAAATTTAATTTGAGTAATTTGTAATCTTAATTATAAAAATTATTTAAAATTGATTTTGATGATTTTAAGATATAAATTATTATTTAATATAAATTAAATTAAAAACTCATTATTATATAAAATTTTTATTTATAACAAATGTTCGGTTTTTGAAATTAATTTACGAACATTTGAAAATTTATAAAATATGGTCAGGAGCAGTTAACGCAATAACTAAGTGTGATACATTAATCGTTGCAGGCACCTCTCTTACCGTTTATCCAGCTAGTTCCCTACTTCATTACTATAGAGGCTCTAATTTAGTTTTAATTAACAAATCAAAGACACCTTTCGATAACATGGCGAACCTAGTAATAAATGATTCTTTAGGTAAAGTTTTTTCTGAAATCTAGCCATTATTTGATTTTTTTGTCATAATATGGTATAATAATTATGTTACCCGAAACACGTAGAACCAGAGAGGAGGTTCACTATGGAAAGATTTACAGCTTTGGTTATGAGGGCACGCAATTATTATGGTGAGGTTTGTGAGGCATCCATTCAGGAAGACCGGGATGAGATTTTCGCACTGACCGCCAAGAGCCCTGACCTCGTCGACAGTTTCCTTGAAGCTGTTGATTCGTACCCCGAATGGCGCGAGCTCGCTCAGAATGACATCTGCTATTACATCAACCGGATCAAGTACATGAAGTCCCGGAATGCAAGGCAGACTATGCAGCCGAGTATCAAGCCGATGATCTGGGGGGACGTTTCTGGCCAGGTGGCCGTTATTAAGGTTACCCTATAAGCGACTATGTCGAGTAAATAGAAAAGGCGGAACATTACGTTCCGTCTTTCCTAATTTTTATTTATTATTTTTATACCATTTAGCAAACTTAGAAAATGAACTATCTTCTACATGTTCTGCATTTCTATTTTCTCGTTCAATATCTGTCATTTGTGCTAAAGTTTTAGTAAATCCTTCAGGAATAAAAACATACCATAAATCTGACCATTTCTTATCCGTATAATCCCCCAATATTTTTTAATATCTCACCTTTACTATCTAGTACAATATAATTTCTATTAAGTTGCATAAGATTTGGAAAAACAAATGACCTTGTTTTACCAGCACCTGAACCACCAATAATTAAAGTATTCAAATTTCTTTGATGTACTTTTCCATTAAGTCCTATTGAAACATTTTTAGTAAGTATCTTGTTGTTTTGAATGGGATTTTGTTTATACTTTCTACTTAACTCATAAGATGTACCCCATTTAGCAGATCCATGTTCTTCATTTCTTCTATACTCTTTTTTTGATTTGTATCCATTTTTATCAGTACCTCCTTATTCTCTTTCCATATCTTTTTTGTTTCTTCTAGGATCATTTCTTAAATCATTTAGAGTATCTTTGAAAGCATATTCTAATAAATAGTCATCTTTATTTTTTCTATAAAATAGTACATCTAAATAAAAAGTGCCAAGTATTCTTTCTCTTTCAAGCATTAACTGATATTCTTCATCTGTAAATTCATTCTTTTTAAGGAAATCAACCATTTCTTCTTTATATGCTTTTTCATCTGCATTACTAACAATTTCTTTTGGATACATTTGATATAACGAATCAATAAAATTGTTATATTCATCTGTTACTCTTTGTAGCACTTGTAATCTTAATTCGTTATCTCCATATTCTTCAATATTTATT
>DJXP01000060.1 GCA_002449785.1 Clostridiales bacterium UBA7001
ATACGGTTACCAAAAGCAACTCTAAAGTGTTGAATTACATAATCATCCATTGCAGTTCTCTTTTTCCAATTTTCATCTGATCCAGCATGTTCTTCTCTTGCTTTCATAAATAAATTATCTAAATAAGAGAAATTTATATCCATTGGTGGTGTATCTTCTGCTTCAAATACTTGTCCTTTATCATTTATATCTATTGGCATAGCTCTATCGTAAACTTTATCTGTAACCATAAATGTTGAATCGTCATTATTGATTGTTCCTATATACCAAGTATTTGGTGGTATTCTTAATCTTCCATTTATAATATGTTTTGGATCATTTTCCCATGGGCTTGCAACAATTTCTATAATCCATTCATTTCTATTAGGCATCTCCAAAATAGAAAGCATTTCAGCAAAATAATACTCAACACGTGCTAAGTTCATCTCATCTAGTATTACTGTATAAACATCATCTGTATATGTAGCTGTATATAAAGCTTCAAGCATTTGTGTTTCATTAAATTTCTTTGTAAATTCGTTAAAGTACCCAAAAAGCTCTGTTCTATCTCTCCAAGATGGCTGTACAGAAACAACACATGAATCATGTTTTAAAAATTTTCCCCATGCATATGCAAGTGATGTTTTACCAGTACCTGAAATACCTTGCAATATTACAAGCTTTGTTGATGCTAAACCTGCAATAAAAATTCTAATCATAGGTAACGTATAATACAAATGTAATCTTGATGCAGCAAAATTTCTAAATATTTTACAAAGATCTTCTAATGAAAATGTATTATTATAATTTTGAACTTTGTATTTAGCATATTTTTTATCTATAATACTTAATCTTGAAAATCTTATACCTTCTCCATCTTCAATATCATCTTCATTTTTCTTATCAGATATGTTTTCCGTACTAGATTCATCTGGTTTTAGTCCAAGCTGAGAAACTTTCATAGCTAAGATTTCTTCTCTTTCTTTTGTCATTGTTTCAACTCTTTTATTTAAATCAGCTACTTCTTTAAGCATTGTTTCTTGCTCTACAACTGTTTTCCTAAATCTTATATATTTTCTCACAAGTAAATATGCCAATAATACTGTTAGTATTAATATAAGTGCAACAGCAATAATAGCAATTGTTACTAATAACCATTCTTGCAGTGAAAAGTCATTTTTATACTGTTTAATTAAATGAACATAACCTGGTATATTAAAAATTTGTCCAATTCCTTCTACTATACCAAAAATTATTGTTTTTAATCCCTTAAAAAATTCATTCAAAAACTCGTATAAGAATCTTAAATATGTATCCATTGTTTTTCCCTTTCATAATTAAATCTTATTTTAGTTATAAATAAGAAGTCTTTCTTTTTTATAATGTTTCTTATTAACATCATCTTTACTTGCGATAATACATGCAAATACATCTAAGAGTTTAAGCTCATCATTTGTAAGTGTTTTCATATCTTTATTTGCAATTAATGCAAACTTAAAGCCTTTTTTCATTAAATTATATATTTTTTCTTTATTATCACCAAACTCATCATATCTAACAGATAAATATATTTTATCTTGAGATGCTTGATTATTTAATATTTCTAATAATTGTTCTAACTTTTTAGATTTACTAAACATACTAACTGCAAAATCTGCAATATATATTCTGCTAAAATTTCCTACTAAAATATCTTTTAAAGCTATATTTGCTAGCATTGGATATTCAACAAACAATCTATCTTCAGCTACAATGTCATTTTCAAAAACTTCTTGTATTGCTTCAGCACTAAATAGTTTAGGAAATTCTATATGATATATCAGCTTTGTAAAAAAATAATTAGTATTATTCACATCTACTCTTTTTAAATCAATTTCGAATTCATCTGTGTTTTCATATAATTCTAATGAATCTTCAACTAGTTTAATATCTGTATTTACCAAACTTAAAAATTCCTTATCAAACTCATCATTTTCATTAACTCTAAGATTAAATCTTGAAATTCTTTTTTCAGATATTAATTCTACAACATGATTAATATCAATATTATCTCTAACAAAGTCAAAATAAAATAAATATTGAAATAAAATCAATGTGTTTTCTATATCTTCTTTTTTTGTTTTATCTTTTTGATATAATTCTTCACTTTTATTTATTAGTGAATTATAAATTCTCCTATAAAAAAATTTAATATTATTATCAGTTCCATAATTATAATATCTTGCATCTATATATGTTTGAATCAGTTCCTCAGCAATATCTTTATTATATTTACTCTTTAATATTATACTTAAATATTTTTTTAATCTTTTAGCAGTCTTACTAATATGTTTTTCTATTATATTATTCATTAAAATTACTCCTATCCTAAAGTATAAAATCATATACTTTATGTACAGCTAACCGAAACAATTGGCGTAGATGCTCCTTGTGGATATGTATAATTTTGAGATGCATCAATTTTATAAAACTTAACTACTTTACTTTCTTCAGCATCAACTTTAAATGAAATCTGATCAATATAGTCATAGCCGTTTTTTAAAACATCTTCTGTTTCACCAGTTGCAGCTGCAACTAAATACATATTTGTTGTTGTATCAATTACTACGTCATTTGGATTAAAATCTAATGTAATTATCATAGAATGACAATTAGCTTTCTGTTCTGCTGATAAAGCGTTGTATTCAGCTATTGTTATATTACTTCCAGCTGCATATGTTCCAAAAGCTGTATCTACAGTATAATAGTCCAAAGTATTTGTAACTATAACTTCCAAATAGGGGCTATAATTACTATCTTCTATTTTATAAGACATTCCTATACTTCCAACAATTATCTTAAATTCACCTACTAATGTTTGTTTATATGGAGATAATGATTCTGCTGTTACTGTTATAAAAATATAATCATTATTATTTAAAGTAACATTTTGTTTTGGTTTAATTGATATATCAAAATAATCTTTATTATTTGCAGATTGTAAAATTGTTCCATAAGCATATCCATCTAAAGCAACATCCTTACTTATTGTAAAATCTAGCATATCTTCAGAATTTTCATATTCAGTACCATCACTTTTAAAAGCAGAATATTCATAACTAATCCTATAATCTATATTAACCTTTGACATTTCTAAATTGTTTTTTCTACTATTCATATTTATTGTTATTTCATATAAATCAACACCAGACCAGTTACTTGCCTCAAAATATGCTGTATCTACTGCAAGCTTATCACTATTAAAATAAAACTCTTTAGAATTTAAATAATAGCTCCTTACTTTTGAATAAACATATCGAGAAAAAGTAACTGAAGCAGGAATAATTATTCTAATTAATGCAACTATTATAAATAATAATATTAAAAGCATTAATAATTTTCTGTAACCATTATTTTTTCTTCTTATTCTAGTTTTTTTTCTAGCTCCCAATCTAAAAATCCTTTCTAATCTATAATTTGCTTTGCCTCAACTGAAATTTCAATACATTCTATTACATTTTGATATTTTACATTATCACAAGAACTTGGAAAAGTTACTCGTAAATTATATGTATTTGTATATCCTTGATCACATTTAAATGTGCCAGATTCATCTAAAATCTTTTTAAAATATGTACCATCATCATCTGTTATAGTTTCAATAGTTGTTTCTTCTCCATCATCATAGCTTTTGGTAAGTTCATATTCAAGAGGCAAATTGGTTGTAGTTCTTATTTTCAAAGTATATTCCATATCTGTTTCTGAAACTTCTTCTATTTCACCATTTAATGTATAATTTGAAATATTGAATGTACAAGTTCTTGTATCACCAGGGAGCATATCATCTAGTGAAATAACCTTTGTTTCATATTCATCATTGAGCCTAAAGTAAGCAACATCAAGATTAGCATCAGAATTTGCTTCAGATTCATATAATGAAAATGAACCAAATACGATTTTGTAAAGAATAAATATTATTGTAATAGATATTAAGAATTTTATTCTTCTTTTAAATCTTATTGCTTTCCTTTCTCTTAAGTATTTCCCTCTTATCATTTCTATTCCTCTTCTGAATTTTTAATTTTCTCATCCTTAAAAAACATAATTTTAATAATTATTATTGAAATTATTAGTACAATAACTACTTTAGGATCTTTAAAAACTTTTATCCAAACTGCAACATTTGTAAAAATATATATTACTTTACCTACAACTGCATCGTCTGTAATTGGCAAGTCTTCGGTATTGTTTGCATCGCCTTTAGTAATTATTTGTTCATTATCTTTTTTAATTATTCTATGTGTAATAAAATTATTATCTGCTTTAAATGTTATAATATCATTTTCGCTTACTTCTTTAGTAAGTTTAACTATTATAATATCACTAGTTTTTATCGTTGGCTCCATACTCCCTGTTACTACTTGAAATATAGTATAACCAAAAAAATTTATATATCTTTTGCCAAATAATTTAAGCTCAGCTAAAAAATATAACAGTAAAAATAGAATTAATAGCAATATAAGCATTATAAAATCAATCTTTAATTTTCTCTTTTTCACCATATACTCCTAATCAGTATGCTGTACAGCTTTTACATTTACATGAAATATTATTTGATTATTAAATGTTTTTCCAATTTTAGAATCTTTTGTATTATTATTCTCATTATTTTCCCATTCAAATTCAACATGTAATGTATCTAATCTTGTTCCATTTACTGTAGACTTTATTTCTGAAAGTGGTTTTACTCTTGTTATTGTAGTTTTTTTTGTTTCATTATTATAAGTAAAATCCACAGTTTTTCCATTATCTATTTCTACATCACTAATTTTCATAACAATATCATCTGATGTAACATCAGTTACAGTTTCATCACCTAAATCTAATTCTGGTTTATCAATTGTAATTTCATATTCAAATGAGACATCAGTATCAGTAGGATCTATTACAAGTTCAAAGCTTCCTTTTCTACCAGGTGAAATTCTTTCTTCAATTGTATGTGTGTCTTCATCCCATTCAAACGTATCAATATCGTATTCTTGAGATATTGGATTTCCATCTTCATCAACTTCTGTAATATCTGTATTATTAATTTTTATAACCCATTGTCCAATATCTTTGCTTATTTCACCAGTACCGACTGTTATATATTTCGAATAAGTTGAACGTAAAATTAATATAAAAACTAAAATAATTAATATGAAAATCAAAAATTTGATTTTATTATTCATTAAAATCTCCTATTTATTATCAGTCTGCATTTTTTTCTTTTTTGCTTCTATTAAAGCTCTTTTTTGTTCATCTGTCATTGAATTCAATTTTGCCTGTATTAATGCCTTTTTTTCTTCTTCTGTCATCGAATTTAGTTTTGCTTGTATTAATGCTTTCTTTTCTTCTTCAGTTATTGTTTTTTGAGTACTTGTTTCATTTTTTTCTTCTATATTATTTATAGAACTATCTGAATCATTTGCATCATTTTCTTTACTACTATTTTTTTCATCTTCTTTTTTTGTACTCTCTTCATTCTCTTTAGCAATATCTATATTTTCCTCATCATTTTTAGTAGTATCATTTTTTTCAGCCCAATTTATATTTTCATTATCTTCATTTTTTTCTTTAGTTTCTTCTGTTACTACTTCTTCCTTCTCTTCTACTTTATTTTTTTCATTTTCTTTTTTCTTTTTTGTTTTAGAATTTTTTTTCTTTTTCTTTGGTTTTTCGTCGATATCCTCATCATCTTCTTGCATTTCCATAATTATTGAATGGACTGTGTATAAAAATGCTATTAATGAAGGAAATACTCCTAAAAATAAGAATCCCCATTTAGACTCCAAAACACCTATAACCTTTCCAACCTTTGGTATTACAGTTGCAGTATCTGCTTTTCCAATAAAATACGAGCTTGAGAAAACAAAACCACCTTCAACAGTAAATGTAGTTTCTGTATCTGATACTCTTTCGTATTTTACTACTGTTGCATAATTTACTGTAGTAATTCCTGCTACTGTTCTGTAAAAAAATACAACATCACCTTCTCTTACAGATGAAAGATTGTTTTTATTAATAATTAATAAATCCCCATATTTATAATCTGGTTCTAAATCTTCATCAATAATAGGTAAAAATGTATTTTTGCCAAAAACTGTTACTTTGTATTTATTATAAGATAACAAACAAATTGTGATAAAAATTATCAGCAAAATATATGCTATAATTACAAAGTTTTTCAAAAAGTTCCATATTTTCTTCATATTATCATTCCTTTAATTACATTTATACTTTATAAGTATAACATCAAAATCCCTTTAATTCAATGGATTTTATGTTTCATTTTATTACTTTTTTGGTAACAAAAATGTTACAAAAAATTAATAAAAAAAATTTATTTTTACAATAAAATCCATTTACATTTTTTTTTACTTATATTATAATATTTTGTATAAACATAGGATAAATTGAATTATTCTGTCGATACGGAGGTTGTGGGATGTCAACAAAATACGAAGATAAAAAGAAAACAAAATCTAATTTAAAAATAAGTAGAAAATCTAACAAAAAAACTACTAGTAAAATTGTTAATGTTAAAATTACAGAAATTAAACCAATAATTAATAATAAAAAGCCTATCAATCAAAGTACAAATGTTAACAATGTTGAAAATGTTGAAACTACTACACATGATTTTTCTAAACAACCTAAGAAAAATAAAAGAGCAATAAAGATGCCTAAAGGTATTACTACTACTGAAAATAAATTACAAGAAAATAATCAAATCGAAAATAAAATAGAAGAAAAAATAGAAACAAAAGTTGAAAATGAAGTTAATGAAAATATTAAAAAGCAAACTTTAAATCTTGATAAACTTGAAAATAATATTGAGCAACAAACAAAAAGAAATTTAAAATTAAACATAAATCAAGAAAAAAATCAAGAAGTATATAAAAAGCCTGATATATCAATCAATCAAAATTCTAGTTTTTTCTACACTCCATCTATCTTTTCAAGATATAATATAAATATTACAAGTGTTGATGATGACTTAAATACTGATAAAAGTATAGATGTAACTAATCAAGAAACAGATTTTATAAGTGAAGGTAATAAAACCACAGATAATTCTGATAATCTCGAAGTTGCAAAAACCACTGATGATAATACTATAGATATTACAGACGAAACAAATAATATTGATTTTTCTGATATTTCTTTAGATGATATAATTGAACTTTCAGAAAATATTAATGAAAATAGCAATGATAATAATGAATTTTTCAATAGTTCTTCAGAAACAATTAAAGAAAGTAATAAAATTAAAGATTCAGATAAATCATATATTTCTAAAGTAAAGAAAGGAATATTTACAAATATTTCATCTGTTTTTAAAAAATTCTCATATGAGCAAAATGAAATGATGGATTTGGATAAAATTAATAATATGATTTCACCTTTAGAACCAAATATTAGTTATGCTCCACAAACTGCACCATCTCCTTCACAAAATAATGTTAGTATAGATATGAATTCTATTGATTTTGAAGAAAATGCTACTTCTAGCAAAATCGATTTAACAAGTACTAATAATATTATAGATTCTAGCTTAAATGATAATATAAATAATAATATAGATAGTACTAACGAAATTATAAATAATAATTCTTTTCTAGATGATGATAATATGTTCAATTTAAATAATGAAGAATATGAAAGTTTTAACAATATCAATTATTCTGATATTAATTTAGAAGAAAATGCAAGTAGCTCATATGATGAATCAAATTTTTCAATTGAAGATTATTTTGGTGTAAATAGTAATGAACAGCCAAAAAAAATAGAAAAAATTGAAAAAGAAAAAAAGCCTTCTATAATTGTAGATAACATTGATAATAACATTGAAGAAACAAAGAATACATCTTCTATTAATCAAACTATAATTGATGATATAAAAAAAGAAGAAAATGAAGTACAAGAAAAATTAGAAAAGATTTCTAGTGAATTATCAGAAAAAGATTTTTCTTCTCTATCAAAACTTTTAAACAATGTAAATGAAAAGATTAATTCAATTTCTGATAGATTATCTGAAATTGAAAATAGTAAAATTGAAAAAGATAATAGTATTGATAAAACAATTAAAAATAATATTGTAAATGAACCTACTGATGACATTAGTGATACTAATAATATTGAAGATATAGATTTAGACAGTATTAATTTAAATGATTTAGATATTACACCTGAAGAATTAGATACATTAGCATTTGTTACAGGCGATCAAGAGGAAACAAAAGAACAAATTGTAGAAAGTGATAATAATACAGCTGAAGACATTGAAAATATTTTATCACAAACATTTTCAAAAAATAACAATAATATTGATGAAAATATGAAAAATGAATTATTAACTGAAATATTAAACACTGAAGATATTGATACTTTACCAAGTGATACAAATAATATTAAAGAAAATAGCACTGATAATAAGCTTGATGAAAATGATGATTTTTTTACAATTATAGATACACTTGCCAAAACTATTACTCAATTAGAAAGTTCAGCAGATATAAATAATACTAATTCTAATAAAAATAATTCTGAGGGAAAAACTATTAATATACTAATTAATAAAGATGATATTTTTTCAATATCAATTCTAAATGAAACTTATGAAATTGTTGCAGATTTTGATGGTATATCTGTTCTTTCTGAAAATATTAATATATCTACTCCAAAGAAAAACTTTTATGTAACAGTTGGAGAAAAATATATTGAAATTCACAATAATGGTTCAAACTTTTTAGTTAATACAAATTTTGAAGATATAGAATTTGCCAATGCTATTAATAATGTTGCTTTTACTAAAAAGAATAATAAAATAGAGCTTACTGTTAAAGAAGCATTTAAACTATCTTCTATTAATAATAAAGTTGAGCTTTCTATGTTAAATACAAGTGTTGCAGATATGAAGTCTTCTAATGTAGAAACTTCAGAAACAATAAATGAATCATCTATTTGTGATAATAGAACTCTTTTAATATCTGAAGAAACACAAAAGGTTTATTTACCTTATACAATTGAAGAGCTTATGCAAAAACTAAATAATAGTGATGAATACCAAACATTAGAAGATGTTATAGAAAATGAATATACTGTTCCTCTATCTACTTTTAAAATGCCTATAGTTTCACGTTTTAAAGAAGCTTATAAATTTATGAGAACAAAAGAGCACAGTTCAGTATATGCTGCATTAGATTTAGCACTTGAATTAATGTTCAACTCAAATTTAAATCCTGCCGTAATAAGAGCATCTAAAGATTTAAAAGAGCTTAATGTTTATTTAGATTGTTTATACGAAAATGAGATTGATAAATTTGATTGTTTTAAAATAGTATATAAAGTATTGCCTAAAATTAAATAAAATGGGACTATTCTGAAGCCCCATTTTTTTATTTATATAGTTTTAATTTTTCTTATTATTTTCTAAATTATCTTTTTCTATTTTAGGTCTTATATTTAGCCCCTTTATTCTTTTATCATAATAAACCTCGACTTTTGACCCTTCTTTAATATTACCTGCAATTAACTTCTTAGCAAGTAAAGTTTCTACTTGTGATTGTACAATTCTTTTTAAAGGTCTTGCTCCAAATTCCATATCATAACCTTCATTAACAAGCCATCTCATTGAATTATTTGTAAAAGATAATTCAACTCCTTTTTCTTTAAGTCTATTTATAACATCATCTAAAATGATTTTTACTATATTTAGTACAACATCTTTTTCTAAAGCTTTAAAGCATATTATTTCATCTAATCTATTTAAAAATTCAGGTCTAAAATGTTGTTTTAAAATTTTATCAATACTCTCTTTTGTTTCTTCAGTAATTTCTTTATGTTCTCTAATACTCTTTAAAATATTGGCTGATCCTAAATTTGATGTAAGTATAATTACTGTATTTTTAAAATCAATAAGTCTTCCTTGAGAATCTGTAACTCTTCCATCATCCAAAATTTGAAGGAAAATATTAAATACATCTGGATGAGCCTTCTCGACTTCATCAAATAATACAACAGAATATGGCTTTCTTCTTACTGCCTCAGTAAGTTGTCCTCCTTCTTCATATCCAACATATCCAGGAGGTGCGCCAATAAGTCTTGTAACACTAAATTTTTCCATATATTCAGACATATCAATTCTTATCATATTTTTTTCATCATCAAACAGTGCTGCTGCTAGTGTTTTACCTAGTTCTGTTTTACCAACTCCTGTAGGTCCCAAAAACAAAAACGAACCAATAGGTCTATTCGGATTTGCAATTCCAGCTCTAGCTCTTAAAATGGCTTCACTTACTTTTTTTACAGCCTCATCTTGTCCAACAACTCTTTCATGTAATATATTTTCCAAATGCAATAGTTTTTCCTTTTCTGCTTCAGCTAGTTTTGATACTGGAATTCCAGTCCATCTAGAAACAACAGTAGATATTTCTTCTTCTGTAACCTTATTTTTAATAAGCATATTTGCTCCACCATTTTTCTCAACCTCTTTTTCTTCCTGCTCTAAAACTTTTTGAAGATTTGGTAAAGTTGAATATTTAAGTTCTGCAGCTTTATTTAAATCATAAGATCTTTCTGCCGTTTCAATTTCACTATTAACATCATCTATTTTTTCTTTTAACTTTTGAATTTTTGAGAGATTTTTCTTCTCATTTTCCCACTTTAATTTCATATCTTGAAATTGCTGTCTTAATCCAGATAATTGTTGTCTTATTGATATTAATTGCTTTTTAGCTTTTGGATTTTCTTCTTCTTCCCTCTCTAATGACTTTTCCTGTATTTCGAGTTGCATTATTTTTCTAGATATATCATCTAACTCAGTTGGCATAGATTCAACTTCAGTTCGAATCATACTACATGATTCATCAATTAAATCAATAGCTTTATCTGGCAAAAATCTATCAGTAATATATCTATTAGAAAGCCTAGCTGCTGCGACTAATGCAGAGTCTTGTATTTTTACTCCATGAAATATTTCAAATTTTTCTTTTATACCACGAAGTATAGTAATTGCATCTTCAACAGTAGGTTCATTAATCAATACTTGTTGAAAACGACGAGTAAGTGCCGGATCTTTTTCTATGTATTCTCTATATTCATCAAGAGTGGTAGCTCCAACACAGTGAAGTTCTCCTCTAGCCAATCTTGGTTTTAGTAGATTGCTAGCATCCATTGCACCATCTGATTTACCAGCTCCAACTATATTATGAATCTCATCTATAAACAAAATAATATTACCATTACTTTTATCTATTTCTTTTAATATACCTGTTAATCTTTCTTCAAATTCTCCTTTATATTTTGCTCCTGCTATTAATAATCCCAAATCTAGTTCAAATATTGTTTTATTTTTTAAACTTGTTGGAACATCCCCTCTAATAATTCTTTGTGCTAATCCTTCTACAATAGCAGTTTTACCAACACCCGGTTCACCTATTAAAACTGGATTATTTTTAGTCTTTCTAGATAAAATTCTAATTACATTCCTAATTTCTTCATCTCTACCTATAACAGGGTTTAATCTATTTTGCTTTGCTAAATCTGTTAAATTTTTTCCGAATTTTTCCAAAACATCAGTTGATACATCTTCATCAGAACTTATTCTTGTATTTCCTCTAATATCTTTTAGTGCTATTAAAAATTTTTTCTTATCAATTTTGAAATTTTTAAATATTTTCTTTAATCCATCTGAAGAGTTATTTAAAATGCCTATCATTAAATGTTCTACTGCTATGAATTCATCTTTCATTTCTTTTGCTTGATTTTCAGCATCATCTAATGCTTTTTCAACCACATCAGAAAATCTTATAGCTTTACTACCTTTTGACTTTGGCATAGTATCAATTTCAGCTTGAATTATTGTATTTAATGAGTCAACATCAACATCCATTTTTTTTAGTAGCAAATACACTAGTCCTTGTTTATCTTGAAGAAATGCAGACACCATATGATAGTCTGTAATTTCTGTGTTATTATTTTGAACTGTAATATTACTTGCATTTGTAATAACATCTTTTGATTTTTCAGTAAAATTCGAAATATCCATATTATCCCCTCTTTTGTTAAAAAATTCTATTTTTGTGTAAACATTACACAAAGAAATACATTAATATATTGTAAAATTCCTGCAAGTTTTATAGCAAATCCTACTCTTTTAATAGATTTTTTATCTGTTTTGTCATTCTTTTTAACTAATTCTTGCCAAATTAAAATTGATATAATAATCATAGCAAATTCAAAAAATATCATTGTTCTTTCTTTAGAACTCCATATTGTAGGTGAAAATCCTATTATTAATCTTGAAGCTAATCCTACAAAAAATATAAGTAATGAAACATTATTTTTTAAATTTTTAAAAATAATTAGTAATGATAAAGTAACACATATAATATTTGCAAATGCCAATATTAGAGGGATTGCATAAGTTAAATTATTACTAGTAATTGCAGTGAGCATAACTTTTTCTTCTAATAATAATTCTTGCAATGATCCTAAATACGGAAATGCTAAGTAACTTACATACATTAGATATTTAAATAAAATTGCAGAAATAAAAGGAATAAGTGCAACTACTCTATAAAGATTTTCTTTGTAATTTAAAAATATAAAAACCATTATTAAAAAAGTAAATAATGTATATACTAAATTTCCTTTTCCAACTAATATTCCAATTGTAGAAGTTAATCCGAGTGATATTTTATCTAAAATGTTCAATGTAGCTATATCTTTAAAATTTGACACCATTTCTAAATTATTTCTTACATAATTACCTGGACAAGTCAAAATAAAAATTAAACTAGCTATAATTAATATGTCTTGTATTATCATATAAGGATGAATTTTTTTGTCTTTTATAATCATTAAAATTGTAAATACTATATATGTTCCAACAAGAATTGCACAAGTTTGTTCTTGATTTCCAGCAAATAATATTGAAACTGTATATAATATATATTCATATGGTTTAATCTTTTCCTTATCCCACATTTTTTTAATTGGAATTAATGAATATAAACACATTGCAAGTGGCCACATATAATTAATTGTAGTAGCAGCCCATCCAGCACTTGCCATAACATTTAAAGGATAAATTAAAATCATACATATTAGCATATAATTATTTTCATTTTTATTATCATTAATAAAAACTCTTGAAATGGAATAACCTATGACGGCTACCATAAAAGCTTCAAGTAAAATCCATAAATATTTTGAGATTTTAAGAACTAAGCACAATACATATTCTATTATCACTCTAGAAGTCCAATCATAATATCTACTTTGTACAAAATTTAAAATATTTCCAGTAGCTTTCCCTATAAAAAAGTCATCATCATATTGATTTGGTGTTATAAAAATAGAAATAATTAGTTCTAATAAAAATAGAACTAATATAGCTGTTCGTCCATTTTCTTTTAAACATTTGCTTATTTTTTCTTTCATTTTAATACTATATATCCTTCCATATTAGTGTATTTACAAGCATATCTTCATCATTATTTCTATATAAAACATAAATATCATATCTACCTTTAGGAATTCCAAACAGTAAACACTGCGCGTGAATTCCATATGGTTTATGTTCTTCATCAACTAAATTTATATTATCTTCCATCTGTGTTCTCATTAAATACATTTTACCAGTTTCTTGATTCTTTAAAACAAAACTACTATTAAATGTTTTTAATTCTTGTCCTTCCACAAACATCCAGCCTGCAATTTCTATCTTTTTGCTATCAACTTCTAATAAATCTATATGTGCACTAATTTTACCTTCTGGAACAAATTCAGTAGAATGCTCTGGTTCTATTGATGTTACAGAAGTATTAGGACCTAATGTATATGATTTAAAAATTAGTAATGAACTCATTGTAAATGCCATATATGTAATAACTAAAGCAATAGAAATAACCAAAATTTTTATAAAAATTTTTTCGTTAATCTCTATATTCAAAAACTCCATTTTTTTCTTCTCTTTCTAATTAATATTTTAATACATTTTATATTTTAACACATTACACTATTTATTTCAAATATTCTTTTAAAAAAGAACAATTTTCATAATTCAAATCATTTTTGGCTATGTTTATAAGTTCATCAACCATCTGCTTTGTTATTTTACTATTTTTCTTTTCATAAAATTTTTTTAGTGGTTTTTGCATATCCATCATGACTTTTGTTGCTTTATTTACATTTTGCTCTTTTAATAATTTATTCATTTTTTCTAACTGATTCTCATATATAATTTTTCCAACCTTTGTATCTTTCAATTGTTCTATTGTATTTTCATCAGAAATGTTTTTTATTTCTAAATATCTTGTTGGTATTTTATAACCTAATATTTTTTCAAATTCTTCATCTGATACGTCATGTATTTTCCCTGTATAATAGTGATTTAAGCACTCTCCACATTCAACTATATCATTGGACTTAACATACAATTCTTTTTTTAAAACTATGTTTTTAACTGATTTTCCTATAAAAATATTATATTTTCCTTCTTCGATTTTCCACTTCTTCTCTTTAACATCATAATGAGAAAATTCGCTTTTTAGTAACTCTAATATAACTTTCTTCTTTTCGCCTACTTCTAGTTCAATCTTTTCGAAACCTTTAAGTTCTTTCGATGCTTTAAATATAGAAGGATTAACTGGTGAAATATAAAGCTCAGCAATTTCTTTTCCTTTATATTTTCCTATATTCTTAATACAAAATTCTACTATATATTTTTCCTCTTGTTCTGTTATATTTAAATCTGAATACTCAAATTCTGTATAGCTCATTCCATATCCAAATGGAAATAGTACTTCTTCTTTTATTTTCTCATAATATCTGTAGCCAACATAAATAGACTCTTTATATTCAACACTTAAATCTGTTCCAGGAAAATTTCCGAAACAAGGAGTATCTTCAATTTTTAATGGATAAGTTTCTGTAAGTTTTCCACTAGGATTAGCTTTACCAATTAAACAGTTTACCATAGCTTTTGCACCTGCTTCACCTCCTAAATATCCTGTAATAATTCCTCTAACTTTATCTTTCCATGGCATAAGTATAGGAGCACCACCAGACAAAACTATAATAACATCTTTATTAATCTTACATATTTCATTTATTAATTTATTCTGATTATCTGGAATATCTAATGAAGTTCTATCAATTCCTTCTGATTCATAGTTTTCAGTAAGTCCAGCAAATATTAATACAATATCATTATTTTTTGAAATTTGAATTGCTTCTTCTAAAAGCTCTTTATCATTTGCAGATTCTATTCGATTATATCCTTGTGCATAATCAACTTTATATCCTTGAGACACAAAGCAATCATACGCATTTTCAATTATATATGGATTAATAGTTGAACTACCAGCCCCTTGATATCTTGGTTTTTTTACCATATCTCCGATTAGTGCTATTTTTTTATTAGATAAAGGTAAAACATTATCATTTTTTAATAAAACAATAGATTCTTCAGCAATTTCTTCAGCTAATTCATGAGCTTTATCATAATTATATGAAATAATCTTTTCTCTTTTATTTAATTTAAAAGCGACTTTTAAGATTCTATCTACTATCTCATCTAAATATTCTTCTTTAACTTTTCCATAATTAACGGCATTAACTATTTCTTGAATACCATTTCCTCTGCCTCCAGGCATTTCTAATTCATTTCCAGCAAGTAATCCTTTTACCCTATCATTTTCTGCCCCCCAATCTGTAATAACTATACCTTCATAATTCCATTCTCTTTTTAATATATCTAATAATACATTATTTTCTGTGCAATATTTTCCGTTTACTTTATTGTATGCACTCATTATTGAATATGGATTAGCATCTTTAACTATCATTTCAAATGCTTTTAAATATATTTCTCGTAATGCTCTTTCATCTATTACAGCATTAATGGTTCTTCTTCTATTTTCTTGATTATTAACTGCAAAATGTTTTACACAAGCACCAACATTGTTTTTTTGTAAGCCTTTAACATATTCGGTTGCTAAAATTCCAGTTAAATATGGATCTTCTGAAAAATACTCAAAGTTTCTTCCACATAATGGACTCCTTTTTATATTAATAGCAGGTCCTAATACTATATCAATTTCTTGATAATTTGCTTCTTGTCCAAGAGCATTGCCAAGTTTATATGCCAAATCTCTACTCCAACTATTTGAAATAGTTGAACATGCTGGAAAACAAATTGATGTTTCACTTTTGTTAATTCCTAAATTATCAGAACCTGTCTTTTGTACTCTTAATCCATGCGGTCCATCAGACATTGTTATTTTAGGTATTCCTAATCTACTAATTTCTAATGTATTCCAATAATCAGCCCCTACACACAGACTTGCTTTTTCTTTTAATGTCATTTTACTAATTAAATTCTTATATTTCATAATCTCTCCAATTATTAATAAACAATCAATTTTTTAATTATTATAACTAAAAAGTAAGTCAAATTCAATTATTTTCGCATATTTATGGGATATTCCTTGATATTTTAATGAAAATTTTATATAATATATTAACCGTTGTATATAATCAAAAGAGCAGTTTAGTGTTTAAACTGCGTAGTTATATAGGAGAAAAAGGAGAGAAAAAATGAGATTTAGTATTATCATTCCAGTTTTTAATGCTGAAGGCACTCTTCGGAGATGCTTAGAAAGCATAATGAATCAAACTAGCGACAACTATGAAGTCATTTTAATAAATGACGGATCAACAGACAGAACACTCGAAGTAGCACTCGAAGTAGCTGAGCTTTACGCCCAAAAGCATTCTAATATGAAAATCTATTCATTCGAGAATGCCGGCGTTTCTGTAGCTCGGCAAAGAGGCATTTTTTATGCCTCAGGAGACTACATTATATTTGTCGACGCTGATGACACAATAAATCAGGATCTGCTTAGAGAGTTGCAGAAAGCAACAGATGAAAATCCTGATATTGTCCGATTCAAATGCGAACTGGTAGGTGACAATCCTTCCAAAAACCACGACAGGTATAACTTTGACACAACTACAGCATACACTGGAGTTGAAGTGTTGAAAGAGTGGTCTCTTTCTGGAAGAAGGTATGCAGTTTACTGGCTGTATGCCTTTAAAACAAGCATTTTAAAGAAAATTTCATTTCCAACAATAAAATGCTATGAGGATGTCGCTGTTATTCCTATCATAATTCTAAGCGCATTCTCTGTTGTAACTATTAATTTTGTAGGTTATTATTATACCTACAATAGTAACGGAAGCCTGACAAACAAGCATGGCCTGGCAGAGGAAAGGTCTAGAGCATTCGATTTTGCTTTTGCATGCAAATATGCAATCGAGTACTTTAGAAAAAATCTTTCTGAAAAAGATTTTGAATTCTTCTATAGAGACTATAAAAACCGTCTTCAGGAGAAATATAAATCTTTGCCAGACTCTTTACAAAAAGAGCTGAAGGATTTGTTTGAAGTATAAAGCAGGCAAAACTCTCAAATTCTTTGCAAAGAATTTGAGAGTTTTTTTATTTATAATTATAAAAAATTACTATTTAAAATTACTTATGCTTTCAAATTCATAACTCATATTTTTTATCTCTTTTATAACATCTCCTAAAATTACACTATTGTCTTTAGATGTTGCATGCAAAAGTAAAACACATCCATTATGGATATTATCTATTATTTTCTTTTTTCCATATTCTTCCCTACCTTGTTTTTCTTTATCCCAGTCATCATATGCAGAAGACCACATAACAGTTGTATATCCTAAATCTTTTGCTATACTTATTACTCTACTACTAAACTCACCTTTTGGTGGTCTAAAATATGACATCTCATATCCAAATTTTTCATACACACCATTATGTAAATTCATTATTTCGGCTTTTATTTCATCATCTGTTAAATTCGGTAGACATTTATGATTTACAGTATGATTTCCAACAATATGCCCCTCTTCAATCATTCTCTTCACAATATCACTTGCAGTATTTAAATAATGTCCTGTTATAAAGAAAACAGCTTTTACATTATTTTCTTTTAACACATCTAAAATCTTTTCTGTATACCCAGCCTCATATCCGCAATCAAATGTTAAATATACTTTATTACTATCTTTAGCTCCAATAGCTATTCCATCGTAATCCTTTATTACTTTGTAACTAGCTCCATCTAAAGATGATTGCTCATGATTTTTCCCTCTAGTAAATCCCCATGCTAATAGTTCATTACTTAAAGTACTTGCATCTGTATGTATTGAAAATTGAACTATAAAAACTATTAATAATAAAAAAGCGAAACTGAATCTAGTAATATTATCCTTCATAATTACCTCCTGGACTTAGGGACGTTCCTTAAAGTCCAAGAATTGGGACTTAAGGGACACTCCTTTAAATAATAAATGTAAAAAAAACTTATACTTTACCACTCCCATACTCTTTTAAAATATTATAAAAACTAGATTTCTTAATATTTAATAAATCTGCTATTTCTTTATTTGATATATTACATCTCTTTTTTAAATCTCTAATAATAATATATATTCCTTCCTTATTTAAATATTCAAAATTATTATATTCTTTTAAAACATTTTGTGGTTTTTCGAATTCCAATTTATCATCAATATCAATAAAAGTGCCTTCATCCTCTTTACCTAACAATCTATTCGAATTTTCTATCATACCATCACATAATAAATATATGATGTCATTATCTATTTTTTTATTTAAAAAATCCTTATAACTAGAATAATTATATTCTGATGGAATCTTACAAATATTCGCTTTAACAGGATTATTATGTATGTATTTTATACAATTTTCTAAATGTTTCCTATCAATTATTATTTCACTTTTAAATCTATCTCGAAAAACATATCCACATCTATCCATTTTTTTATTATAATAAATTGCATATTTTGTATTAACAGAAGACATTGTTTTAGATAGCTCTTCGATAAAATCGGAAAAAACGAGCATATGAACATGATTGTCCATAACACAATAAGCAATTAATCTAATACCTATATTTTTTATTCTCTTTTTAAAAAAACTTATATATTGTTTTTTAAACTCAGGATTTTCAAAAATATATTCTCTATTAATTCCTTGAACCATAATATGATAATATTTTGATATTTTTTCATTTCTTGCTACTCTTGGCATTCATTCACCTCCAAAAAAGGGGCAAAGTTTATTTTTAAAACTCTGCCCCTTTTTTTATTTTCATATTATTATACAACATATTTTTTGTTTTACAATATATTTTCTTTGATTTTTTTTAAAGAGTGTCCCTTATGTCCAAATTTTTGGACTTCAAGGAACGTCCCTTATGTCCAACTCCAACTGCCTGTTTTTTCTGGAAAGCATTCAAATGTAAGCTTTTCTTTGGTGACTGGATGAGTAAAGCTTAAAGAATATGCCCATAATGCTAAATTTTTTCCTCTTCCTCTTGTTCCATATTTTTGATCACCTGATAGGCTGTGACCTCTTGATGCAAATTGCACTCTTATTTGATGATGTCTTCCTGTATGCAAATTAACTTTTACAAAAGACATATTTATTTCTCCATTATATTTTATAACTTCATAATCAAGTATTGCTTCTTTTGAATTCTTGGTTCCTTCTGGAACTACTCTACTTGTGTTTGTTTTTTCCGTTTTAAGTAAAAAATCTCTCATTTGGCCAGTGTTTTTTTCCATTTTTCCATCTACAATACATAAGTATTTTTTGCTAAATTCTTTATTTCGTATTTGTTCACTTAGTCTTGAAGCTGATTTAGATGTTCTTGCAAAAACCATAACTCCACCTGTTGGTCTATCTAACCTATGTACTAATCCTAAATAAACATCTCCTGGTTTGTTATATTTTTCTTTTATATATTTCTTAACAATTGTAAGCATATCTAAATCACCTGTTTTATCTTCTTGTGATGGAATTCCAACAAGCTTTTCTACAACAATTATTTGATTATCTTCATATAATACTTTTAAATTATTAATTTTTTCACTATTATCCATATATCCTACATCACTTTTTTTCTTCTAAAATACTTTTCTTAAATTAAATAAATTAAAATTATATTTTAGCAATCATTATACTAATC
>DJXP01000077.1 GCA_002449785.1 Clostridiales bacterium UBA7001
ATTTAAAATTTAATTTGAGTAATTTGTAATCTTAATTATAAAAATTCTTTAAAATTGATTTTGATGATTTTAAGATATAAATTATTAGTTAATATAAATTAAATTTAAAACTCATTATTATATAAAAATTTTATTATAACAAATGTTCGTTTTTTGAAATTAATTTACGAACATTTGAAAATTTATAAAATTCGAATTTAAAATCTAATTTAAAATCTAAAATTTGTAAATTTATAATTTGATTATTAATTTTAAATTTATTTTATTTTTTAGTTAAATTAAATTTTTTAATTTTATTTTTCCAGATTGGATTAAAAATGAATTTTTATTTTTTTAAATTTATAAATTTATATTTTAAAATCTCCTATTCTGCCCTCTACTCTTCCCTTCTCGTATTTTTTATAGAAAATAAAATTTCACTAAGTTAATTATTTAGTTATTTTTTTGCCCTTTTTGAGCATTTTTCATGCTTTTTATCCTTTTATTTGATAACGCACCTCCTTTCCATTAAAATTAAGGAATTATATATGGATGATAAGATTAATAACAACTTATATTGCCTTCAATCCTTCAAGTATTTCTTCTTGATCGTCATCATCATCATTTTTATTATCTTCTTCATCTTTAATAAAATCAACAACTTTTTGATCATTAAGCATATTTCTACCAAATTTATTTAAAGTTTCAGCATTGTGTACTTTACCATTTACTTGTTCGGCTTGATTTGAAAGTACAATTTCATAAGTATATTTAAGCATAGCAATTTTTCTTTTTCTTTCTTCAGAATCAGAATGGTCATCTGTAAGCATATAATCTAAATTATAAGCATATAATTCCATTGCTTTTAATATCAAATCAACTTGTCCGTTAAGTAGGGTAATATTTACTGTTTGAAGATTCCTTTTTTCGTTTTTTGTACTCATGTGAACCACCTCCAATTACTATACATTATAGCTTAGAGCGTCCTTCATAGTAAAATGTGCAAGAGGGTGTTCAAGCATAGATTTTTTTACATTAGTATCATGAATGTGAGTATATATTGTTGTAGTATCCAATTGTTCATGACCTAATAATTCTTGAATTGTTCTAATATCAATACCAGCTTTATAAAGTAATGTAGCACAAGTATGTCTTAATGTATGTACTGAATATTTCGAACTATCTATATTAGCTTTATTATATGATAATTTAATAAAACTTCTAATTGTATGAGCATCCATCTTTTTATTTCTATTACTTAGAAAGACGTAGTCTTCATCAAATTTTCTTTTAGGAATAATTGTTTTTCTAATTTCTAAATACTTAATTAAAGCTTCTTTACTAACTTTATTTAAATAACAAGTTCTTTCTTTTTGTCCTTTACCATGAACAATAAATCTATTCTCATTTAAATCTAAATCACTAATTCTAAGTTCTATTATTTCACTAATTCTTAGTCCTGAGTTTAAACACAAATTAATAATTGCATTTGTTCGTACTTCATGTGTTTTATTACTATTTTTGTATAATGTACTCATAGTTCTAGCTTGAGATTCATTTAAATAATTTGGTAAATGTCTATGATTTCTAGATTCAAGAGTAACATCATTAATAGGTTGCTTAAATAGTGTATGTTTAATCTTATATAAATAGTTAAAAAATGTTTTTAAGTGTTCACTTCTTGATATTCTAGTATTAGATGAACAACCTCTTTCAGCTAAATCATAAATATAAAAACATATATCTTTATTTTGAATTGTACGTAAATTATTTAAATTTATATCATCAATAGAATCAAAATGAAATTTAATCTCATTCATAAATGTAATAAAACTATCAATAGTTTCAATAATAGTTTTTAAGGAATTTTCAGTTAAATTTCTTATTGTAAGAGAATAGTATTTAAAGTTTTCTATTATACTTTTATATGAATCATCATTATTATTAAAATTATTCATTGTTTGCTACCTCCTTTTCAATTAAATTTGAAATGGCAAAATTGTTCATTATCTTCTCTAATTTTTTACTAGAAACATGAGTATAAACTTCAGTAGCTGCTAAACTATCATGTCCTAGTATTTTTTGTAAAACAAAAATATCCGTATCATTTTCGTTATACATTAAAGTAGCACCAGTATGTCTTAATGTATGAGTATGAAATCCTTTTGTATTTTCTAATGTTTTTGACATACTATCATCTACAACACGTTGAACTGTTCTTTTTGCTATTCTTTTCATTTGTGTACTTAAAAATAAAGCATTATAGTTTGGATCATTCTTTGATAATTCAGGTCTTATTTTTAAGTATTCTTTAATTGCTTCTTCAGTAGCTTCATTAAGATAAACAATTCTTTCTTTGTTACCTTTACCTAATATTTTTAAAGTCTTATCTTCAAAGTCTATATTATCAATATCAATACTAACTATTTCAGATGCTCTAAGCATACAATTAAGTAAAATACAAATAATAGTATAGTTTCTTATTCTATTTCTATCATTTGATTGTAGTGTAACTGCAAGCATTTTTTTACTTTCCTCTAAACTCAAATATTTTGGATTTCTTTTTTCAATTTTTCCAAAATCAACATTTGCAGAAGGATCTATATTCATATAATTATTTTTAACTAAATATTTATATAATCCTTTAACTGATGCTAATTTTCTATTTCTAGTTTTACTTGAATTTCCTAATACATTTCTACAAAATTGAATAAAATCAGTAATATTATGAGTTGTAACTTTTGTTATATCATCTATAGATACATCTTTAATAGATATTTCTCTAAATAATTCTAAGGTAAAATTACTGCTCATCATTTTATTATTACTTAATATTATATATCTAAAAAAAGTTCTTAAATCGTAATATGTTTCGTCCATAGTAGTTAATGAACATTGAGAGATAATGTATGTATATTTAAGATAAGAATTTAAAAATTCAGGGTTTTCATCTTGTGATTCTAAGTATTTCATAACAATCACCCCAATCTACAATTTTATAGACTTAATATAACTTTTGATGTAAATAAAAACAAACGTACAAAATTTTTTAAAAATAAAAATTCGTACATTTGTTATTTTTTTCTATAAGCTATAAAATTAAGAGTTAACTGTTACTCACCTCAAACATTCCTTTTACAGTTGATTTTTCATTCATAAAATCACACTCCTTTCATTAATTAATGTTAGGATTAAACTATAGTAGACAAGATAGTCTTTCTTCTAATAATTTAAATATAGTTAAATTATCACAAGAAAAAATACTCCTAATAATTGTTTACTAAATATTTTTTCATACGCTTCTCCTTACTATAAAAAGTTCTAAAGTTAAGCGGTAATTGTATAAAAGCAAGTACACCTTACGAGCATTTCTGCTTGCTCACCTGCTGTCTCTGCAGGCACGCTCTCATGGCTTGCGACGGTTTCTTCACGCTCGAGCTATGACTAAGCGGTAAGTTACTAAAATAGTAAGACTCAACTTTATTTCTATTAACTTTTCAATGTACATAATTGTAAAAATAAAACTATATCTTTATCTTTTCATATATTAATAAGGAATCAACTTTTAAATTTTGACCTTTTTTTGAAAAAAATTTAAAAATTTTCAAAAAAAATAAAAACTCTTACTATAAAAGTAAGAGTTTTATGCTTTATATCAAGAAATTTACAGATTTTTATGATTTTAAAAATTTTTTAATTTCATCCTCCATAACATTTTTATTGTTAGATAGTTTCTTCGATAATTGATATTTTTTTATTAATTTAATAACATATTCAATTAATGTACTTTCTAAATCTTCATCATAGAAGAATTTTCCAGTAAATATATCTTCAACTAACGAATATTTATTTATCAAGGGTTTGATAATTTTTATTATTCTTACTAATGTGTAATTATCATTTTGAGCATTATTTAACATCCTATAAAAATCTGTGTCATACTTCATTACAAAGTAATCTCCTTATTTAAATATAGTTTTATTAAATTCTGTTCAGCCCTTGATTTTAATCTATATACACAACTTAAAGATATTTGCATTTTTCTGGAAATATATTTCATATCTTTATCATAAAAATAGAAATATAAAATAACTCTTCTTTGAGGTTTACTAAGATTTTTTAAAGAAAGTTTTAAGTTAGCTTTTACTAGTGAAGACATTATGCTATTTATAACCGATTCTTCAAAATTTGTTTCATCAATTAGATAGCTTAATTCATCTTCACCCAAATATATATTTTTGCATTTATACATATTATTAGAATTACAATAGTCTTTTCGCTTTCGAATTATTGCTTTTCTAATAAATATTATAAATCTTGCAAAAACAATATCATGATCAAAAGTTTCATTAGGAATATTTTTAAAATATTCCATATTATATATACTATTTAATTTCTCCATCTCTTTATTCTCCTTCTAAAAAGGTTATTTTTTTGCTTAGAGAACAAATAGTATCAACTTTTTATGATATTATTTAACTATTTATAACTTACTTTTATTTGGTGAAAGCACCCCTTTCTTACAACATTGACTTTCCTGATATAAAGCTTTGATTATAATATATATCATTTTTCGATAATTGTAAATAAGGGGTGATTTCTTCAAATTATCTTTCGTCAAACTCTTCTTTTGGAATTTCCATATAGTTTTCATCAACATATCTAACTCTAAAATCAAACATTTCACGTTTTAAATCAACTATTGTTGATGCAGTTAAATTGACCATTTTGCCACTAACATCTTTTATAATAAGGAACTTCCCTCTTAAAATCTGATTATCTAGTACTACATTTGGATCCAAATCTTTCTCCTCCCTTTCTTTGTCTGCTATAATATAGATCTGATCTCTATAGTGAATTTTTTCATAATCTCCTCCAATTACATCTTTTATATCTTCACCATTTTTCTTCAATTTCCAAACTACTGCAGGTTTTCCTACACCTTTATACATAGCACGTACTTCATCTGGTTTTGGAGGATCAAAGTTATCTTCGTTTTCTGTATTAATTTTATAATTATCTGGATTAAACTTTTCTCTGCGTTTCTTTTCCCACTCTTCATATCTAGAAATGTCTTCTTCTGTAAGTTCTCCGTCAACACCTTCTACTCCTTCAATATAATTAATTGCCATTAGTGTAGTTTCAAGTTCTACAATAATTTCAAGTAGTTTTTCGTGTGATTCTTTTTCATTATATTCTTGAATTAATTCGTCGTCTGATTCATCATTTTTATCGTACATTACTATCCCTCCCTTCATTTGAATTGCCATTTATAAAAAGTATTTTGTTCCAATCTTCAACATCACATAATAATTCAGATATACTTAGTTGTTCTTGTTTAGGCATTCTTCGATTAATATCCATCAGAAAATCTAGAATATCAATACTGTTTTTGTTATCATTCTTGGTAAATTTACCTCCAATAATTTTCCATTTCTTAATAATATAAATACTTGCATCTGAGTTACAAATATTTAGATCTTCATATCTGTTAATTCCAACAAATACATTTCCATAAAAATAATTTCCTAATACTTGGCAAAGTCTAACCCAACCATAATGGTTTTTATCAGGAGATGGATACCCTTTTGCTTTACAATATGCTAGAAATCCACTAACTTTATTAAAATCTCCACACCAATCAAGAAACACACCAAGATCTTTATTTTCAGTAATAATAATACCTTTATAACTCATCTTTATTGTTCCTATCTTTCTGTATCATCAAAATATCTATTATATGTATTTTTATAAGGAATCTTTCTGTGTGAGTTTGAATTTCTTTTATTATTTGGTATTTCTCTAAAAACTAGTTCAAATCTTTTCTTTGGTACAGAAAATGTCCTCTTAAATTCATTTAAAGTTCTTTCTAGTAGTTCTTCCACTTCTCCAAAATTTAATAACTCTCCCATAATTAATTTGTCTATAAGTTCTTCGTTATCATATTGTGTAGGCATATCGTTATTAAAATAATCTTCTTTATTATCATTAAAATAATAACTATTAATGTCTTTATCAAATAAACTGTCATCATCATATTCAAGTAATCTTGGTAAATCTAATTTTTCAGCAATTTTGTCCAAAATGTCTTTTCTTCTTTTTCTAGGATATTTGTTTTCCATTTTATATCTCCTTTACTCCTTCAACATATTTATAATTTTCCCATTCGCTATAAATCCCGTTTTTTGAAAAATGTGATACATGTTTTCTATGCTTTTTAAAATCTCTTCGATACTCATCACAAGTTTTTTCAACAAAGCGTTTCATTTCTTCATTAGTTTTTATTCTTTCAAACAATTAAACTTCTCCTCTATATTTTTCCTAATTTATTATTAATTTGATTTAATAGGAAAATCATTGCTTTAAAATAATTTTCGTCTTTAGGAGATAAAGTAACTTTGTTCTTTTTTTCTTCAGGTATATTTGCATCTTCATCTTTTCCGAGATCTATTACAAAAAATCCATCTTTTTCAGTATTATGTTTGTCATCTAAATTCTTTTCTTCTGTATTTTCATTTTTTTCAATAGTTCCTCTAGCTTGTTTTTCAGCTCTCTTTAGTGCATTATATTCTTTCATCCTTTCAATTATTTCTCTTCTTCTCTGTGCTTGCTTTTCTGTAATAAAGTGTCCTTCCTCATCTTGATTAGAATAATCATGAGATATTTTATTTAATCTATCTCCATATACTACAATATTTTCTCTTGTAAAACTTGATATTTCTCCCGTTTCTTTATTTTTTGCTACATAGAATAATTCACCTCTTATAGTTTCAACTAATGAACTACCTCTTGGTCTAATATAAATATTTGGCATTAAATTTTCTCTGTCTTTCTTGCAAATAATATATGTATCATCAAGTTCTATTTTTTCTATGTCACCATTTAATTTTCTTTTGAATTCATCTTCTGAATTTTTCATTTTTAAATACTCTGCCTGTTTTTTAGGCTCTTTATAGATTACAACTATATCTTTTTCCATTAAATTTCTCCTTCAAATTATTCAAATTTTTCTATATTCCAAAAGAAATCATCAAGTGCTTTTTCCTTCATAGCAATAACTTCTTTTCTAGAAAGTTTTAAAACATTACAAACTTTGTAAAGAGGATATTTTTTTATATACGTCATTACAAAAACACTTCTTTCTTTTTTTGGTAGTCTTAGTATAGCTTTAGTTAAAGTTTTACTATGAAGGATAATTTGCAACCTCATTAATGAATTTCTATAATCATTGTCTTGCATAAAAATACCTTCCTTTAAAAATTTGAATTCATGAATTCATTTCGTTCGAACAATTTAATGATACACTATTTTTCCCTAAATAGTTCATTTTACACAAGTAATTCTATATAATTCTAATAATGCACAAATTTACACTAAAACTTTGTTCGGTAATTAAGGAACAAAAAAGAGTACCTCTTACGAAGTACTCTAAATAGTTATTTTAATTAATATGATTTTTTATTTGATATATCAGGATACCAAACACCATCTTCTTTTATTTGTTTTATCTCTTTATCAGATATTATAAGTCTTTCTTTCATCTTTTCTTTTTCTTTTGCATTTAATTTCTGTTTTGATATACAAATCTTTTTTACTACAGGATCAAAAGAATCATCTTTTTCACCACATATAATTCCCATTTTTATATCGTCACTAGCATATTTCATATTTATATAAATCATTACTTTTTCAAAATGATCATTTTCAATATTATAGTTTTTCATTAATATAAATGCAACTTCTGAATTTGATTCAATAGATCCAACTAGAAAGATCTTATCTAATTTAGGAACTGAAAAATAAGCTTTCATTATTCCATTTTCGGATTTAATTGTAAGTAACATCTCATATAACTTATTAGTTGAATCTATATAATACATATATAGCTCATTTACTGAAAAAGGATTATTAGATGTTTGTATATCCGTATCTACTTCTTTTCTATTTGCTAAATCATTTAAATCTATTTCTAATGCATTACATATACTAAGTATAACGTCGAAATCAGGAATAATTGTATTTGATTCGTACTTGTATATTGTACTAGGAGTTTTATTTATTTTCTTTGATAATTCTTCAATTGACATTTTTTTAGATTTAATTGCTTTTCTTAAAAATTCGCCAAAATTATAAAATTCTAAATTATACATCTTTACACCTCCACTAGTTCCAAATATATTATACCACAATTTTATGTAAATTGCTAGACTGTTAAGGTAAGTTGTATTAATAATATAGTTTTATATTGAAGTTAACTCCAAAATGTGCTATAATAATTATAGTTAATAAGCTATGACTGACATATCTATGATATGTAAACTTAATCAGTCGCACAAGTAATGCTTGGAACAAACATTCAGGCATCACGAGTGCCTGTTTTTATATATTATAGATGACATTTGTTCTCGAATAATATATTGTTTGTTTTTATGCTTATTAGCAATATTGATTTCGAGGTAAAACAGATGTTAGTTGAAAAATATTATGGTTTTCCTGGTGGAAACTGTGTAAGATTCTAGTCAGTCATTTGGGGGATTATTCTTCCCCCTGCCCCTTTGGGGGATCTTATTAATTATTAGTTTTGGTATTAACAAATTACTCGTGATAATTTGTTGATATATATATAACCATAGGTCTCGAATAACATCTGTGCCTATGGTTATTTTTTTAGCCTAAAAAGGTAATAATTATGAATTTTCTCTATTTAATATAACTATTATTATTTCACAATAATAAAAAACTACCTTACTAATATAAAAACTACCTTATTAAGGTAAAAATGAAATTTTATCTTCCTTAACAAGGTAAGTTTCAAGATTTGTTTTTATGTAAACGTTTTTGCTATACTTATATTTGTAAGGAGGTTATGTAAATGAAAAATTCATATGATTATACTAAAGATGAAAGATATAAATCATATGAAAAGTTTGTATATACTTCCCTACTTAAATTAGGATTTAAACTAACTAATGTTGGTACTATGTACTTAAAAGATCTAATACTATTTGCATATTTCAATAATTATTATGAAATATATATTACTAGAATAGTAAATGATTATATGACTTCTAAAAATATAAATTATATAACTTATAGAACATTTATTAATTGTATTGTTTATTCTATTGATAATTTAGATCAAAAGTTATTTGATAGTAATTTTAAAAATATATTTAATATAGATTATGAATATTTAAATAACTCAATTAAAAATATGATTATACTTTATATAAACAAATTAAAATGTAATAAAATTAATTAAGAGTAGAATCATTCATAATTAATAAAAATTTACTAAAAAAATCCTCAAATATTTTAGCTTGGGAACAGCGTAAGTTCACAGAATTTGTTGATTTCTTTAACGGGCAAACATATTCACCTTCAAATGTTCAAGAGAATGGAACTTTAGTATTGCGTTCTTCAAATGTACAAAATGGTGAAATTTCAAAAAATGATTGTGTATTTATATCAAATAAAGTTGTAAATTCTGATAATGTACAAATTGGAGATATAATCGTTGTAGTTAGAAATGGTTCAAGAAATTTAATTGGTAAACACGCTCAAATTAAAGAAAATATGCCTAATACAGTTATTGGAGCATTTATGACTGGAATTAGATCAAAGGATTCAAATTTTATTAATGCTCTATTAAGTACGCAATTATTTGAAAATGAAATCAATAAAAATATGGGAGCTACAATAAATCAAATAACTGGTTATATGTTTGCAAACATGGAGTTTTTCATTCCTCAAAATGAGGAGCAAAAAAAATTAGGAAACTTATTCTTAAATATAGATAACCTTATCACTCTTCATCAGTATTTGTATTTATACATTTAATGCAGTCAAAGACCTCATAATTAAATCTATATCTGTATTTTCGAGTTCTTGAATAATATGTAAATACGTCTTTTGAGTTGTTGTCATACTAGAATGTCCCAATCTATGAGCAACACTTGCAATTGAAACACCAGCAAATAATAAAATTGAAGCATGAGTATGTCTTAATCCATGTACAGAAATTACAGGAATATTCATTTTTATGCAATGTCTTTCTAATATATCATTTATAGTAGAATTATATATCTTATTATCAAAAAAAATTGGTACATCTTCTGGTAAGTTTTTTATTAATTCTGAAAATTGTATTATTGTTTGCCAATCTAATTGTATTTTTCTATTTGAAGATTTGTTCTTTGTTGGAAGAAATCCACCATTATCTTTATAATTCCAAGTCTTACTTATAGATAGCATCTGATGTGGAAAGTCAAAATCTTTTGGTGTAATTGCTAATGCTTCGGAAAATCTCATTCCTGTTTTTGCAATTAACAAAATCAGCCAGTCATAATTAATATTATTTGATAAGTCTAAATCTGATATCAGTTTATGTAATTCAAATTGATTTAAATACTTAATTTTTTTATCTTTAGGATTCTTCCCCTTTATAATTGCTTTTCTTGTTGGGTCTCGTGAAATTAACCCTTCATCAACAGCATCTAATATTGCTCCTTTTAATTGATGATGAAAATCCATTGTTGTTTGTCTTTCGTGACATTCTGCATAATCGTTTAATAACTTCTGATAAGTAATCCTGTTTAATTCATTTATATATAAATTTGGCACTAATTTTTTTAGCCATGATAATGTTAATAAATATTTATTCATTGTTACTTTTCTGATAGCTCCTTCTTTATATATGTGAATCCATCTTTCGTAATATACATAAAAATATTCATTTTTCTTTAATAAATTCATTAAATATAACCCCTTTCTTCTTTTACTGATGAAGAGTGATAAGGTTATCTATACTTTTGAAAAGTTCTCCAATTTTATTTTGTTCACTTAATTCAGGAGAATAAGTATCTATTTCTGAAAACTCTGTTTTATTAACTATTTGCATAGTTCCTGCTGAAGCTGACTTTAACATTTTATTAGACCATAATGTACTTTCTGTTAGTAAAAAATATGGATAATATTTTTTTGTATTAGGTATTAATGCATTTATCTGTTGATTACAACTTCCAGTATTTTCAAGCATTGTGTTCTTTCCAATACTAGCAATACATGTAACTAAAATAGATTCTTTTGGAAGAATTCTAGCTACTTTGATTCCTTCATTACTTAACTTTTTAGCAGTATCATTTATAGTATTTCCATTAATGTCAGTAGGTGTAACCCAAAGAATTCCATCTTCAGAATAATATTCATCGTTTTGTGTTGAAGGAGTATTTCCAGTAATTATTTCACCAAAATCTCCAACCTTACGCTGTTCCCAATCAAAAAAGAGATTTAAAGCAATTTTTTACCTTAAATCTCTTTTAATCACATCGTTTTACTCCTCGTTTATAATCCTATCTGTTAATTCATCTACCCCACCATTTAAAATAATTTGTGTCAGTTCCTCATCAACTTGCATTCTTGCTTCTCTTAATGTATATTCTTTTTTATCTCTTTTTTCTAAATAATCCTTTGCTTTATTAATATCAATTGTATCTAATAAATCATCATATCTTCCAAAAACATTTATTGTTTTATCTGTAGCTCCAGATAATATTAAACTTCTAAATCTTTCTTCATTAATGCCAAAACCTACTGATAATTTGTGAATATAGTCATTGTTATATTTTACATGTAATTCTGTAATATATTCATGGAATGATTTTGTTTCATCTACTATTATTTCCCCTGATTCAACTTGATGTAAAAATATTTTTGCATATCTCTGTTCAATTGAATTCAATACAGCAAAAGTTTTATGCAAATCATTTAAAGCATTTTCTCTTGCCTTTTCATCACCTGCATTTAATGTTTTTAAATATATAGTAAATCTTGAATTCATATATTCATCATCTATAGCATCTGTTTGAATTTCAATTATATGTGTACTTATATCATATGGCACATCAGGATCTCCTTTGCCCTTCTTACCGAATAATTCTTTATATCTTTGAACTAAAATTAAATATGTTTGTTCGTCAAATTCGAGATTTACATTATATTTATTTGCATCTTCATCTATAAAATCATATGTAAGATTCTTCCACCTAAATCCTTGAATTTTAGCAGAGTCAATATAGTGATTTAATTCTATAAACATCTTAGCAAACTTTCTCTTCCAAACCATATCATCTGGATTTTTTTCAAACTCATAAATTCCAGCACTCGTAAATAAGCCTTTAATCTCATTAAAGAAATAATTCATTTTCAACAAGTTTTTATCCAATTTATTGACATATATTCCGAATTCTTCTTCTCCTGCATATAATTCTACTGCATAATGTAATCTATCTATCATAGTATATGGTCTTCTATAAAAAATAATTGTTCCATGTGGTTTTTCAGGGCCATATAATCTATTAGTTCTAGAGATTGATTGAATTAAATTCTTACGTTCTTGTTCCTTATCCATATAAAGTGTATTTATCCACTTAGAATCAAATCCTGTTAATAATTGATCTACAACAATTACAATATTAAGTTGTTCCTCTGGATTATTTTCAATAGTCATATACTGTTTTTTATGTGCTAATCTTAAACACACATCTTTTTTAAAGCTAGCATACTGACCGATATTATAGTTTTTATTGAACATATTCTGATAATCCATTAATATTTCAGTAATGCCATCTATTTTTTCAATAGCAATTTCAGAATTATCATCGCTTGGATCGAATACAGCTGTGACTTTTAATTTTGAATTTGATTTTTTAAAAATCCTATAATAACTTATGGCTTCAGGAATTGAACTTGTAGCAAACAAAGCATGAAATTTCGAATCTACACTTCTAATTATCCAATTATCTATAATGTCCTTAACAACTGCCTTTTCATGTTCTTCTGTTTGATATTGTACGGTTGGCAATTCTTTTTCAATTTCAACCATTGAACATTTTTTATTACCTTGATTTAAATAATACAAAAATACTTCTTTAGAATCATTGTCTTTCATTGCATCTTCAACAGAAGTTTTATGACATTTTTCCAAAGCAATTTTGGTTCTTAATTCTTTTTCATCAAAAGTATTTACCATTATAGGATCAAATTTTAATACATTATTATCTCTAATTCCATGATACAATGTGTACCTATGAATTTCATCTCCAAAAATATCAGAAGTATAAATATTATCTTCTACTATATCTCCTATTTCCTTTATTTCAGGAGTACCAGTAAATCCAAAATACATAGCATTTGGAAATAGATCTTTTACATCTTGATGCATTTTTCCCATTTGAGATCTATGACATTCATCAACAATAAATACAATTCTTTTATTTCGAATTATTTCTAAATCATGTGCTTTTGATATTTCTTTTTCCTTTACTCTACTCATCTTTTGAATTGAAGTAACTATTAAAGTATCATCAACACTAGAACTTTTCATTTTACTTATTAGTTGATCTGTATTTTCTGTATCTTGTATTTCCATTGATGGATCTGCAAAATTTTTATAATCTCTAAAAGATTGATCTCCTAACTCTATTCTGTCTAACAAAAAAACCACTTTATCAGCATCTCCTGAATTAGCAATTAATTGAGCTGCTTTAAATGAAGTCATTGTTTTTCCAGATCCAGTAGTATGCCATATATATCCACCATTTTGCTCTGCTTTAGTCCAATGTGATGTTGCAACCTTATCTGCTATTCTTGAAGCAGCTTCAAACTGATAACTTCTTAACACCTTTAAAACACCATCAGTATTATCTGCAACTGTATAAAAACCAACCATTTCATGAGCCATTGGAATTGATAAAACTTTTTTTGTAAACTTTTGCCATTCATTTACAACTTCATTATTAAAATCTTCCCAATGGAAAAAGAATTCTGGTCTAAATTTTCCATCTGGGCCAGGATTAGCAAAATAAACAGCTTCTTCTGGATTCATAGCAACAAACACTTGAATCAATGAAAAAATGCCAGAAAAAACTCCGTTTCTCATATACTTTTCTATTTGAGTTGTTGCATGAGATAGAGGGATTCCACTCTTTTTTAATTCTATATGATATAATGGCATTCCGTTTATTAGTAATAATAAATCTCCACGCCTTGATGGATAAATTGAATTGTTTGTTGTAAACTTAGGTTGTTCCACAATTTGGTATTTACTTTTTCCACCCGCAATCTCTAGCCTATCATATATTTTCAAACTTACTGATTTTCTATAATTAATATCATCGTTTGGATTGTCTCTTACAATTGAAACAGTCTTTCCATTTATAAAATCATTAAGAGCCACTGGATTTTTTAAAGAATTAACTTGATTTATTATTTGGTACATTTCACTTTCAGTAAGAGGACAATTATTTAAAACATATTTTTCCTTATTATTTTCAAATAAAATATTCGCCCAATTCTTAATTAATTCTTCCTCTGTTGGATATTTAATTACATCGTTTTCCCAGCCACACTCTGATCTTAATAAGTCTACTATAGCTTTTTCAAATAATAGTTCATCATCGAATGCCATAACAATCTCCTCTCTATACAAACATTTTATTTAATAAAGAATTTTTCAATTTTTTTAATTTTTCTAACTTATTCTGATGAAGAGTGATAAGGTTATCTATACTATTTAATGTATGTACAATTTTATTTTGTTCTTCAATTTTAGGTGAAACAAAATCCATATCAGAAATCATTTCATAACGAACAGAATCTACTGATGTTTTGGCAGTCATAGACATTACTCTATCATAAAAATTTTTAGAAAAATAATAATAAAAATATTTTGCTGATACCTCTTTTGAAAAGTCAAAACATCTATAAACACGTTGATGTAAGTCATATTTACCATTTACATAATGAAAAACTTTTCCAGTTCCAACACCATCTCCTACTGTTAAAACCGCTTCTTCATCATATAGGTATCTATTACTATGTTCAATAATATCTGAACGTACATAAAAAGGATATTTTCCATCATCTATTTTATCTTGAGTATTACTTTTTCCAGTTGATATAGAACATATATCTTTAACCTTACGCTGTTCCCAAGCTTCAGTAAATCCATCAAATCTAATTTCAGGTACATTACTACCATTTTTAGGGAACATTTTTTCAAGCAATGACTTCTTAATATTTACTAGCATGTAATACTTACGTTGATGAAGAGTGATAAGGTTATCTAAATTTTCAAATACCCTTCCAATTTTGTCTTGTTCGTTTTCATCTTTGGGATATAAAACATCTACTAATCCTATTTGATCTTTATTAATCTTCATTGGAATTGCAGTTAATAATGATCTTTCTCTTAATCCATTTTGTATATAATTTGATTGGATAGCTACATTTAAAAATGAACTTTGAATATTAAAAGGTTTAATTAACGCAAGGCTTACATAGTAAGCAATTGGCGTATTGCCTTTTACAATATTTGGAGTTCCTATATCTCCAATTCTAGTCATTAAAATATCATTTTTCTGAGGATAAATTTTAAAATTCTTCTTAAAATCTTCAAGAGAAATATATTTATTTGATTTTAAATCTTTTATGTTTTCAACCGATAAAAACATAATTCCGTTATCTTTATAGTTTGGAGTTTGATGAGTTCCATCATAAATATTAGACAATTCATTTAATTTACGCTGTTCCCAAGCTTCAGTAAATCCTTTAAATCTAATTTGAGGTTTTTTTTCTCTATTCATACTATATACCTCCTAACAAAGATTTGAACTCTTCTAATCCTTTCATATCAAATTCATTTCCAGTTAATTCATTAATCATCTCTGATAATTCTTTCTCTGTTGAAACTATATCTTTATCTAATTCAATAAAAGATTTATTATACTTTTCCTCAAGTCTCCTTATATTTTTTATAAAATCGTTTAACATTATTGTAGGTAATTTTTTAATATCATCACATAATGGAACTATCCATTTTTTCTCTAATAGTTTCAAGGCATCATCTTTATTAATTGTTTCAATTTTAGTCTTAGTATTTTTTTCCAGTCTTTCTTTTATTTCTTTAATCTTCTTTTTATATTCTTTTATTTTTTCATTTACTTTAGAAATATTTAAAATTATTTCTTCATAAGAACCTTCATCAAATTCTGCCCCATTTTTAACCTCTTTATTTATTTTTTTAATTATCTCGTTTAGTTTTTTTGTATTAATATCCTCAGAATCTTCTTTTAATAAATTTTCCTTATCATTTATATCTATAGAATCTAATAACTCAGCTTTTTCAGTGTTAAACCCATTTAATTCACTTATATATTCTTCAAGCATTTTTTTGTCTTCATGATAATATTCGTTTTGAATCAAATCATATGGTAAAATTCTACCAACCCAACCATCTTGACATTCTTCAAGCTCTTTTTTCTTATTTTTCTTATAAATCTTGTTAGGATCAACAATATTTAATGCTTTTAGTCCTTCTTTTTGTATTATTTCAGTATCTAATAAAATATTATCCCAATTATCGCTAAATATCTGATAAGCATCATAAAAATCAACTAGTTTAATATCAGAAAACTTTTCGCGGATTTTTTCTGTTATTATCTCCTTTTCTTTATACACATTAATTGACTCACATTTATCGATTAGTTCTGTTTTTAAATAACCATCAAAATCACTAAATATATTTTCATAAGTATTAATATAATTTATTACATCACTATTATTAGCAATAATCTGTTCTATATCATCACTATTAATTTCTGAATATGGAATTCCTTTGCTTCTAAATAACTGTGCTTTTAATGATGGGAAGACCTTCCAATAATCTCCCATTGAATCTATTTCATTATTTGGAATTCCTCCATACATACTACCATAAATATCACTATAATCATCTGGTATACTAGAATCAACATATCTAGGTATATTTAAGTTATAATCATTAGCTATTATTTCCTCTTTAGTAACAACTTTAGAATATTTTTTTGTACTGACTCTGCTAAAGATTGTATCCAGTATTTTCTTTATATCTTTTTCTCTTAATCTATTTTTATTACCATCTTTAATAAACCCTTTAGATGCATCAATAATAAGCACATCGTTATTTGTCCTATTTTTCTTCAATACCATTATAATAGTTGGAATTCCAGTACCAAAAAACATATTTGCTGGTAATCCAATTATAGTATCAATATTGTCTTTATTAATTAAGTTTTCTCTTATTTTCTTTTCTTCTCCACCTCTAAATAATACTCCATGAGGTAAAACTATTGTCATAATTCCATCTGGCTTCAAATGATATAAATTATGCAGTAAAAAAGCATAATCAGCCTTAGATTTTGGTGCAATTCCATATTCTGTAAATCTAGGATCCACATCTGCTCCAGAAATATCCCATGTTTGAGAATATGGTGGATTAGAAATTGCAGCATCAACTCTAACTAATTCATATGTGTTTTCTTTATCATTATCCTCAAAAAATGGCCAATCATCTGCTAAAGTATCGTTATTTCTTACAACAATATTTGATGGCAAAATGTCTCTCATAAGAAGATTCATTCTTGTTAAATTAAATGTATTTTTGATTAATTCTTGAGCATAATACTTTATTTTATTATTTTCACTCATATGCTTTGCTATAGTTTGACCTATATTTATTAAAAGTGATCCTGATCCTGAAGTTGGATCATAAATGCTAATTTCGTTTTTATCTTTCAAGTGATCTGCTACTATTTCTGACATTAATAAAGAAGCTTCATGTGGAGTATAAAACTCTCCTGCTTTCCCTGCATTTGCTGCAAAATTTTTCAATAAGAATTCATAAATAAATCCAAGCACATCATAATCTTGACTACCATCTGTAGGTATTTCAACAATTAAATCTAGTAATGAACGTGCCGCTTTAGTCCTTTCTGGATCTCCTGCACCCAAAGAATCCAAACCATTACTTAAAGTTTCAAAAATATTTGAATAAACTTTTTTATAATTTTGTCCAATGTTTTTATCAAAGGCAGTTAAAGCTATTCTAACATCTTTTATCTGAAAATCTTTTTTTATCTTTTCATTTTCTTTATTAGAAACCCATGAAGAAAATAGATTATCTCCAGCAATAAAATAACCTATATGTTTTTTACAATTTTCAACTGTTTCACTGTCTTCTTCTGTTAGTTTTTTTATTTCATCCTCTGAAAAATATAGTTTTTCTTTTAAGTATTTTTCTTCTCTATATGATACATATTTATAAAAAATAAAGCCTAACATGTAATCTTTATATGCGTCTGCAGATACTTTACCTCTTAAAGCATTTGCACCAGCCCATATTTTTGATGCTAATTGTTGTTTATTCATTACTACCTCCTATTTTCTTTTATAACAGTAATACTATATAAATAATCTGATATTTTATTTAATTTTTCTTTAATAATTTCAAAACTATTTGATAAATCTAAATCAGTTATTATAAACGTATTGTTTCCTATGATTTGTTCATTCCAACCTATATTTTCTTCGTCAGTTTTTGCATATAATAATAATCCCATTACATTACCAGTATTATCTATATCTTTGTTTTTTACATAAGTATATATTTGATAAATATTATTATTTCTAAATGTTTCTTTATCAAATTGTGATTGCATTATTTTTGAGTAATATTTAGCATCAATTATTAGCTTTTTATCTTTATACTCAAGCATTAAATCTGTCTGCATTATAGGAAACAAACTTATCATTTTCTCATCTGTATCCCATTTTACTTGGGGTACTGACGGATTTAATTCTGGAAAATGATATTTATAATATTCATATAAAAATTTTTCATATAGTTTATGCATTTTTTGATCATCAATATAGTCTAAAAATTCAACTCTGTCATTCTCTTTGTTTACTATTAATCCTTCTAATATTAAATATGAGATGTTAATTAATAATTTATAGCTACTATTATTTTTATTATATCTTATACTATTCCATTGAATAGTTTTTTTATCTAATAATTCAACATCATCAAAAAAATATAATGTTTTTCTTAAATTATTTCTGTTATCTTTAGATAATTTATTGGATTTTAACAAATAGCATGAAGCTGTTTTTATAATTCTATTTAAATAACTATTTGTTGAATAGTCGTCAAAAGTACAAACAATTCTTTTATTTAATAAGGATTTTCTTTTAATAGTTTCAGATAAATCAATTTTTCCCTTTACTGTTGATATTTCATCGCTATATTCAATGTATTCCCTATTTATCCCCTTTTTTATTTGATAATTTATTCCTCTTGTTATCATAACTGCAAACATATCATATATATTATCAAATTCTTCGGTTCCAACTTTCGAAATATCTGTTTTATTGAGGATTCTAAATGCATATGCTAACATCCAATAAATGTTCTTTACATTAATCATATACTTTTATTCTCCTAACAATCTATCTTCCCACTCTTTTACTTTATTGGGTTCGTCAAACCAGTATTCTTTTATCATTGGTATTATTTCAAATTTTATTATTGATTCAATCTCAGTATCAGAACCTCCATTTAAATTACAAAAATAACTATGTCCAATCTCAAAACCTTCCCCTAATGAAGTATCATTCGAAATATCTATGTTTAATTGCTTAATATTATCAATAGTGGTGTTTAAAAATTCATTATCAAAATTATCAATATATTCATTAAATTTTGAATTATCATAAGCAGGTTTAATGGTATAGAAAGCAAATCTTCTTCTTAATGCATAATCCATCATTGCTAAACTTCTATCAGCTGTATTCATCATTCCAATAATATAAATATTCTCTGGAATATAAAAATCAACTTTTGAATAAGGAAGTTTTAAATAATGTTCCTTTCCTCTTTTATCACTCTCTATAAGCATTAATAGTTCACCAAATATTTTACTTAAATTTCCTCTATTGATTTCATCTATTATGCAGAAAAACTTTTCATTTGGATTATCTGCTGCCTTTTGGCATAATGTATAAAAGATTCCTTCTTCAAGTAAAAAACCTTTATCATTAGGTCTATAGCCTTCAATAAAATCTTCATAAGAATAGCTTTGATGAAATTGAATATTAACAATATTAGCACTCTTAGTTTCTCCTATAATTGACCATGCTAATCTGTTAGCCATATAAGTTTTTCCAACTCCAGGTGCACCTTGTAAGATGATATTCTTTTTTCTATCTAATAATTCAGTAATTATATTGTATTCTTCTTCATCGAAATAAACTTCTTCCAAAAAGTTTTTCTTTGAATACGTGTTAATCTTTTCTGTTTTTATTTCATTGTTATCGTTAATAATAGAATTTATATAATATATAGTTTCATTTGTTAGCTTTTGAGAACCTTGTACTGATTTTATTCCATGTTGCTTCAAAGACCTTATATCCAATCCATCATAATCAGTTAAATCATAATCTTCTTCGTCAAATTCAACTGTCATATATTTCTCATAATTACCATAGTAAGTATCATCAATAACATAGTTACTATCATCAATTCTGTTTTGGGTATTTACTTCTTTTATATGTCCTTTAAAACAAATCCTACTTTCAGGATCTGAAACATATATGTAAACAGTTTCGCCAATACTAATATTCGCAAATACTTGTTTCCAAGTTATTGTTTTTAATTCTGGTACAGCATCAAATATTTTATACATATTAGGATTACAAGGTAGTAAATATGAATTGTTATTTTTTTCAATTTTTCCATTCATTAAATCGATTAATCTTTCAGGGTAACCTTCATATTTTGTTAAGTCGGTTAAAGTCTTCATTACAACATTATGTTCATTATAATCCCTTAAGTCCCAATATCCTGTTCTAATCCATTCTACTTTTCTTGTATGTCTATATGTATTTCTGTTTTCATCGTAATAATAATCGGATGTAATTTTTCCATATCCTAACAATATTGAACGACCTTGTTTTACTATGACTAAATCATCGATTTTCATTTCATTTGCAAACTCATATAAAGCCAAAGAATCATTCATTCTTGATTTTATTTCGCCGTTTGCTTCATTTAATTTATTTGCAATATCTTCCCTTGATGTATATTTTTTTAAATCATCAATTTCATCCCAACCTAAAAGTATAGCACTATTATTTATACAGTCATCCCAATATTTAGCATTTTCACCTGGAGCATAAATCCATATTTTTCTTTCATTTCTATTTGTATTGTTGTTTTTCTTTAAATAATATGTTCCCATATAGAATAATAAATCCATTGTTAAAACATGATAGCTTTCATCCTTATAACTATTCTCGTTTATGGAATTGCTTAGCATTTTCTTTAATTCAGTATCTTGACTTATATGATCTTTAACCAAATTACACATGTCGAAAAAGTTGCTTAATTCTTTTGCTTTATTTGAATCTTTAATATTATAGTTTAATACTTTTGCATTATTTCTTTGAACAGATGCTTTATAAATATAGTATTTTTCAGGATATCTAAAACTTAAATATACACTAATAGAATGAGAATCTTGATAATCATGTTTACTAGAGTCCCAGTATTTAAGTAATAATTCTTTTGAGCTGTCAGTAAATAACTTGTATCTATTTTCCAAAGGCAGTGATTCATCAAACAAATTCATAAACATTGATTTAACTCGTTCTGGATCTTTCTCAGCCATTGCTACAATCATTCCCTTAGCATAATAATAACTAGATGTTAATAAATTTTCAGCACCACTTAATGATTTGTTTAGCATATCACTAAAATTTTCAGCATTTATATTCCAATTATCTTGAAATATTTTTATTGCTTCCCATTTATATATTTCATCCTTAATATTATTTGGAAAATCTTCTTTGTAGCTTATAACAATTTCATCTAATTTTGAAAAATCCATAATTAATTACCCCTCTTATCTATAGTTTAATTTCATATATTCTAAATAATCTTTTTTGTGTGGTTTTATCTCTATATCTCTATTATTGCTATCTTTATCCAAGTAAAATTTACCTGAACAAATAAGCCATAATATCTTATCTAATTCGTATGATGTATGTCCACTTTTCTCAGCTATTTCCACTATTGTTTCAAATACTTCCATTACATTACTTTCACATAAATTAAGTCCTGTACATATATCCATAATATGAACATCAGGTTTTGGATAATTTAAATATCCTAACTCCTTAACGAAATCACAAGCTAAAGCAAAACCAATTCCACTAACTTTTGTTGAAATAACTAGTGGTAAGGCGACTCTTGTTTTAGGATTTGAATTGTAAACATCTAAGTAATTAGTAAAAAGCTCAAAAGAATCAAAGCCTTTTAAATACTTAGCTCCATCAATAATTGAATTTGACCACTTATACCAACTATTATATTTTATATTTTCATTAGCAATACTGAATTTAAATTCATCATGAAAAACCTTAAATAAATCTTCTACACTTTGATTGGCTATCCAATTTAAATCGTAATTATGTAGTAGTTCTTTTATTTTTTCTTTTCTTTCTCCAAACTTTATAAATCTAGGCATTCCTTGGTAGTTTTGAGCAGATATTATTAATCTTTCAAAAACATCTTCCAAACTATTAGCGTTTCTATTGTCCCCAATAAAATATTTTTCTAAATCATTTTCTTTTATATTTTCAGGTAATATAGATAATAAATAGTTATAAGATAGATTGTAAAATAATAAGCATTTTTCTTTTTCCATTTATTCATCCTTTCATTTTCTTAATCATTTGTTTTCTCATATAAATAATCTGCAATTTTTTCTAATAATCTTGTTGTTTCTGTTTCTTTATAATCATTTCCTTCTAAAGACTCATTTGCCTTATCATATAAAAATTCCATAAAGTCTAAAGCATCTTCCATAGACATATCATCTACTCTAGAAAGATAATAATCAATTTTGGTGTTTTTTAAACTTTTTAGCTTATTAATATCAGTTTTACTAATATCTATTTTCATTTTACACCTCATCATTGTTAACTAAACTATTTAATCTACTGCTTAATTTTACTAATACGTTGTTTTTTATTCCACCGTCTATCATTCCATCACAAAACCTTTCTCCTCTTATGTAGTATGTAAAGTAGCTTAATATTTCATCAATAGATAATTCGTCTATATTTTTATCTTTTATAGTATTGTAGTTTTCTAGATAATTTTGATCTGTTAAATCAAAATCATACATTTGTTGTATCCATTCCATTACATTTTCATTATACTCTGGAAAACCAAGTCTAATTACTTCTCCATCTTTTTGTGATTGATGCCATGTCGCAATATCTGTATCCGTTAAAATATTAAGTTTTTTACACCTATCAACTACTAGATTATCAAGTTTATATTCCTTAAATATTTTTAATGCTTCATTATATTCATTCTCTGTATATGCACATAATAATACTTTAATACTGTGTTCTTTATGACTTTCATTATATTTTATATATGCTTCTATACATTGCTTGGTTGATTCTCTAACAGGATTTTCCAGTCTTCCTCTAAAAATTCCAGAACTAATTAGTGGAAAAGAGATTGAATATAAAAACTTGTCTTTTAGCAATTTCATTGAATTATAATAAGCTAAATTCAATTTATCAAAAGCATTTGGTGTTATACCGAAATTTGGACCAACAGCATGTATAATGTTTCTAGCATTATTCATATTAAATGCAGGAGTAATTACAGCATCTCCATCATTTAAAGGAAGTTTATACTCTTTACATGCTTTATTTAATTTAATATATCCTGCTTTTTTAAATATTGCACCACATATTCCACCACCTGACATTAATTGTCTATTAGCAGCATTTACAACAGCATCTACTTCTTGATCCGCACATGACCCATGTATAAGTTTTATAATACTCATAAAATAATCACTACTTTCACTTTTATATATGATTTCTAACTTCTTAATCCCATTCCTAAGCGTTGCAACTCATAATCTATTTCATCTATAGATTGAAGTTCTATTCCTATATTTTTTAATTCTTTTCTAGAAATATTTGATAATTCTCCAAGTGTATCAATATGGTTATTTTTCATTGTTTCGATTTGATTATCTTTTAAAAATAAAAATCTGTTAATTGATTGTTTTTCATATTTGTTATCCATTTTAGTTACTCATCCTTCATATATTTTTGTATATCTCTTATTTCCTTTTTAGCTTTTCTAATTTCTCTGGCTTTAATAATATCTTCTTTAGTATGCTTGTTAGTTTTTAAACCAAGTACATGTTCTAATTCATTATCCTGTCTTTCAATTTCTTCAAGTATTTCTTTTACTTCGAGGATTTTTTCAATTGGTTCTTCCAATATATTTGCAATTTCTTCATTAGTTGGTTCTCTTCTATTATTTTTTTTGAACTTAAAAATAAATCTTTGAATCTTATTTATTCTATTAACAATTTCAATTAATTCTTCTTTGCTATATTTCTTCATTACTTTATCTCATCATCACTGAATATTTTTTCTTTAAATTTGTTATTTACTTCGTTCTCTAAAAATCTTTTATAATCTTCCCATGTTTCCCCTTCTTCATTTTTCTCACGAGGATATGTTTTAAATAATTCTTTATAGTATGATAATAAAATATGAACAGATTCAGGAACGTCTTTTCTTCCATAGTACATTATACTTTTTGAGAGTGCTTCTTCAATTTGTTTTCTAAGTTCACTTTTTTCTTCTTCAGATAAGTCATTATTTTTATTTTTTAACAAATGAATCAACCTCATCTTTCAAATATCATTTTTCCTTATTAAATCACATAATTGAAGATTTTTCAATGCAAAAATAAAAATGACATTTTATGATTTCAAAATGTCATTTTTAAAAACTATAACTCTTTAATTAAATTTCCTAATGATTGTATCTCATCATATGTCATTGTAATACCTTTTCCCATTCTTGTATGATCCTGATTCCAATCTCTTAAATCATATTTAGGTTCATTTCCATTCCAACTTATCAAGTTAAGTTCTTTTTTCCATCCCTTCTCACTTTCAGAAAGCACCCCTATATTTTGAACAATCTCATATTTAACATCATCCATTTTATTATCCTCCCATATCAAATATTGTATCCTATTTTGAAATATTTTTTTATGTATCCTTTTAAAATAAATATTTTACTATTATCTGTTAATAATTTTAACAAATTATATTCTTTAATATTAGTGTTATTAACACCGTTTTCAGTCAGTAATTTATAGAAATATGATGAATCAGTTTGAATTTTTTCCATATATAAGTTATCTTTATAAGAATCAATAAACTCATTAACAAACTTATATCCTATTTCTATTAAAAAATTATTAATAATTTCTATTATTTCAATAGTAATCTTATAATCCAAAAGATACTTATAATCCCATATACATATATCTTGTATAGTTCTTAAATTATAATCATGAAATATCTGCAATATAAATTCTTTAACTTCTTCATTCTTAACAACATTATTTAAATGTTCTTCGATATCGTCATCAACATTATAATTTTCAGTTGTAATAATACTTTGTGTTTTAATTTTATTTGGTTCTTCTATATGATTATTTTGATTATTTAAAAGAGTTATATCATCAAATGAATAATTTTCTATAATATTATTAGAAGTGCTACTATTTTTTTTACTTACATTCTTTTCAAGAATTTTATTTTCTCTATTTTTTTGCTTAAGATTCTTTAAATTTATTTTTCCTTCAAAATAATCTTCAACTCTTTTATAATCATCTTCAGGGATCTTTTCTAGCATTTTAGGTAGATGTAAATCAAATAATTTAATTTTAGAAAAATGATCATTATTATCAACACATCTCCATCTAGGTTCATTTTTCATAAAGAATTCATATTCTCCACCGCAATGACATTTCCATACCCCATTGCTTGGAAATTTTTGATCCATTGATCTTGAATAATCTTCATTTATACATTTCCAGTATAATCCATTTATACCTTCTCTGAGTTCCATTTTTCCACCACATAGCGGGCAATACATCTCTTTATCATCTACAGCTTCAGATAAATGTGAAATGTTATGAAGCTCTTCAAATTCTTTTGTAATTTTATCATTACGAATTCTATGCATTATTTCACTTGTGTTGCCTGAATTACTTAAAGCATTTAGTGATCCATTCCAAACAATTATATCGTCTATGAATACAAGTTTCTCATGCATTCCTTTTTTATATACAATATTGACACCAATTGACTTAAGTTCTTCCTCAATTTTCTGATATGTTTGAACATCCCTTTTATTTCTATCAGATAAAGATTTTGTTATTACAATAATCTCAACGTTTCTAGATATAGCTTCTTTAAAATTTTTTAATAAGTCACCAACTCTATTATATGTCATAAATGGAGAATAAATTATAAGTCGCTCTTTACATAACTTAATATCATTTAAAAAATAATCAAAAAATACATCTTCTTTGCAGATAATACTTCCATCAATATTTTGAGTACTTTCAATTGCCTTTTTATCTGTAACAAATCTTAGTTCAGGAAACGCTTCATTTCCATCAATTACATTAAACTTCTTCTTATCTATTAATGTTTCTAGCAATTCTCCCAATATGTTATTTTTAGCCATTTTTCTTAAATAAGGTATATTTCCGACAATAAATAATTTATATTTTGCTCTTGTAATGGCAACATTGAATAGTCTTTTTAAGTCTTCTCTACTTTCCTCATCTTTCAAGAATAAATTTGCTCTCCAATGTGGTTCATCTACGACAAAATCAAATATAACTATATCTGCCTCATTTCCTTGAAAGCTATGTATTGTACCTACTTTAATGTATGAATCATATTTATTGTTAGTAGTACTTAATGATTCAATTATTTTTCTTATATGAATAACATGTGGCTTATAAGGAGCAACTATTAATATTTTAGGTTTTATTTCATCATCTGTATGTTGTGTTCTATATTGGTCTATTTTCTGAATCGCTAACTCTACACATAAAGACGCAGAAAAAATATTCATTCTGCTTGATGACCCACCTTGAGGTACAGTTGTTACCCATGCGTGCATATTATATGTATCTATTATTTCTACAGCTGTTTTTTTCTGTTCATTTATACCATACCATTCATAAAATTCATCATAGTCTTTTTTTCTGTCTTTATTTTTTTCGGGAGATTCAATCATACAATAATCTCCATAATATATGTTGGCAACATCAGCAATAGCTTTTTCCATACGAAATTGTTCATTTAAAATAATTATATTTTCCTCTGCTTGATTATTATGGATCTTTTCAGGAATTTTATTTATTATAAATACATCTGTTCCTAACCATTTTTTTACCTTTTCATTATCTTCATTCAAAGCATTAGTCATTACAATAGGAGATAATTGAAGGAAATCACCAACTAATACAATATTACGTTTTGCTAAATAACATGCACACCATAATGCTGGAATTGGAGCAATTGAAGCTTCATCTAAAATAACTGTATCAAATTCACATTCTTGTAATACCTCCTCAATATACGCTTTAGTTAAGGTTGTACCAACTATTTTTGCCATTTTAATAGCTTCTTTTTCTAATTGATTAATTTTATCATTTATTTCTTCTAGTTCTTTTAAAATCTCATTTAATTCATGCTCTATATTATTTTTTTCTTTTTTACAATCATCTTCATTTATAGGACTCAGTTCTTTTACAATACTATTATATATGTTTTCGATTGATTTAATTTGTTCATAAAAAGCGTCATATTTATCAATTTCGTCAATAGATGTGAATTTACTTATTTTATTTTTTTCATTATATAATTCCTTTGATAGTTCTGTTTCTTTATTCTTATAGTTTTTTGATATATTGTCAAAAATAGTTTCCTCTTTATTTAGTTCTTCTTTTAGAGTTTCAAATTCTTTATAAATTAAAGATAAATCACCTGTTTTGTTTTTTACAATTGAATCTAATAATAATGCTTTTTTCTTTTCAACATCTTTAAATTTTTCTTTTTCATTTGATAAACTTTTTTCTAAATTAGCTATCTGCTCATTATAGTTTTCAAGGTTTTTTTGAGCTATTTCAATTTTAGATTTTACTTCTTCAAAATTTTTTTCTTCAATAGGTTTATGTTCTTCAGCAAATTTAATGTGGTTTCTATTCATTAAAGCAGTTATAGCACCTTTTTGTTTTAAATTAATTAATATATTATAATCATTAATTTTTGAATTAATCTCTTGTTTTTCATTTTCTAATTTAATTAATTCATTGCTTGTTTTTTGTACTTTTTGTTTTAAAATACCGTTTTGATTTAAATCATCTTCAATTTCTTTAATTTTTGATTTTTTTAATTTTATTTCTATTTCAATACCATCTAATTCATTTTTTAAAATTAATTTATCATCATTTTCACGTAAAAAGTTATTATATTTATTTTTTAAAGTTTTTACCTTTTTTTCTGAAATATTATACTCATTTTCTATTTCTTGAAAATCTTTATATCTATTTAATAGTTCATTAATATTCTGATTATGAATCCAGTCAAATTTATTTAATAGATCTTCTTTTTCTTTAAGTTCTTGTAGCTTTTTTTCTTCTTCTAATTTTAATTCATTTTGTCTTTCAATTAATTCTTTTCCCCTTATCTTTTTATGATAATCAATTGTTACTTCTTCAGGTAAATCTTTTTGTGAGGTTCCTAATCTCAAAACTGAGCATTCTTCTTCTTTTGCTAAATCACTAACTTTATCAATAGCTCCATCAACAGCTATATTAGTGTGTGATACAACTAATACTTTTCGATTCTTATTATATAATTGTTTTATAATTTCACCAATTACTTTGGTTTTACCTGTTCCAGGTGGTCCCCATACATAAGTAATATCATTTTGTATAGCTGAATTTACAGCTTTTTCTTGATTAGGTCTAAGATTAATTTTTGTATTATCAAACTTATCATTAGAAATTTGAGTATATGCTTTAGGTGATTTATTAAAAAATTCATTTAGCATACGCTTTCCTGCAGGATTATCTTTTGTTGAATTAACTTCAATTCTATCTATCATTCTTTCCATCAAAACTGTTGCACCATTATCTAGTTTTGCAGATGCAATGGCTGGTGGTAACTCAACATCAGAAGATACAATTATTTGTGTATCATCAAAGCTTACTACTGTTACTTTATATGTTTCATTTCCAATAATAAGGTTACAAGGTGTATCTTCAGGCATAGTAGGTAAATAATCAATTTTAAATTCATACCAATAATTAGATTTATCATAATTAATCCTATGACCATTCTTTAATAATATTGAAGATTGTCCACACTTTTTTATAATTTCAATTTCAGTCTTTAATGCATCCCTGAATTCTTTTAGAATTCCAGTTAGTTCAACTTCTTTTTCTTTAAGATCTTTACTGCTCTCTTTCATAAATTCTCCTATTAAATAATTATTTAAATATTAACACACCACTTTATCATAATTACCTTGATAGGCAATTAAACATTTATTAAAGCATCATTTTTCCTTATTAAATCACATAATTGAAGATTTTTCAATGCAAAAATAAAAGAGTCTAAGGGAATAATCCTAGACCCATTTTTTGTTTGTTTAATTATTACTTATTCATCTACATTAATTAAAAAGATTTCAAATAAATAGAAAGGCAGAGATTATAGAATAATCTATAACTTCTGTGTTACTTATTCCTCTGATAAATTTGCAATAAATTCTAAAATTATTGATTCGTTGATTTCTTCAATTGTTCCTTGATGTTGCTTTTCCATTATGAATTTTAACACTTTATCTTGTTTGTTTTCTGTATTACACATCAACATTACTGGAATTTTGATTCTTGTTGATAATTTTGTTTGATTTAAAGCTTCAATTAATGCTTTTTCTAAATCAGTCCATTTATGTTCTGAACTGTTATTATCAGCATATCGAGGTTCACTATTTAAGCTAAACAACCAATCGTAATGTTTAACATATTTTTTCCATTCGCCTATAGTTATACCTAATGGATTTTCATTTTTCATTATTAGACAATTATTTGGATAGATTGCTAATTGGATACCATTTTCTAAACAAAGTTTTATATTCCATATATCATCTTTCTTATTCTTATCACTTCTTACTATGTACGAATCTATAGTTTGGTTTAATATACTATTAAAAGCAGATTTTAAATCAAAATTATACTCATATGTTTTATGTAATTGGTTTTGTGAAATAAACACTTTGCCTATGCTTTTTATATATAATTCGAGAGTAGAATTGTCATCAAATACTATTACAATAGGACTGGTAATATCAGCTAAATTTGTTCTTTCCTTTCTATCTGGAATCATATCTTGAGTTATTTTCTTCATTAACGTCCATCCTGGTTGATTAGATAATTCATCATCATTATTATAGGCAAATACCATAGTGTCTTTATATAGTTTTATATTGTCTGTTAAAAAAATATCTTTAATTGTTTTCCCTGTCACACGATAATTTTCTAAAATTGTATTTAAATTATTAACAGAACTAATTGTTTCGTGTTTCCAATTGTCAAAATTAAAATGTTCTTCAAATTCTTCACAAATACTAGAAAGCTTTTGAGCAATAATATCTTTCTCTTCTCTATTATTTTCACTAACATCTATATCAAAATTAAATTTAATATTACATATTTCATCATAACAATAATCTTTATCTGTTATTTCAATATCTGTAATATTCTTTATAATATCAATCTCATTTTTCGAAAAATTATTTTTGATTTTTCTCTTTATCATAAAATCATCCTTTCAATTTTTTAAAATTTAATCATATAAGTTAATATTTTTCAATATATAATTATCATACTAAAATTAAAAACCCATAGATATAAAATATGCTGTTGAAGAAGGTGGTGACTCTTTATGCCTTATGAATTCATCATATAATTCTTTTTCGTAATAATCATAATCCACCAAAGCACCTTTTTTATTTGGATATCCATTATATTTAACCATACATAACAACACCTTATTTTTATAGTCTTCATAAGATTTATATCTATTATAATAATACTTTAATTTTAGGTGACGAATTTTAGAAATAATATAGCTTTTTATTCTTTTTATTTTCATGTTACTATTTTCTTTACTGTTAAAACAAAAAATCGAATATTTATTATATTTTTTAACTAATGCATAGATATCATTATTATCTAATATATTAGTTTTACAATAAATATCATATATTGATTTAAATTCATCTATTAATATTGCATGTTTTATATATCTTTTTGATGCAAAATCAATTCCTGGTTTTCCTATTTTAAATTCTTTCTTCTCTAAGAACACATATACCCATGGACAGTCAGGAGAATTAATAGGTCCTGTAATTTTACCATTAAATCCTTTAGATCTTAAATAATTATAAAAGTCAGTTACTTTTTTATCATCTTCCTTTCCGTAATAAACTAATAACACATTTTCCCTCTCTTTTTGTACTCTTTTTCTCATTGCAGTATAATGGGTTCTAGTTATATTACCTATCGGGAGTCTCATTAAATGATAAAAGTCTTTTTCTGATAAATTTGATATATATAGTTCAACCATATTAGAAGCTCTTCCATGACCATATGTACCTTTATTATATTTATCAATTAATTCATGTAACTTTAAATAAACTTTACGTCCTCTTTTAGTTTCCTTTGTAAATGGTTCTTCTTTCCTTTGCATAAAAATACCTCCTAACATTTCTTATAAAGAGTGTTAAGAGGTATCAAAAAAGACATTTCAAATGAAATGCCTTATAAATCTTTACTATTATTTCCTCATCTATCTGAATTTACCACCTAATTTAATAGGTTGGTGTGGAGTCATAGAGTCAGTCTCTCGTCCACTCTTTATAAGGCTTTATTTAATTTACAATTAAAATTATAACAGATTTACATAAAAAGTGCAAGTAATAATTGATAATTATCAATGCATATGTTAAAATATATTATGTAATATCTTAGAATGTCGGTAGGTTTAAATAATGTTAACGCCTTTAAATAAGATATTAAGGTAAAAGAATTATTATGTACAATCGGTTTCACCGGCATCGGTCGCATAATAATTAGATTTATCATTTGAATCCAGCCTGTCTCGTTTCGGACGTTTTATCTTGGTATAATGTACATATACAGTAGATTTTTCAGGAAATTCAAAAATATACTAGCTCTTGCTTCCTACTTATGTCTAGACTTGGTAGGATTGAGCTAGTATATTTTTTTAATAATTCGGTGTTCCATATCCCTTTATAACACCTGCTCCAATATTATATTTTTCTTCTTTAACCATATCTCCAGTTGTATTTCCTTCTATAGTGTACACAATACCATTTTCAACTTTTTCAACTATTCCAACATGATCTGAATGTCCATCTCCTTCCCAGTCAAAAAATATAATATCTCCTGAATTAGGAATATAAGAATTATCCTGCCATAAATTACAAGTCTTAAACCAAGTTATACCTTCATTTTCACAAGCAGAAAATTTAGGAATTATACCACTATCTATATAACCACATTCGTTTGCACACCACGATACAAAACATGCACACCAACTAACTCTTGATGAAAATCCATACCAAGACCAATAAGGCTCTCCTCCTACTTCTCCTATCTGTGAAATAGCAACTTCAACAATATTTGAGTTTCCAATTGAAGAATTTATTAATAATTGATTCCATAGTTCTATATAACCATCTTTTTGAATGTCATCTAACATTGCTAATTGTTTATTAGATAATTCATGTTTTGTATCATCTAAAGATTTACCATTTATTTGTATATGCAATATAGTTTTTGTTTCTATTATCTTTTTAACTTTTCCTTTACTATCAATTTCTTCTCTTTCTTCTGTTATTTCTTCAGTAGTATATGTAATTTCATTCATAGACCAAAATATATCTTTAAATGCTTTTATTTTCTTATCATCTAATGAAATTAGTTCTGTGTGATAATCTCCATTACTATACTTTACTATAAACACAGAAATAATATCTTTCCATTCTGCTCTTTTCCCTGAAATATCAAATTCATTATGTGGAACTGCATTTTGAATGCTTGTTAGTTTCTGAATAAATTCAGTATTTAGTTCTTGCATAACAACTATTAAAGATGTTTGATTTTCATCAAATTCATTTGAAAAGAATATTCCAATTACACTAGTCATCATAAATGCAATCATTGATATTACAATTATAAAAACTAGTATTATCCAACTACTTGCAATAATAAAATCTACTAATTCTTTTATTGCTTTTAGTAATAATTTAATAATCTTACTAGCATTTTCTACAATGTTTTTAGATTTCTTTGATGTATCTACTATCTTTTTTTGAATTATTTCACTTTTCTTTTTTTCTTTAATAGCATCTTTTATTTTTTCATTTAATAAATTTTGTGTTTGATAAAACTTTTCTCTTCCAACCTCGTTATATTTTTTTATACCTTTATTTGAAATGAGATTGGCTTTATTCGAAATTTTATCAATTGCATAATTAATTTCTTCTTTATCATCTTCCGAGTCCTTATTTTTCATTTTGATGTCATATAAATTTTTGTTTATAATTTTTGTTTTTATATATCTATCTTTTGTTTTAATATCAACATTTTCTTTAACTTTATCTGTCATACAATCACCTCCAAAATTAAGGAGAGAGTTTATTCACTCTCTCCTGGTTTTGTAGTCATCAATTTATAAAGCTCAGTATCTTTTGGAAATCTATTTTCAAATGGAACAATATTACTTCCAACTTTAATTAAACCTTTACCAAATCCAACATTAGTGATGTATTTCATTTGAGTATCTGACATGTTAAGTAATTTTCCAAGTTCCATTCTATCTGTACTTGCTTGATTAAGCATAACTAAAAGTTCACTATTTGCAAGCATTGTTCGAGCTGTATGACTTTGAAGCATATCTTCTATGTTTTGAGTAATACCAGTACAAAATGCTCCATATTTTCTAGCTCTTTTCCAAAGAGTAAATAAAAAGTTTGCAGAATATTCTTCTAAGAATAATAGGTATATTTCATCTATATAAATATTTGTCGTTATTCCATTTATTTTATTTCGAGTAATATCATTAAAGATATTGTCTAGTATTGTTAGCATTCCTATTGGCATAAGTTGTTTTCCAAGTCCTGAAATATCATACGATATTAAATTATTATTTAAATTTACATTAGTTTGTTTTGCAAAAGTGTTTAAACTTCCACAAGTAAAAAGTTCTAAAGCTAAAGCTATTTCTTTTGCTTCAGGTTCTTTTTGTTTCATTACTTCTTCTCTAAGTTCTACTAAAGTCGGAGCTGTTCCTGTGAAATCTTTATTCATGTAATTTCTATATGTTAATGCTATACATCTATCTAATATAGATTTTTCTTTACTAGTAACAGGCTCTTCACCTTTTATTCTTTGATACATTGAAAGTATATAATCAGATTTTAAAACTATTGGATTTGCCCCATCTGCATATTCTGAATTAATATCCATAGCATTAATATAAGTATTGCTTGTAGGTGATATTCTAATTACTTCACCACCTAAAGCTCTAATCATATTTGAACATTCACCTTCAGGATCTATGTATATAATTTTAGATTTTGGATCAGAAAGTCTTATTGCTCCAAATTCATTTTTACCCATAAAAGATTTACCTGCTCCTGAAACTGCAACATAAAAAGCATTTCCATTTAATAACTTTTTCCTATTAATCAAAATTAAATTTTTACTAATTGCATTCTGTCCATAACATATTCCATTTTCGTGTGATATTTCTTGTACTTTAAATGGAATGAGTACTGCCAAACTTTCAGTAGTAAGAGTTCTTAGTGATTCTATTTTTCTTGTTCCAATTGGAAGTACAGTATTTAATCCATCTATTTGTTGATATTTTAAAGTAGCAAGCTCACATAAGTTTTTGCTTGCTACTCCTTTTAAACTATCTGTTATATTTTCTAATTCTTTTTGCGTGTCTGCTATTGCTACAACTGTTAAAACACACAGGAACATTCTTTGATCTCTTATTGTTAAGTCATCTAAAAACTCTTTTGACTCTTCTCTTTGTCTTTGCATATCATAAGGAATATTAATTGAATAATTTCCATTTTCTGTTTGTTTTCTTATCCAGTTAGTAATATTTGTTTCAATTCCAAGTCTCCTATTTTCTGCCTCTTTAATTGCCTCATCCATTGGTATAGGAACAATATCAATACTTAAAATAATATTTTTATTCAAGTCCGTAAGTTCTTGAACCATAGTATCTTTAATAAAATTAGCATACTTCTTTAAATAAAACACTCTTCCATATCTTTTTGTTGCTCCCATAATAAAATGATCTGACTTATTTATAAATTTATATGGAGCAATTTTATTTTTTATATTCTGTTTAATTTCATACTTTGTATATACTTTATCTGTATTATATTTATAATAAAAATCATACAGAAAGAAATATCTTTCTTCTAATGACATCTCTGTACATATAGATCCAAGTTCTGAAAAATGATTTTGAAGGCTAGCAGTAATTCTATTAAAGTAACTTTGAGCTTCTTTGTAGTTAGGTTTACTTATAGAGATTGTTATCATTTTTAATTGTATCATCTCATTTGAACTTTGAATTTGATTTAAGAGCCATGTATTATATTCATCTCTATATTTATCAAATCCATCTTCTTTATTTGGTTTAATTAAAACTTTTTCTTTAAAGTCTTTTATATCAATCTTTTTATTGATTAAACTTATTTTTATATCTACTCCTGAATCAAAACTATTTAATAGCGATGAATATCCAAGAAACAATTTTTGTTTATTTTCTTCAGATGCTACTTGATAGTTTATATCTGTAAAAATATATGATTTAGAATACTTTCCATTACTTAGTAAAAATATCCCATCATCATAAGCGTCTTTTATCGGAATAAGATCATCAGTATATTTAGGTCTTTTATAGTGTTCTTTTTCTTTCCTTAAATTAAATATAGTCTTCATATTTGTTTCCTCCAATTCTATTTTATTTTTCTAAAAAATCATCTAAGTCTATGTCTAAATCATCTAGGAAAATATCGTTAAATGTTTTCTCATAAACATTTTTATGTTTTTCTGTATTTTCTTTACTTGTTACTGAAGGAACATCTCTTCTGCGTCTCCTTCTATTTTTTCGTGCTAAATAATTAGTGCTAGTGGAACTAATATCTTCATTCTTTCTTTTGTATAATTCTTTAGGTGTTAATATCTCAGATTTAATCCAAGTAATTAAAAACTTTTCTGCAGGCATTCCGTTATAAGTAACAAATCCAAGTATTGCAAAAGGAAATGCTCCTAAAATGCAAACCCAAGATAATGTTTCTATTCCAAAATAAGGCTTAAGTATGAAGTAAAGTCCAACAGCAACTAAACAAGCAATAATAGAAAAAAAGAACTGTCTTACAGACAGTCCAAAATAAATATTTTCTTTATAATCTCTTATTTCTTTATTAACTTTTATCTCCATTATCTTTCCCTCCCATTAATCTTTTTATCTTTTTCTTCTTCTGGAAGAAATTTTAATACGTCTTTTAAATCTTCATGTGTTCCTATTTCTAAAATCTTATTAATAGTGATTCCTTTATCTTTGCAGTATTTTAAATATTCGTTAACTCCTTCTAAGTATGTAAATTCTTCAGGATAATATTTGCTAAGTTCTATCCATATTCCAAAGTGGCAATTAGGAGTCATAAAAATTATTTCTTTATTCCATTCAAGTTCTTTAAATAAGTCTTCATCTATATTAAAAGCCCAATCAGAATAATTAAAGAAATCTTCTTCAAATGGATTAAATCCTACTGATATGTCTCCGTCTGTTGCTACTACAAAACAATTACTAAATTCATCTCTGTTTTTAATAATGTATTGTATCTCACAATTTGAATATTCGCTTTCTCCTAGTACTTCATTGGAAAAAATAACTATTTGATTATTGGTCATAGGTTTTGCAAATAGATCTTCTATACTATTTACTTTTTCATTTTCTTTAGTAAATTTTTCATAATCCATATAATTTTGACCATATTCACTTCCAATAGGTATTTCAAAATTAGTTATCATACTTCCACATTTGTTTACCCATACTTTTTTCTCGATAGTAGCCAAATTTACACAGTCATCATCTAGCCTTAAATCATATACATGTAAACCCTGTTTTCTTATATGTTTTTTTTGTTTATAACTTAAATCATGTGTTTCATAATATTTCATATTTAATCACTCCTTTCATTTGAGCATAAAAAAAGAGAAGTATATTACTTCTCTCCATAATTATATTTTTATTTTATTATTGTTCTTCCTTATTCATTCCTTTAAAATTTTTAATTATTGTTATTATGTATAAGATTATTTCTGAAATTAATATTGATACCTCAAAAGATAATTCTACATAATTTATCTTATTATTAGATTCATCAAAAGTTTTATAATTTGAATGGATATTCGTTAACTTAAGCTTGAAACTCTTTTCATTTCCATTATCGTCCATACAATAAACATTAGAATATTTATCTAATTCTATTTCTTCATATTGTTCCTCAAAATCATATTCTTTATTTTTATCATAAATAATATCTAACATATATCTTGAAAAATGTATTAGTGAAGTTGATTCACCATGTTCTTCTTCTCTTACATCTTCAATCTTTGTTATCTTGGCAGGTAACATTTCTCCTGTGTCTAATTCTACAAAATAACAATATGTTCCTTCTTCTTTATATCTTATATCATTAGGAAAAATAATTCCTTTCAAAGATGAATCATACATATATATTGTTAGTATAATAATTATTGGAGCCACTATAATAAAGATTATTAATTGTTTTAAATTAAGTTTAAAGTATGATAAATCTTTAACTCCTCTTTTTTTTATAATCTCCCCAATATATCCTAGAAAATAAATCACGCTTAATAATCCGACAATTATACAAACAAGTCCAATAAGTCCCATCATATATCCCTTTCTTCGTATCACATTATATACTTCAATTATTCTATCATATTGTTTATATAAATACCACACCCATCTATAAAAATAGTGTGTGTATTTTTTGAATGACACATTGTTTTCTTTGCTTATAACTTAAATCGTGTGTTTCATAGTATTTCATCTATCATCTCTCCTTTCCTATAATCCCATCATTTCTCTTACAATTCTATCTGATGCTTTAATTGTTCCAACTAAAATTAGCATATTAAATATTAATTCTCCTACATACTGCCATACCATAGTAACTGGACTTGCATTTGTATTTACTACTGGTGGTGAAGATGCAAATAGTGAAAAGATAATACAAGCAAGTACTATAATTGCTCCTTCTAAACATACTCCTGCATAACTTTTTAAGAAGTTTTTACCAACTGATTGTGTAGGCTCTCCTGCAAATGTTGAAAGTGGTATTGGAGCTATTGCAGTATATAAGTACAATTTAAAGAATCTTCCATATACCGATAAAATCATAATAAATGAAAGTACTGTTACAAATAGTCCTCCAATTAAAGTTACTGCCCAAAGTGGAATTGATTCAAAAAATGAAGTTTCTTCTATTGCAGTTATCATTTCATTTGGAAGTACAGATTGATTTGCTCCTCCAAGTCCTGCTGAGTTAATAATAGTTGAAGCAACTCCTTGTACTATACTAAATATTGCCATCATAAGTTCTAGTCCATAAGTTACTATTGCTTTTGCTATTGCAAACCTAATAAATAATTTTAGTGCATGTTCTGGCTTTTTTACTTCAGTAAAATTACCACAAGTTTTCATTACTCCTACTACAAAAAATAGTACAAGCAGAGCTAAACCTATTGCTTGCATTCCACCATTAATATTTAAAATTACATTCCATATCATTCCACCTTTAAAATTTTCAGGTGAAGTCGATATTAAACTCCATATTTCATTTAGTTTATTGTTCCAAGTATTAAGAGAATTTTGTAAATTTTCAACAATCCAATTCATAGTCATTCTCCTTTCATATAAAAATAAAGCCTCTTAAACATAAGGTCTAAGAGGCTTATTTAAATTTACTATCCACCAGTTATTAAGTTTAGTATTTCTTTTGCGAAGGTTATAATAACACCACCTGCAACAGTCATAACTCCATTTGCCCTTTGTGCAGGATCGTGGCTTTTTAAAGAAAGTCCAACTTGTACTATACCAAATCCTAGTATTATCATACCTACAGCTCGAATTATTCCAAATATAAAAGTAGATAGATTGTTAATTACAGTTAATGGATCATCTGTTGCAAAAACAGTTACTCCATTTGTAAACATGAAAAAAGCAGTATATAAAATTACTGCTAACACTTTTAATATCTTAAACTTATTTTTATTCATAGATTTGTCCTCCAACTTCTTAATATTTTTACTTAAATTATCTTGTATCTTTTTAATCTTTCTCATAGACTTGTTCCTCCCTTAAATACTTTTCTAATTCATCATTACTTAGTAATGTATAAGATGAATATTTTTCTATTTCTTTATCTTCTGTATCAATTAAATTATTTGGAATAAAGTCCACATTAATAGTTGCTTTTTCATTTTGAGTTCTACCATGATCATAAGTCTTTCCATTTTCAAATGCTGTATATTTGTAATTAGGGTGAGATTTTAAATCATACTTTAAATCTTTAACTGGCTTTTCTCCACGAATAAATAATAATGAGTACTTATTATCTAATCTTCTTATTTCATCAGGTGATAATAAATCTCTTGCAATTGTTTGATCATTAGTTGAATAATTTTCTCCTCTACCCGAACTCTTTCCATAAGTATTAGAATGTATAGTAGATTTTCCAAGTAGTTTTGAAATATATTCATGAGTTGCTTGTTCGTTACCACCTAAATATAAAAGTTCATCGCAGTTACCTACAATAGATTCCCATTGTTTTTCAAATAATGCTTTTAGCTGAGCTAGATTTTGAAGAATAATAGATACAGATATACCTCTACTTCTCATAACTGAAAGTATTTTTTCAAAATCATCTGGCAAGCACACATTTGCAAACTCGTCCATTTCAAATTCTACTGGTATTGGAAGTGTTCCTCCATATTTATAATCTGCTAAATAAAATAGTTCTTGAAATATCTGAGTGTATAAAATACTTATTATGAAATTAAGAGATGAATCATTATCAGGTATAATTGCAAATAACGCATATTTCTTTTCTCCAAACTTTTCAAGTTCTAATTCATCAGTTAAAGTCATTTTAGCAATAGAGTCTAGGTTAAACTTTTCAAGTTTTGAGGCTAAAGTTATCTGAATAGATTTTAAAGTTTTACTAGATCCTGAATGATATGCTCTATAATATTTTAAAGCTATATGATTTGGATCTTTTGATTCTAGTCTATTCATTAAAATATCTAATGGACTAACATAGTCATCATCATCTTCGTGTACTTCTCCTGCAACTAATAATTCATTCATCATAGGAAAGTTTTTTTCATCATCAGGAGCTTCTTTGTCTATATAAAATGCTAATGCTTTTGCAAGCATTTCTGCGGCAGTATTCCAAAACTCATCTTGCTGTACTGCATCTTTTGGAGCAGTACTTTTAAAAAGATTAGTTATCATTCTTTGAATATCACTATCACTTTTTATATAAACAAAAGGATTATAACAATGACTTTTATATATATTTATTAAGTCTATTACTTTTATCTCATATCCTGCCTTTTCTAATAATCCACCAATGTTTTTTAATATCTCACCTTTACTATCTAATACAATATAATTTCTATTAAGTTGCATAAGATTTGGAAAAACAAATGACCTTGTTTTACCAGCACCTGAACCACCAATAATTAAAGTATTCAAATTTCTTTGGTGTACTTTTCCATTAAGTCCTATTGAAACATTTTTAGTAAGTATCTTGTTGTTTTGAATGGGATTTTGTTTATACTTTCTACTTAACTCATAAGATGTACCCCATTTAGCAGATCCATGTTCTTCATTTCTTCTATACTCTTTTTTTGATGAGTCATAAACAAGAATGCATAAAAAATACACCCCTAAAGATATAACTGTTGTTTTTAATGTATCGTCACAAAATGTTATCTTTAAAGGTGTTTCAAATGCAGTACTTAATCCATTCATCATTCCCAATAACCCAGAATGTACAAATGGAGCTAATAAAAAAGCAAACCATATAACAGGAATTATTCCAAGTAAATACATTATTTTATCAATAATTTTCTTATCTTCTAACATATTACTTGTCCCTCTCTTTGTATTTGATTACTTCTTTTAATTTGCTATTAATTATTTTTGACTCTTTTTTTGCCTCTTCAATAGCTTTTCTTATAGACTTCTTTTTAAGTTTATTCTCCTCTTGAGTTTTTAATGTATTTGATGAGTTCTCTAATGGATTCTTTTGGTCTTTCATTACGAGGGGGATATTCTTTACATCTGTTTGAATTTTTGCTGTATCTATTGAAGATAATTTAAATCTTTCTACAATCCTATTAATTTTAGACGCATCTTCTACTTTAACCATAATGTCTACTACTCCATCTTTACTTTTCTTATCTAGTAATGCAGAATATAGTATTCCATATCTTTTTGCCTCTCTAATAAATGTTTGAAGTTCATCTCTTTTTACAGTAAATACTTTTAATTCTTTACCAGACTTTAATAGATTAGTAAGTGTAGTCTTTCCTTTGGTCTTTTGATTATCTTTTAGAATTGTATAAATAATTGCAAGTAATTCTTTTGATGCTTCGCCTGTAATTTTTATAGTAAGTTCTGTTCCTTCAAGCATCATTTTTGTCATTTGTTCAGCAGATTCACTTGATATACTCATAACTAGTACCACCTTTCTTTAATTTTATTTCTCTCAATCTCTTTTTGTCTTTCTTCAGTAATTAATTTTAGTTTTTCTTTTATATCAGGAATTCTATCTTCTATTCTTTCAACAATTTTTAATTGTTCTCCAATAAATTTTATTTGTTCTGAAATCTCTGATATTTCTTTTGTAATTAATTCTTTTTTATAAGGATCTCGTTCCTTTTTTCTAACTCTATATAGATTTTCTCTTTTTGATATTAGAATAGACTTTTCTTCATTTTTCATAGTGTCAAACAAATTAATATCATTAAGAGTATTTATGTTATTAACATTTAAAAATTTAGCCTCTTTAGAATACATATCCATTTTCTCAGCCTCCTCCCTCATGATATTTGATATTTTAGATCTTGTTTTTCTAGGATGAGTTTTAAGTAAATAACAATAATGATAGTAAAGTGCAATAAATCCTTTAGACTTATGTTTGTTTTTCTTATACTTAGTATGGAAAATATCTATCTTTGGAGGATTAACTTTGTACTTATATGAGTATTTACTTTTACTAGGATATTCTTCTAGTATTCTTTTCTTTATGTTATCAACTGTATAATCTTCTCCATAAGCTCTTTCGATTCTAATATTTCTTTTATGATCCTTATCTTTAACAGATATTTTTCCGTATCTAATCATTACTTCATATCCAAACTTATTCATTACATCTTTAAAATCAGAAAAAGAAAAAGACTCTTTAATTGCAGAGTCTATAATTCTTTTTGTTTTGTTCTTATAATTGTTCTTTCTTTCATAACCTTTGTAAAATCTTTCGTAGTCAATTCCAGATTTACTCTTCTTATTTTCAACCACTTTCAAATGATAACTTTTACATAGATTATCATTAATATGTCTCATTCTTGCATAATTTTCTTTAGTATCATAATATCTAAGACCATCTTTAAGTGAAACAGAATTAATAATTATATGATTATGAAAATGTTCAGTATTTAAATGAGTTGCTATTATTACTTCAAACCTTCCTTCAAACATTTCTTCAGCAAATTCTATTCCTAGCTTATGTGCTTGTTCAGGTGTTACCTCTTCTTTATCAAAAGATTGAATAATATGAAAAGCTAATATCCCATCTGTTTTTCCTCTAGATATTTTGGTTCTTTGCATCTGCTCGTAAGCATTATCTATACTGCAATTCAATGTCGTTACAAAAGTCTTATCGTCAGTCTTGCTATTATTTTCTATATAATCTATAGAATCTAGTAAATCATTTTTGATATTTTCAAAATTAGGATTTAATACTTTTTCCTCATTTGTTATATATTTAATTGCATTATTTACTCTTACTTTAATAGGTTTTACTTTTATAATTGCCATTTGTAAATCACCTCCTGACATTTATAAATACTTCATTTTAATTTGAGTAATGAGATAATTCCATTTGTCAGCCTCTTCTTTATAGAAATCTTTATCTATCATATTTAATGTGTCTGCTTTATGGAATAGTGTCCTCATTTCATTTTCTATTTCAACCAATTTAGATAATAAATAAAAAAATTCTTCATTTGGTTGTTCTTTTATCTCTTTATTCATAATTAGTCTTCTTATATATTCTGCTTTACTTATATTGGCTCTTTTACAATCTGAATTTAATTTTTTTAACTCTTTTGAATCTAAAAATAATAAAAATTGATTGTTTCTCTTTCTTCCTTTTTGCATTTTAAGATACCTCCTTAAAATTCAATTTGGGGATTGGGGCAACGCCCCATAGATAAATAATAAAATTTGTAAAATTTTGTTATTTCGAATTTGCGTATATACAAATTCAGTGCTTGCTATTACATAAAAATCTATCTTACAATATCATCTTTGGATCTATTAATACGATTTCTTTCTTGTAATAAATTAATATATTTATCTATGGGCGCCTCCAATATTTCATAAAAATCTTCATTAGAAGATGTCCACTCAAAATATAATTCACTTAATAAATCTTCATCTTTTAACATAGCTTCATATTGTTTTGGTGAATAATCAATTGCTTGTAAATAATAAATGATTTCTTCTTTAATTGTTTTTTCATTTGCTCTATTAACTATTTCTTCAGGTGATAATTTATAGAGTTCACTAATGAAATCATTATATTGATTAGTAATTTTAATTATAACTTTATCTTTAAGTGTATAGTTTCCATCTTCTCTTTCAGGAATCATATAATCTAGTCTATTTGTATCCAACAAAATAATCACCTCTATTCTCTTTCTATGTTCTCTTTATTTCTTCTAGAATCATTTCTTAAATCATTTAGAGTATCTTTAAAAGCATATTCTAATAAATAGTCAT
>DJXP01000033.1 GCA_002449785.1 Clostridiales bacterium UBA7001
ATAATTTTTTAATTTATATTTTTAATTTATATGATTAATTTTTCTTGACAATTATAATAAAATGCTCTATAATACTAGACATATTATAACCTTATGGGTTATAATAAATATAGTGATAGGAGAAACAATGAAAATTTTCAAGACGAAGCAGTATGAAAAAGATTATAAAAAGAAAATTGTTGGAAAACACTTATATAAAGAAATAGATAGAATTCAGGACATTGAAGAACTTATTCTTGATACAGATAATTTGAAAACATTGTTAAAAAATCCATTATCAAATATGTATAATATAGAGCAGAAAAAAGGAAATCTAAAAGAACTATTTACTGCAAGGATAAATGGGAAATTAAGATTAGTAATGAGACCTAATGGAGAATATCCATATAGTCAAATTGATATAGTGGAAATAAATTTTATAGAGATAGATAATCATCATTATGGTGAAGGTTAGGAGTGAGAAAATGAATAATAGTGGTTTTGGAAAATACTTAAAACAATATTTAGAATTCAATAATATAACACAATCAGAATTTGCAACAAGACTTGGAATTACACAAAAACATATGAACGAGCTTTTAAACTGTAAAACAGATATTACATTGGAAATGGCTGCTAATATTGAAAAATTGACTTCTATTCCTATTTCATTCATAATAAATTCTGAACATAGAAGAAAAGTTACAGAAGAAGTTTTAGCAGAATATAAAGATGAAAAGATTATAAATAAAAAACTAAAAGAAGAGTTTTCACTAAAAGAGTTATCAGACAGAAAATGGGTGGATTTTAAAGATATAACAAATCCTATACAAAATTATATGGATATAATAGAATTTTTAAAAGTAAAGGATTTATATGCATTAAGTAAAATACAAGAAAAAACTTTATTTAAGAAATCAGGAACTGATTTAAATAAAATAAACTTATGGATTGCAAGAGCAGACGAATTAGCAAAAGCTCAAGAAGTAAGGGAATATAATAGAGCAAATTTCTATTTTTTAATTGATGATATTTTAAAAATAGCATATTCAAATCAAATTAATATAGAAAAATTGCAAAAATTATTAAACAATTATGGAGTATATTTTGTTGTTGAAAAAGCATTAGCTGGTACAAAAATAAGAGGATGCTTTAGGGTAAAAGGAAAAAATCCAGCAATATATATTACACAAAATTATAATGGAAAAGATTCATTTTATTTTGAACTATTTCATGAATTAGGACATTGTAAAAGCGATTATAATGTGGCAAAGAGCAAGGTAATAGTTAAAGGAACAGAAATACAAGAAAGTCGAGCTGATAGATTTGCCTTAAATACAATGATTTCCGAGGCAGTATGGAATAAAGTGCTTGTGGATTACTCAGAAAAAAATATAAAAAACATTTCTAAAGAATACAAGATTCCATTATGTTTTATTGTAGGAAGGTTAGCAAAAATAAAAAAGATAAAATACAACGATGAATTATATAGAAAGTATTGTGCTATAAATTAGCTTTAGATGGAGAAAATATTATTCATAATCCATGGTTCTAACTCGCAAATAACAGTGGTGTTATTTATAACTTTGTTTACCAGGGAATAGAAAAATTAAAATCAAAAAGTCGAGGAGATAATCAACTATCAGATAGTGGAATGGAGAATTCGACTGAAAATAAAAATGAAACCGCCCTCCAGAAACCAGAGTTTCTGGAGGGCTTTAATTATGGGGTTACAGAACGTAGATGTTTTAGGTGTTCAGGGTAAGCACGACCTCATCATCCGTTTCTTTTTCAATTGTGAACCACTTTTTAAGGTGATTCCAGGTCTGCTCCATGGTAAACCTTCTGTCACGTGTGGCGAGCCAGTCTCTATTGAAGACAACTGAAATATCAGCTCTATTGCCACTTTCTGTTTCCGAAGAAGCTTTTTTAAGGAAAAACCCCCAAAGGTATTCCCATTCAGAATGTCCTGAGCCACGGAATGCTGATGCGTACTGTATCAGCTCAACCTTAAGAGCATCTGCCGGATTCGTCAGAAAGTATTTCCGGCTGGAAAGCGGCTCTGTCCATCCGTAATCATGTCCATGAAGGACAAAGCCAAGTTCCTGTTTTTCGCTGAAAGTAAGAAATTCCTTCTGTTCCTGTTCTCCCATTTTTTTTCCTCCTTATAGTTATTATACGGGGTTTACAGTTACGGTGAATATTCACCTTACTATTATTATACCGTATTTTACATAAAAAATCAAATTGTAAACCATATAATCAAATTATTATAGAATACACATTTTGCATTTTACATAAATCTATGTTATAATAAGTCTTACATTTATTATATATATGAAGCCGTTAACATATGTTGGGGGCTTCATGCCTCTAACAATTAAATAATTAAGGAGGAAAAATATGGACAAAAAAAATGAAACCAAGAAACTATATGATGAGCAAACAGAGCGTGTTGTTCAGATTGTGGAGAAACGGGTGAAACGCGATACAATCGTTCTCAAGAGGGACTTCGTATGTGCCCTCACAGCAGCGCTTGAGCAGCTCTCTGACGATGAAATCAAAGAGGCTCGGAGCTTGTACATCAAGTACGTCATTTCTGGCGGAAAAATCAGAAGAGACGGTCAGCTTTGGGTTCAGACAATGAACACGGGAATGGATCCAGTCTTTGTTGAGGAAGCGGTCTTCGGCTGGTACGAGGATCAGTACTCTGGATTCCGGAAGTTCATCAAAGAACTGAAGAGTCCCACATTCAGGTTCAAGAAGCCTTCAATCCCGCCTCGCTTTTCGAAGGAGGCAGAGCTTGAGCTCGAAATTTACTTCGATCCCGCCTAATCCAGTATCAGACACTCATTTGTCCAAACAAGGAAGCCATCAGTTTGCAACTGGTGGCTTCCTTTAGCTTAAATAATATTAAATAAATTTTATAATGATTTTGAAAAATTTTCACATTTCTTAAATCTAAATCATAAAATATATTGTAATTATGACAAAAATGTATTATTATACAGTTAAACAATTTTGATTTTAGGAGAGAGACCATGGAGCAAAATAAAAAAGTAGTTATTTTAGGTGGTGGAACAGGAACATCATGCATAGTAAGAGGTTTAAAATATTTCCCAATAGACCTTACATGTATAATAACTGTTTCAGATAATGGTTCAAGTACTGGTAGACTTAGAAAAGAGTTCGATACGCCAGCAGTTGGCGATATTAGAAAAGTTTTATCAAATCTTTCTACACTACCAGCAGAAGTAAGAGATGTTATGGAATATAGATTAAAAACAAATTCAGAGTTAAATGGTCATGCAATTGGGAATTTAGTATTAACAGCTTTAATTAATGAAACAGGAAATTTAAAGAAAAGCATAGAATATTTAAGTAAAATTTTAGATGTAAAAGCTAAAGTATTGCCTTTATCTGAAGATAATTTAACATTAATGGGAAAAACTATTGATGATGAAATAATAGAAGGTGAAGAAGAAATAACAAAAGCTGGAAAAAAATATAAGGAGTTTTTCTATAAAGAAGAACCACATATTTTACCAGAAGTATTTAGTGCAATAAAAGAAGCAGATTTAATAATTCTTTCTACAGGTAGTTTATATACATCTGTAATGCCACATATTATTTCAAAAGATATTTCAACAGCTATAAGAAATTCTAAAGGTAAAGTAATGTACATATGTAATGTTATGACACAGCCTGGAGAAACAGATGGTTTTGGCGTTTCAGACCATGTAAAAGCGCTAGAGCAGTATTTAGGTAAAAATGAAATTGATGTTGTTGTTGCAAGCAATACAAAAATATCAAAAGAAATGGTAGAAAAATATGCTTATGAGGAGCAGAAAGACCCTGTAAGAATTGATTATGAAAACATAATAAAACACAATTATGAATTAATAGAAGACGATTTAGTAACAACTCAAGATGGTACAATTAAACATAATAGCTTAAAAGTAAGCTCTGTTATTTTTTCATATTTAATGAGAGAAAAAGACTTTGACCATACAGAACAAGTAGAAGATATTTTAAAAAAATATAATCAAACATTAGTATTAAACTATTATAATAAAGCATCAAATGAAACAAAAGAAAAAATAGGTGAACAGTTAAAACATATTAATTTAGATAGCTTGAATAATTTATATAGAATAAGTCAAAAAAATGTATCTGCTGAAATAGATAAAAACATGTTATATAATCTTCCATATACAGATAAGAAATTGCTTTCGGCAGAAGAAAAAGAGAGTATAGATGCTCTAGGAATAGATGTAATAAAATCTAATAAATACGCAGTTGTAACAATGGCAGGAGGTCAAGGAACAAGACTTGGACATAATGGTCCAAAAGGAACATTTCTATTAAATGTAAAACCAAAGCCAAAATATTTATTTGAAATATTAGCAGATTCTTTAAAGAAAAATAATAAAAAATATGGAATAACTTTAAATTGGTACATAATGACAAGTAGCGATAATAATGACCAAACAATAGAATTTTTTGAAAAGCACGATTATTTTGGTTATCCAAAAAATTATATTAAATTTTTCACACAAGGAAATATGCCATTATTAAATGAAGAAGGAAAACTAGTAATAGATGAGAGTGGAAGTATTAAATTTGCTTCAAATGGAAATGGTGCTGTATTTAAAGCAATGAAGAAAAACGGCATTTTAGAAGACATGTTGCAAAAAGAAATTGAATGGGTTTTCATAGGTGCTGTTGATAATGCATTACTTAATATGGTTGATGAAACATTACTAGGTCTTACAATAAAAGAAAAGAATGTAATTGGAAGTAAATCAATTGTAAAAGCATATCCAGAAGAAAAAGTTGGAGTATTTTGCAGAAAAAATAATAAATTAAAAATTATAGAATATAGTGAAATGCCAAAAGATATTATAGATTTAAGAGATGAAAATGGAGAATTACTTTTTGGAGAATCACACATAATGTGTAACTTATTTAATATGAAGGCATTAGATAAAATTGCAGAGCAAGAATTGCCATATCATAGTGCACATAAAAAAGTAAACTATATAGATGAGAATGGAAATCTAATAAAAGCTACTAAAGCTAATGCATATAAATTTGAGCAATTCATTTTTGATGGCTTTAAGTATTTTAACGAGATAACAATTTTAAGAGGAAGAAGAGAAGAAGACTTTGCCCCAATAAAAAACAAAGATGGAGTAGATAGCCCAGCAACAGCAATTGCTATGTGGAATAGAAAATCTTAGCTGTAAAACAGCTAAAAGTGACAGTTTGAAGTTAAAAGGATAAATAATATTTATAAGACGAGGCTTTAATATAAAAGCCTTGTTTTTTTGTGGTGCTAAATGAAATTTTTAGGATAAAAAACTTGACATATATTAACAAAAATGTTAATATACATACAATACAAAAGATAATGTTAAGAAATATTCTAAAGGAAGGAGAAATATATGCATCTTGATAGTTATAACCTAAAGAAGGAAATAAAAAAACTTAAACGTTATCGAGAAGAAAATCAAATGTTAGAAAAAATTATTAAACATATTAAAATATGTGGTAGTTGTAATGAGCTTAAGAATAATCCAATGTCAAGGATTTATGATTTTGAAGAATTAAAACATGAACTTAATGGTTATTGTAGTTTTAGATTAGAAAAAAATGGAACAATTAGATTAATAGTAAAAATATTTGAAGAAGAAAACTGTGTTAAAATAGAATATATAAGTATGGATCATTATAGTGATTTTAAAAGAATGTTAAAGAAAAGTAAAGGTGAGTAAATGATGGAAAGTATAAGATTTAAAGATTATTTAAAAGATTATTTAGAGTATAATAATATTAGCAATAAAGATTTTGCAAATAGAATAGGCATAACCCCTAAGCATTTAATTGAAATATTATCTGGAGATACAGATATTTCTCTAAATATTGCTGAAAATATTTCAATTGTAACTGATATTCCTTTAGATTATATTTTAAAAATAGAGCAAGATTATAAAGTGGAAAAGAGAATTGAGTTCTATTTATTAAAAAACAATATAAGAATTACTGATTATTTAAATAAATTTGATTATAAAGATTTGGAAAAAATGGAGTATATTAAATATACAGATAAGAATGATAAACAAGAGATTTTAAAAGATATATTGAAATTTCTACGTGTATGCACTCCTGAAAAAATCTATGAATTAGAAACTAATAATATTTATTTTAAAAGTAATAATGATAAACAGGAATTGTTGATGATGTGGCTAGAAAAATGTTACAGAGAAAGTTTGAAACAAAGAGTTGGAGAATATAATAAAGAAAATATTAATACATTGGTAGATTATATTATAGAGTGTGCTAAAAAAGAAATATTTGATGAAAATCAATTAGTAGAAGTCTTTAATAAGAATGGAATTTATTTAGTTATTCAACAAGATTTGCCAAAATCAAAAATTAGAGGAGCATTTAAGGTAAATAAGGATGTGCCTGCAATTTATTTAACATTAAAACATAAAAGAATTGCTGATATTTATTTTGCTCTGTTGCATGAATTAGCTCATTGTAAATCAGATTTTAATAAAGCTAAGGCAAATAGTTTAATATCTACAGATACTGAAAATGATGAAATAGAAAAGAAAGCTGACAGCCAAGCATATAATTGGATGGTAGATAATAATTATTATGATAGTATTAAAAATAATGCTAATTATAACATAGAAAATGAAAAAATGTATCCAAAATCTTTTGTTGTATATAGATTAGCTTTAGATAAGAAAATATCATATTCTTCAAAAAAATATCAAAAATATAATCAGATTTTAAATATAGGGTAGAAATTTTAATTTGACTTAAATTACTTATAAATTATTCTATGGATATAAATTTCCATAAAACCAATTGCATTTAAAAAACATATAATATATAATTTACTAAAGATTATAAAGAGAGGAGATACAAATGAAAAAGTTTTTTAAAGAAAACGGAAGTGTAAATTTGGCTGTTTTAATAATTATTGCAATTATTGTTATATGCTTAGCAGTTTTTATGATTAAAACAGTTAAGCCTACTAGTCAACCAAGAAATAGTAATACTCAAAGAAGTTTAAACGATAATCCTGAAGAACCAGAAGAAGAGCCTGAGGAAGAACCAATTGAAGATATAGACTATAATTCTGAAGATTTTTCATATGAATTTTTGAAAATGGAAAGTAAAGAAAACGAAGGAACAAATATTATTTATTCACCACTTTCTATAAAATATGCTTTAAATCTATTAAATGAGGGTGCTAATGGCAAAACAAAAGAAGAAATAGATAATATTATAGGAGATTTAAAACTTACAAAATATAAAAATATAGATAAAGTTATGTCTTTAGCAAATTCAGTTTGGATAAGAGAGCAATATAAAGATGGTGTACTAGATTCATATAATAAAGCAGTAGAAGACAAATATAATGCAGAAATAAAATATGATGAATTTGAATCAGCTAAGAATATTAATAGATGGATAAGTGATAAAACATTTGGAATTATTAATGATTTCTTTACAGATGAAAGAATTAAAGATGATGAAGAATTATTTATGATTTTGGTTAACGCATTAGCTATAGATATGGAATGGGATTCTAATTTTAGCACAAATAATACTGCAAATGGTATATTTGACAAAGATGGAAGCAATTTAAATGTTGCATTTATGAAAAAGAGTAATGTATTTGAAGATGGTATTTCTTACAAAATAGATGATGATGTTACAGTACTTGCAATGGACCTTAAAGAGTATGATGGAGTTCAGCTTGAATTTGATGCAATAATGCCAAATGAAGAAGCATTAGATGAGTTTATTACAAATATAGATAGTCAAAAAATAGATAAATATTTATCAAATCTAACTAAAGCTTCTGAAACAGAAGATGATGTAAATGTTAAAGTTCCAAAATTTGATTTCGATTATTCAATTATGCTAAAACAAGAATTAATGGCAATGGGAATGAAAGAAGCATTTGGATATAGTGCAGATTTTTCAAAAATAACAGGTGATGATTCTTTATATGTAAATGATGCAATCCACAAAGCAGATATAGAATTTTCTGAAGAGGGAATTAGAGCAGCTGCAGTTACAAC
>DJXP01000079.1 GCA_002449785.1 Clostridiales bacterium UBA7001
AAAATAAAAGAACTTTTAGCAGGAAATATGGAAGCAATAATTTCAGGAGCAGTATCAAGTGGAACTTCATCAATGTCAGATACATTAAAATCAATTGAGGCAGAAGCTATAAATGAAGGAATTAAAGCTGGAACAGACAATGTTGATTTGTCAGGTTTAGATAATATTACAGCAGATAGTGGAAATGTAAGTTTACCAGATGTTCAAACAAATATTAATGTTAATATTGATATAAATAATATTTTAGCAAATAATAATGAATATCAAGCATTAACAGATGAAGAAAAAGCAATAGTCGATTCTGCTTTATCTTCAATAAAAAATGAAGTAGAATCAAAAGCAGTTTTAAGTGCAAATTCTCAAGTAGAAAGTATAAAAAATAATATAGTAGAAAATGTAAATAGTAGTTTAGCACAGGCAAAAGTCAAGGCAGAAGAAACTGCAAAAGCTTCAGCAAAAGAAAAAATAAATTCAGTTGCAAATAGTGTTATACAAAAATCAGCAAAGGCAACTGCTGAAGCATCAGCAAATAAAGTAACTTCAAGTGTTATTCCAAATGCAGTTGAAATTGGAGCAAAAGCATCTGCGGAAGGAATTGCATCAGCAGTTGCAAATGGTGCAATAGATGATTTATCAGGAAATTATATTTCTCAAATAGTTGGAAATGTTGCTTCATCAGTAGCAAAAGGTGTTGCAAGCAAAATGGTTGGAGAAGTTGCATCAAAAACTGCACAAAAGACAGCAGAGCAAGTAGCTGGAAATGTTGCAGAAGAAGTTGCGGGAAATGTAGCAAATTCAGTTGGTGAAAAAGTTGCTAACTTAACAGCTCAAACTGTTGCAGAAGAAGTTGCAGGAGAAGTTGCATCTCAAACAGCTAAGAAAGTTGCAGTAGAAGTTTCAGGACAAACTGCATATAGTGTTGCAGATACAGTTGCAAATGAGGTAAAAAAAGAAGCTACAAAAACTGTTGAAAGTCAAATGAGTAAATTATTAAATGAAGGAATTACTCCTCTAGAAGCAGGAATGAAAGAATTAGATAATGGAGTAGGTGCATTAAATTCTGGTGGAAGTGCATTAAAAGATGGAACAAAATCACTAGTTGATGGACTAAATACATTCAATAATGACGGTATTAAGAAAATAACAAATATTGTTAATAATGATTTAAAAAATGCAAAAACAAGACTTGAAAAACTAAAAGAATTATCTGATGAATATAATACTTTTGGATCTGATGAACAAAGAGATGGAATAAAATTTATTAGTATTATAGATAGTATTAAAGTAAGTGAAAAAGATGAAGATAAAAAAGATGTTACTCTAACGACTGAAAATGAAAATACAGGGAAAAAAGATGAATAGTTGAATAACCTTAAACATAAAAATAAAAATGGCTAAAAAACAAGGTAGTGTTTAAATGAACACTACCTTATTTTTGTATATTAAGATTCTTGATTATTACTATTATTAGTATTAGCAGTTGGCTTTAAATGAAGTATAGCATCTTCATCATCGAATTTATGGTTGTTATTTGCAGGATTGTGAAGTATTGGATCAATATCATTTGGATTTCCAGTTGAACTTTTAAATTCTGGATTTTTTATAAAACTCTTTTTACTCGTTTTATCTTCATTTGAAAGTACAGTTCCTGAAAATTTATCAAAATTATATTTTTTTACTTTATGTTTTTCTTTATATTTTGATTCTAAGAAATCTACTTTTGCTTGACCTACTAAAGATTTTCCTTTTAAGTCTTTGGTTTTATATATAATAGTTTTAAATTTTAAAGCTTGAACTTTTCCTGCTTTGAAATTCTTTACCCATTCCCACTTAATTCCTTTATAGTTTTTATCATATTCTCCAGTATCAGTATGGTAATCATGAGTGAATATCCAACGTCTTTTATCTCCAAATTCTTTTTCCCACCAATCATTGTCTTCAGGGGTATTGTTACCAAAAACAATTTTTGTTGTACAGTTTGCTAAAATTGTTTGTCTGAAATTAACTTCATCTTTTACACCAAATTGAGATAAATTTTGAGCAGATATAATTGTTCCAACTCTATATTTTCTATATAAAGTAAAAATATCTTCAGTAGCTTTGCATACAAATGGAGGAAATTCATCAATATATAAGAAGTGAGGAATTCTTGTTTTTTCATTTCCTGGTCTAGATAATACAGATTGTTGCATTAATAATAAGAAGAATAGTCCGAAACCTCTATGGATACTTGCTCCTAAATCACCTCTACGTGTACAAACTAAAGTAACATCTCCATTAGCTAAAGCATGATCATAGTTTAAATTATTTGTTCTATTACAAAGGATGGTTCTAACACCAGGGTATCTTAAAAGATTTTCAATTTGAGCGGCAGAACCTTGTAAAAATCTTTCTGTTTCTTCGCGACCATTTGCGGTTTTATAAAATGTTTTCTTAAAATATCCTAATTGTATTTTATATTGCTCTGCTAAATCAGAGTAAGATTTCATTTTTTCTGCTAAAACTTCAACTTTATCGAAATCTGTCATTAAGTCCATTAAATCCTCAATAGTTGGAAGTAGGCCATTATTTAATCTAGGATAAGTTTCTTTAAGTAGAAGAACTAGATTTTCTATTGCTTGTGTAACTGTATTTTCCATAAATGCTTCATCATGTGATGTGAATTGAGGGGTATCTTCAGAAGCATATAATCTTTTTAAAATTGAAGAAATAGCAATTGATGTTTTCATTGGATTTGTATAAGCAAATGGGTTTAATCCAATAGAATTAATGTCATTAGGGTCTATTATATTATATTTAATTCCATAATTATCAGCTACTTCTTTTATACGTCCGATTGATTCATAATCTGGGGCCATATAAGTTATACCTAGATTTTTATAAACAGAATTTTCTGCTGCATAGTTATAGGTTAATTTAGAAAGAAAAGCTTTAAATACTTTTTCTTTACTTTCAACTGGTGTAAGCATATTCAAACTAAAGTTTTCGTTTACATAGTCACTAGTATATGGACAATTTAATGTAGCAATATTAGTACGAAGAGCAGCATATCCTAGTTCTTTTGAAGTCTCTCTCCAAAAATATTTCTTTTCTAAATCTCTTGCAATCATTGGTTCGAATATCATAGAAGTTTTTCCTGAGCCTGAAACTCCAACAACTAACATTGCTTCAAATCTTCTTGCTTCAGGTATTTTTATTGTGCTTCCAGTTTCATTATCTCTACATAAAAACATTTCGGATGTAAAAGGACCCATTCCAATGCTTTTATCAGATAAATCTATTCCGCCATAATCCCAAATAGATTCTTTTATGTATAATGTATCATCTACAACAGTAAGAATCCATTTAAATAATGGGAAAAATGTACATACAGGAATGTACCAAGCTATTGCGGAAAATGCAGGTTTTATTAAATCCATAAATGTTGTGATTATATATGAGTAATTAGGTACTGAAAATAATAATAGCCATCCTAAATGATTAATCCACTGTATAAGCATCGATATTCCCACTATATATAAAACAATTGTATATGTATATAAAAATGATAATTTTGTATATTTATCTTTTACAAATTTTGAGGCAAAAGAAAAATAAAAAGCAAATACCGGACATGCTAAAGCAAAAGTATATTTTATTGGACCCCAATAAGAAACAGATAAACCAGAAAACATAATAAATAATATTTCTGTTATTCTATCTACACATATATATACAGAGATTAAGGTTAAGATATATGTTACAAATGTGTTTCTATCTGTTTTTAATTTACTTAAAAATTTATCTATATATTTCATTACCATTTTAAATTTTCCTCTTTACATATTTTTATACATTTATATTATCCTATAAAATCCGAAAAAAATCAAGGGTTTGAGCGAATTTTCTATAATAAAAGTGGTATTTTTTTACAAATTAAATGAATATAAAACTAATAATTTAATAAAATTGTTAATAAAAAAGTAGGAGGAAAAGTTGAAACTAAAAATTACTGGTTTTGCGAGTGGAATTTTATCACTTTTAATATCACAAATACTAATTAAAATATTTGGTGTTATGTATAGCTTATATATGACAAATAAAAGTGGCTTTGGCGATACAGGTAATGCTATATATATGAGTGGATATCAAATATATGCTTTATTACTTACAATTTCATCTATTGGTGTTCCAAATAGCATTTCTAAATTAATATCTGAGAAAGATTCTTTTAAAGATTATAAAAATTCTAATAGAATTTTTTATGTAGGTATATTAATTTTTTCAATAATTGGTTTTATTGGATGTTTGTTTTTATTTATTTTTTCGGGACTTATTGCTAATAGAGTCTTATTAATACCAGAAGCTAGATTAAGTTTAATGGTTTTATCTCCAGCGATTCTTTTTGTATCAATCACATCTGTTATAAGAGGATATTGTAATGGGGAAAAGAAAATACATATAACAGCAAAATCACAATTTTTCGAACAAGTTTTAAAATCCATATTTACAATAGTATTTGTTGAAATAATATCTAGAAAATCTCCTCAAAATATAGAATTAATCGCTGCTTCAGCAAATTTTGCAACGACAGTAGCTACATTTTTTAGTTTAGTTTTTATTATTATTAGTTACAAATTAACTAAAAACAAAGTAGAAAATATAAGAGGATATTATTTTCCAAAAGAAAAAATAAATAATATTATAAAAAACATAATTAGAATTTCTTTTCCTATCACTTTAAGTGCTATTTTAACTTCTTTTGGAAAAAGTATTGATTCTGTAACAATAGTAAGAATATTGAAAAAATACTTCTCAGAGGAAATTGCAATAAAAAAATATGGAATAATAAGCTCTAAAGTAGATATTTTAATTAATTTTCCATTATCTTTTAACACTGCAATAACTACTGCATTAATTCCAGAAATTGCAAGAAAAGTATCTCAAAATGATATCAATGGAGTTATAAATAGAATAAAGTTATCAATTTTTATTAGTTTATTGATATCAATTCCTGCTACATTTGGAATGTTTTTTTATTCTAAAGAAATATTTTTAATTCTTTTTCCAAATGCAATGAGTGGTGCTGAACTATTAAGAGTTGCTTCTATAAGTATTATTTTTTCGAGTTTAGCACAAACATTAGCTGGAATTTTACAAGGACTAAGTAAAAATAGTATACCATTATATTCTACAGTTATAGGAATAATAAGTAAAATGATATGTAATATAGTATTTATTAATATGAATGGAATATATGAAAAAGGAGCTATTATAGGTAATATAAGTTTAAATGTAATTATTTTTTTAATAGAATATATGTATTTAGTTAAATTTATAAAAATAGATATGAATGTATTAAACTGTGGATTTCAACCATTATTATTTAGTATAATAATGATAGCTTTTACTAAAAAAGTATATCATTTTTTAATAATTGCCTTTACTGAAAAAGTTGCTATTTTAATTAGTATACTAATTTGTGTCATAATATATTTTGGTTTAGTTTTAGTATACTTTGGAAATCCTTTTTTAAAAAATAACTTTATAGATAAGAAACATGTAAGTACTTAAAATACTGAATTTTGGCTTTGGTACATACCTGAAAATACTAAAAAATAAAACTTTTTTTGAAAAAAAAAAGGATTTTAGCATATTTTGGCGAATAGAATTATTGTAGAGCTAATAAATACTAAGTTTCTACATAAAACAAACTATTAGGAGGTAATTTAAAATGAACAAAGCTGAATTAATCGCAGCAGTAGCTGCAAAAACAGGAGAAACAAAAAAATCTGCAGAAGAATTTGTTAACGCATTTGTTGGTGTAGTTACAGATTCATTAGTAAAAGGTGAAAAAGTTCAATTAGTTGGATTTGGATCTTTCGAAGTAAGAAAAAGAGCAGCTAGAAAAGGAAGAAATCCACAAACAAAAGAAGAAATAAAAATACCTGCATCAAAAGCTCCAGTTTTCAAAGCTGGTAAAGCATTAAAAGAATTAGTAAATAAAAAATAAGGTTTATATATAAATCTATATGAATTCATAGAACAAGATAAGAAGTTTTCTTATCTTGTTTTTTTGTATTCAAAAAGTATTATAAATGTAATATTAATTTATTGGTAAATTAATTTTTTTAATAATATAATATAAAAAACACAAAAGATATGAGGTGAATAATTTGGAAAAATTTGAAGTCGTATTTTTAGATGATGATAACGAAACTATTTTGGATAAACAATTAGTAGATAAAGGAGCTTCAGTTAAATATAATGGTCCAACTCCTGAAAAAGATGTAATTAATGGGATTAAATATGTTTTTGCAGGTTGGACAAATGAAGAAAAACTTGAAAATGTTGAGGAAAACTTGATTCTAGTTGCTAAATATGCAGATGAAGATAGTACGCATAATATTGAAGATGATTTATTTAATGCAACACTTGAATCTACTAAGAAAATGGAATTAAATGCTACTATTTCTGCAGGTAATAAACTATCTGAACAAAAATTAGCTTTGGAAAAAGATGGCAGAACACCTGAAGAAATAGTTGAAGATGTTATAAAAAATGGTAAAACAGAATTAAGAGATCAAAATAGCAAAGAAGATATTGAAAGATAAAAACAAAAGAAAAGATTTGGAGGTTAGAGCAATGAGTGTAGTTATTACTATTGATGATATTCATGCTTATTCAGAAGTAAATTATATTATAAGTCATATGAATGAAAAGTATATAAAAATGCTTCCTCAGCAATTAGTTTATTTTTTTGAAAGTTATCGTGACCCAGAATTTAGCGTGAAAATTAATCCACATTTGCCACTTGAAAATCAAGGATTACAAAGATATTCTTTAGAAATAATTGCTATATTACATTTAAAGTATTGGTGTGAAAATGAAGAGAGAAAAAAAGAGTTGTATAATATTATGCTTAATAATGAAAATAATATAGTTCAAAATCTGAAATATAGAACTAATATTGAAGAACTATTTAATAATTTTCAAGATGATGAAATTATTAAAAGTGATAATATAGACTATTCAATACCTAAAGGCGTACAAAAATATGATAGTTATTCTAAAGAAAATGATGATATTAAGGATTACACAGATGTTGTGGAAGATGATGAGGAAGTAATTTTGCCAACTAATAAAGAAAACAAAAATTGGTTTTTAAAACTAGTTGAAAAAATATCTAATTTTTTTAAAAAATAGTGTTATATTAAAAAATTTTGAATATGTCTTGACAAATTGATAAAAAAGTAGTAATATATTTATGTTTTAAAAAGAAGATTCATGTCTCACCTTATCTTAAGCTATGAGCATAAGGTTGTGTAAAATAATAAATATATACTTAATTATTTGTATTTTATGAAATTAGAATGAATTTGACTTTTAAAACAAGTCAAATTTTTTTTTATTAATTGGAGGTGTTTTACTATAAAACAAGAATTGCCTATAAATGGACAAATCAAAGAAAAAGAAGTACAATTAATCGGTGAAAATGGAGAAAAATTAGGGGTTTTACCAATTCAAAAAGCTTTGGAAATAGCAGATGATAAAAATTTGGATTTAGTCTTAGTTGCCCCAAATAGCAAGCCAGTTGTTTGTAAATTAATGAATTATGGAAAATACAAATTTGAGCAAGCAAAAAAAGAGAAAGAATCAAGAAAAAATCAAAAGGCTGTTGAACTTAAAGAGATTAGAGTAACACCAAATATTGGTGAACATGACTTTGGATTTAAAAGTAAAAATGCAAGATCTTTTTTGGAGTCTGGAAATAAGGTAAAATTTACAGTTAGATTTAGAGGAAGAGAGCTTAATAATGTAAAAGCTGGAGAAGTGGTTTTAAATAAATTTATTGAAGATTTGTCAGATATTTCAACAGTTGAAAAGAAACCATTTTTAGAAGGTAAAACTATGTTTATAATTTTAACAAAAAAAATATAAAAATATGAAGGGAGATTTCAAAATGCCAAAATTAAAAACAAATAAAGCTGCAAAGAAAAGATATTCTTATACAGCTCAAGACAAAGTAAAAAGAACAAAAGCTAATAGAAGACACCGTCTAGCTACAAAAACAGCAAGACAAAGAAAAGGTGGAAAAGTTCAAAACGCTTATGCAGATAAAACTGTTGTAGCAGGAATTAAAAAATTATTACCATATGGTAACTAGAATTAAAGAGTAGAAAAGGAGATGAAAATAAATGGCAAGAGTAAAAACAGCAAGAACAACTAGAGCAAGACATAAAAAAGTTTTAAAACAAGCAAAAGGATACTATGGTGCAAAACATTATAGATATAGAACAGCTAAACAAGCTGTTATGAAATCAGGAATGTATGCATATGTTGGTAGAAAAGATAAAAAATCTAATTTTAGAAAATTATGGATAACAAGAATTAATGCAGCAGCTAGAATGAATGGATTAACATATAGTAGATTAATATCTGGACTTAAAAAAGCTGGTGTTACAATTAATAGAAAAATGCTAGCAGAAATTGCTGTATCTGATAGTAAAGCTTTTACAGAACTTGCAGAAATAGCAAAAAAAGCATAAGTTATGATGTATATAAAAAAAAAGAAGTATATATTTTTCTTAAAATATATACTTCTTTTTTTATATCTAAGTTTTATTAATTTTCTATTGAATTAAATCGGTTGGTAAAAAATTATTATTTCCAGGTTGTTCATGCCCATCATTAGTAGTATGTTTATTTAAGTTATCGCTTGGATGATTTTCTTCCCATTCTTTTTTCTTTTTTAAGTATTCCTGTACAGCTATATAAGCTTTTGGATCAAATAAATCAACATCTGGAAATTTAGGTGGTTCAGACTTAGGAGCATTGTCAATGTTTTCTTTTGGAGCTCTTGTAACATTTAAAATTTCATCTTCTCTAGAATCAATCACACTATGTATATGAGTATAGCTTCTTTCAGATGCTTTTCTTAATAATTCTAAAGAACTATTTGCTGTGCTTTCTATTAGTTTTTCAGAGTTTTTCTTACAAAGGTATAATCTAGTTTCTAAATCAGTTTCTGAAGGTTTACTTTCTATAGATTTATCTTCTGAAAGTTTAGTATACTGAATCCTTTTTGCTTGATTTATGACATTATTTCTAAAATCAATTAATATTTCTTGAACTCTTTGTGAAGCATTTTTATCACTTTGCTTTGAATCATTTTCATTAAAGATTATGGCATCTGTTTTTTGTAGTATGCTTTCAATTGAATCTTCATCAGGTACTTCAGAATTCTTTTCTGCATAAAATTCAAGGATTCTATTAAATTCAATATTTAATGCTGATATTGAATGTGTTGTTATATCATCTCCATGGTTAATAATTAAATTTTGTAAAATATCATTCTTTAGTACATTTTCACCAGATGATATATATTCTTCGGTAGATTTTTCTAATAATTCAGTACTTGCAAATTCTCTTTTTAAGTCTACTATAAATTGATGAATTAAGTCATTAAAATCACTTTCAAGTTCATCTTGAATACTAGGATTATATTGAGCGGAAAGATTTGTAGTTGAATTTTCAGACTGCAAGTGTTCGGCTAATCTATTAGATAATTTAGGGTAAATATTATTTTTGAAATTATCATATAATTCTTCCAATTTTAGTACATTATCTTTACTTAAATTATTCATTACTTATTACCTCGTAAATTTATTTATACTTTAATTTTATTAGAAAAAAATAATAATGTAAATAGTTTTAATCCAATTTTTTGTATTGAAATATTTTTTCTATATGTTATAATTATAAAAGTATTTGAGAAATTAATTATATAGAAGGAAGGAAAAAATATGAATAAAGGAAAGATTTTTACAAAAATTATTGCAGGAATAGCATTAGCTATAATGATTTTAGCTCCAATAGGAACTGTTGCATATTATATTGTGGCTACTAAATAGATATTTTTTAAAATATAGAGAGGAAAAATAACATATGATTTTTCAGAACTTTCAAGATTTTTATAAATTGCATTTTAATGATTTTTTTGCTAATTTATCTAGAAATCCTTTTTCGTCAATAACAACGGTTTTAGATATTTTAATAGTTTTTTTTATAATATATAAAGCTTTTAAAATGCTTAAAGATACAAGAGCGTGGCAGCTTTTAAAGGGAATAGCAATTTTAGTGATTATAACTTTAATAAGTGGATATTTAAAATTAACAATTTTAAATTACATATTAACATCAGTTATGTCTTATGGAGTAATAATGCTTATAATTGTTTTTCAACCTGAACTTAGAAGAGCTTTAGAACAATTAGGAACAACTAATAGAATTAGTAGATTTTTAGGAATTGAACAAGATATTAATGTTAAGAAAAAGGAAAATATATACAAAATTGTAATTGCAGCTGTTGAACTTTCAAAAAAGAAAGTAGGAGCGTTAATAGTAATAGAAAGAGATATAAAAATACAAGATATTGTATCTACTGGCATAATAATGAATTCAGAAATTTCGCCTCAATTATTAGTAAACATATTTGAACCTAATACTCCACTTCATGATGGGGCAGTTATTGTTAGTGATAATAAAATTGCAGCAGCTTCTTGTATGTTACCTTTAGCTGATGATCATGATATTGCTAGAGAACTTGGAACAAGACATAGAGCTGCAATAGGAATTTCAAAAGAATCAGATGCTTTAGTTGTAGTAGTTTCTGAAGAGACAGGAAAGATGTCTATTGCTAAAGATGGTACATTAATAGCAGATGTTAGAGAAGATGTTATGAAAAAGATTTTAATTAAAAATCTTATAAAAGAACCAATTTATCAGAATAAATCTAAGAAAAAAGAAGAAATCAAAAAATAATCAAAAAGCCTTAAATAAAATTTTTATTTAAGGCTTTTTATTATTTTTAAAACAAATTAATAATAAGTTTTAGTTAAACTTTACATATATATTTATCAATAGCTTCGGCAAAAGCACCATTTGTTACTGATGATTTTGTTACATATTTAGCTACATTTTTTAAATCATCATAAGCATCATTAACAGCTACACCAACACCAGAATGCTTTATCATTTCGTAATCGTTAATGTTATCTCCAATTGCCATAATATTTTCTTTTTTTATATTTAAATATTCTTTTAAATATGTTAATGCTTCATTTTTATTTATGCTATTTGGAGAAATGTTTAAATATTCATAATCTTTATTAATAATTATGTCTTTATATTTTCCTCTTTTATTAATAAATGTACACATTATATTATTATTTATTGAAAGTAATTGTTTAAAATTTTGCAAATTATGATTAGTAGTAGAAATAACTAAAGAAAAAACATTTAAACTATTTTGTTTAATGTATTCAAAAATATTTTCTACAATAATAAAATTTAATGCACTATTTGAATTTTGTTCTTTTAGCTTATAGTTTCGTAAATCCATATATTCTAATTTTTCTGAGATTATGTCGTTTTCTGTATATAAGTGTATGTGATATTTATGTCTTTTTGCAAAAGTACAAATAAATATTATGTCTTCTTTAGAAAGAACTTTTTTGTAAAGTTCTTTATTATTATGAAAGTCAATTATTTGTGTCCCATTACCAAAAATTCCAAAATCGGCATTAAATTTTTCACATACTTTTTTAGATACAGCATACGATTTTCCAGTACATATTGTAAATTGAATATTATTTTCATGTAGTTTTTCTATTGCTTTAAAATTTCTCTCTGAAATATTATTTTTTTTATCTATTATTGTACCATCAAGATCGCTAGCAACTAATTTTATATTATTATTCATATTAAACATCCTTTTCTTTAAGATAGCAAAGATAAGATTTCTATGTGTTTTATTAATGCCTGTTAATTTGCTACTAAATGAACAGTATTATCAGGATAGAAAGAAGAATTTATAGCATTTAGTGCAGTTATATGATATTTTTGATATTCATAATCTTTATTTAATTTAAAATTAAATGTTATTTGATAAACTGTTTTTACATCATTTGCAGTTCTTCTGATAATTGCTCTTGCAGTATATAAATCATTTTCTTTATCTACAACTTCGATTGCAGTACATACATAATTTTCATTTGTTATTATAGAACTATCTTTACCTAAAACATAAGCTTTATTAGTTTTTGAGTATCCAATATAGTTTGTATATGAATTAATGTATTCTATATCTTTGTATTTTTTTCCGGTAAGTTCTGTTAAATATTTATGAAAATTTGAAGCAGTTGATGCATATTTTGTATCAATATCTAATGAAGATTTTGAAGAGTTTGTGTCAAAAAATCTTTTAGCAATAAAAAGTAAAATAGTATTGCTTTCAAGATTTTCATACTGATAATCGATTCTTTCAATTCCAACTGCATATTGTTCTATTAAAGTTTTTAATTCATCTAAATCTATATCATCTTCTTCAAGAATATCTTCATTAATTTCTGGAGTTAAGTCGATAATTGTTGAGTCTACTGCCATATTTTGTGGTCTAGATGTGTTTCCTAAATCTGTTTGAGAATTATCATCAAATTCAACAGAATTATTAGTATTATTATTGTCTGAAACCATTCCACCTATATATTCTTCACTATTATTCTTTGTGGATGTGTTATTTTTTATATACACACTATAAAAATAATAGTTTAATCCAACTGATAATAATAGTATTAAAAAAATAATAACTATTAGAAATATTTTAAATCCGTTTTTCTTTGGTTTTTCATCCATTAATATTCACCTTCTTCAAAAAAATCTATATAATTAATTTTAACATAATACTTTTTTTAAATCAAGCTATAAAGCAAGTCTTGACAGTAAATACATGTATTTGCTACAATATCACATATATAAGATGTTGGTAATGGTGGAGAATTGGAATGAGAAATATTAAATTAATTATTGAATATGATGGAAAAGGCTTTAATGGATGGCAAAAACAGCCAGACAAACTTAATATTCAAGGAGAAATTGAAAAAGCTATAAGTGAAATTACAGGTGAACAAATTGAGCTAATTGCATCTGGTAGGACAGATAGAGGTGTTCATAGTTTAGGACAAACAGCTAATTTTAAGACAAATTCAAGTATTCCAATAGAAAAGTTTCCAATAGCTATTAATTCTAAATTAAAGAAAAGTATTGTAATAAAAAATGCAGAAGAAGTAGATGAAAGATTTCATAGTAGATATTCTGTAAAATCAAAAACATATAGATATACAATAAATAATTCAAAATATGGTAGTGCTATTTATAGAAATATGGAATTTCATTTTTCTCAAAAATTAGATGTAAATAAAATGAAGCAAGCATGTGAGTATTTTGAAGGAGAACATGATTTTAAGGCATTTAAAGCAAGTGGTACAAGTAGTAAAAGCAGTGTAAGAACAATTTATAAAGCAGATGTTTTTGAAGAAGGTGATAGGATTTTTATAGAACTTACTGGAAATGGATTTTTATATAATATGGTAAGAATAATTGCTGGTACTCTTTTAGAAGTGGGACTCGGAAAGATTTTACCTAAAGAAATACCGAATATAATTGAAAGTAAAGATAGAACTCAAGCTGGTAAAACATTACCAGCAAATGGATTATGTCTAATGAGAGTAGAATATTAAGATTAAAAGTAACAAAAAAATATATAAGCGAATATACTAAATTAGGTAGTAAAAATAATAGAAGTATGTTGAATTTTTATCTTTTACATAATAATAAATTCAATATTATTATGTAAAAATATTTGAATAATTTATAGGAGGTTTTTCATGAATAATTTACTAGTATATTTCGCTATACCATTAGCTACTGTAATTTTATCATCAATTTTAGAAACATTTATTAATTGTCCATTAAAGGTTGGTGGAATATTTTTCTCAATATTTTTAGTAGTCGCAGCAGCTCTTGGTGGAACTATTGAATTATTATTTGCTGCAATTATATATTCTATAATTTCATTTGTTACAGCATTTATAGTTTTTTTAATAATGAATAGATGCAATTATAATTTGAATGAAAGTAGAAATTCAAATTATTTAGTAGAAAGATATACAGAAAATTGTGATTGTAATCAAAGTTCTAATGTCTCAAATTCAACAGATACTTCAAATAATATATTAAATTCAAACATAACAAGTAGAGAAGATTATTATAATAAAAGATATAGATAAAATTTAATTTTTTAAACCTGCTTACTAAATGGCAGGTTTTTTGTTTACATAAATGTTGATTTGAGCGTAAAAACATGATAAAATATGTAATATGTACATAAGAAAGAAGGATTTTGTTATGAACTATATAAATATCATAAATAAGATAAAAAAAGAAATATATTTAAATAAAAAAAATATAGAAGAAGCTTATAAAATAGATTTTAAACATGATAATAAAAAAATAGAATTTTCAAAAATACTTGAGATTATTGATTATTTTCTTATATTTTCAAAAAAAAATATATCTAAAATTGAAGGAGATAATTTTGAAGAATATGTTTTTATTTATTATGGTGATATATATTTGAGCTTATATTTAACATTACTATCGATTGTAACAAATAAAAAAATAAGATTGTATATGGATGAATATTTAATAGGTATTAATAAAGTAATATTAGAAATAATTATTAATGTTTTAAAAGACAGCAAATTACAAATAATAAATTATTCATTTGGACATAATTTAAGCCAGATTAGAGAAATATCAAACGAAAATAGAAAAATATTGGTAATAGGAAATAGTACTATTTATCAAGAGTTATATGGACTAAAAAATTTAAGATTTATTCCTTATTTTAATGCAATAATATATTTTGATGAAAATACAGCTCAAGAAAAACAAGAATTAATAGATATGATTTTTTATTATGCAGAAGAAAATCGATTTGAATTTGAAACTCTTGATTTAGACATGGAAATGAAAGAACTTATAGAATATAGTAATGAAGATATTTATTCAAATATTGTATTAGTATTAACAAATGATGAAAATATGAAGAATTTACTAAAAGCAAAATTAAATAAGAAAAAATTATTTTTAAATTCTAATCCATTTAAAAAATATGAAGAAAATATATTAGAATGTTTAATTGATGTAGAAAAATCAATTTTATTATAGTAGTTGGAGAAATATATGTTTAATAGAGATTTTTTATCAGTAATTGAATCAGTTGGAATTCCATTGGAACTTATAGATTTCAGAGCAACTTATGATTATCTCAATTCTAAAATTTGGAAAAGAGTTAATGAATTTGAAATTAAATTAAGTCAGATAGGAAGTAATATTAAAGTTTCTAATTTTGATGAAATGGTTGCTCAAAAACTATTTCAAGAAATTGAAAAACTTATGCTACAATATAAAGATATTTTTGATAAAGAGTTATATGTTTTACATATGAGTACATTATTGATTAATGATGTTTATAATGAAAATGTTCATAAGAATAATGGGAGAGAAGTTCATGAAGTTTGTGATGAATATGGAAATAGAAGAGAAAGCACAGAAAATGATTTAGCTATAAGTAGATTAGTTAGAGATTGGAATAAAATAAATTCAGCCAAAGGAAAAACTAGATTTGTAAGAACTTTTTATTCTATGGTAAATTCAGAAAGACCATTTACAGATAAAGAAAACAGTTTAAACAAAGCACTAGATTTTATGAGAAAAGCAGAATTCGAAACATATGATACTTTTGGGAGCACACTAGAAAATATAGTAGTTTTACCTTCATTAATTGAATGTGGTAAAAAAGATGTATTTAATGAAAAGCTTAAGCAAAACAAAAATAAGTTTAGGGAGATAAATAAATTTCTTGGTATTGAAGAGGTGCTAAAATATTTGCCACCAGAAGATTTAATAAATGTTTCGATAAATAAATATGTTGGTAATGCCATATACCAAGTGATTAATTCTAAACTAAAAAGTACTGAATTTGAAAAAGATTCTGATAGAGAAGAGCTTTATTTAAAGATGTTTATGGAAAATGTTCAATATTTAAATCCAGATAAACTTATAGTTTTATCACTTTATAATTTTTATAATAAATATGGAAATGATTTGAAAAGATTTACAAGTGAAGAATTAGATGAATTAAAATTTAGAGTAACTGCAATGGATAGATTACTTGGAAAAAACGATGTAAAGATTACTCCAATAAACTATACTGATAAAAATGAAACTACAATTAGTTATAAAGACTTAAAAAGTAAAATTTTGGAATTAGATAAAAGATTTATAAATGGTCAATATCGTGATGAAACAGAAGTGGGTGACTTAAGAGTAGAACTAATAAAAGGGACTAGAGGTTTTAATGGCTTTTCAGCAGAAGATATAAGAGATAAAATAGGATTTTCTAACATTGAATTTGCTTCATGTTTCGAACAAAATCCAATCCTAATAAAAAGGTTTGTAGAAGAAGGGATTTTGCAAATTAATTCTGAGGAAGAAAGAGAAAATGATTCCAGTTCTCAAAGAAATGATTTAGAAAATAAAATATTAGATATTTTACATAAGCAAAGTAATATTCCATATGAAGAATTCAGATACTTACTTGAAAATAAACTTTTAGATTTAGATAATTTTATAGATTTATATATGAAAAACAAAATAGATTTAAGAGATATAGAACGATTAAAGAATGATCCAATAGAACATATTTCTTTAGATAATGCAGTTAGTTCTAGCAAATTAATGGATTTGTATTCTTATGATGAAATAAGTGATGATTTTATAAGATATAGAGAATTATATAAAATAATAAAAGTAAATGGTAAAACAGTAGAAGAAAGATCTGAGGTAGCTAATTCAATTATATCATCATATGAAGAAAAAAATGATGACCTTCTTGAAGATAAAATGGTTTATGATTTATATAAAATGGGATTATTACCAATATTATCTGTTATTGAATATGTAGGGGATTCTGCATTAACAGATATGATAAAAGCTGGAAAGTGCAAGCCTGAAGATATAAGACAGTTGTATTATTCTGGAACTATTAGTAGAGATACATTAACAAATATTATGGCTAATGATGAAATAGATAATAACGAAAAACTTGCACTTATTTATGGTGCGTTTTCTGAGCCTAATGAAAGAGATATAAGAGAGGATTTAATTTCTAGCTCATTTAATACTACTGAAGAAAGTGTACATAACCCTAGTGGAAAAACTGGTGAAAAAACAATGAGACCATTTTCACAGTATTATAGAAGATTTAAAACAGATCCCGCATTGAGATGGAACTTTATTAAAAACCTTGATTCAGATTTTTCACAACAATTACTTAAAGATGGAAGCATTATTTTTTATTTACCAAATAGAAATGAGTATTGGATTGAAAAAATATTTGATTTGAAAAATGAAAATGGATATGGAAATGCTACATATATTTTAGAAGAACCAGTTTATAGGCAACATGAAAAAGAAATAATTTTAAAAGGAAAAATCAATAGATCGTTTTTGGGACAATTAAATAGAAATAATCCTAGAGCTGTAAAAAGACAAATTCATTCTGAAAATTGGGGTGAAAGAATTATTAGTTTAGCTACTAATAATGGAAGATATACTGAAGAAGAAATTGGAAGATTAAATGAAATTGCTGTGCAAATTAGAGATTCAAGGCAAGAAATTGAGCAGCAGTAAATTGATTTATGAGCTATATTTATTATTAATTTCCACTAAAAACAAGTTGAAATAGAAATTTAAGAATGATATAATGAGCAATATGAAAAAGAGGTGGTAAAAATAAAAATAGCAATAATTTCAGACATTCATGCAAATAGTGTTGCATTAGAAGAAATAATAAAAGATGCCAAAAAAAGTGGAGCTGAAGAATTTTTATTTTTAGGTGATCAAGTAAATGATTTGCCATTTGGAAATGAAACATTAGAAATTGTTAAAAAAATTAGTGATAAAGTATTGAAAGGAAATAAAGAACAATATTTAATAGAATATGAAACTGAAAAGTATTATTGGGATAATATTCAATTTAAAAATACTATTTTTCTATATAATGAATTATCAAAAGAAAATATGGAATATATAAAAACACTTCCACTTTCAATGAGCTTAGAATTTGAAGGAGTAAAAATCCTAATTTCGCATGGCTCTCCTACATCTGTTACAGAATTTATACATGAATATGATGATGATGAAATTAACAAATATACCAAAAATATGAAAGAAGATATTTTAATATTTGGACATACACATGATAAAATGTGGCATAGAGTTTATAATAATAAATTACTAATAAATGCTGGTTGTGCAGGAGTTTCTCCACATTATAAGGCAAAATCAGAATATGTATTATTAGAAGTTAAAGATTCAAAAATAGTTAATGTCGAGTATAAATTAATAGATTATGATATAGAAAAAGTTAAAGAAAAAATTATTCAAAGTGGAATACTAGAATATGATAAAGTTCTTATGAATTTAACATATCTATCCCTTAGTGGATATGGTGACATTAGAGAAAGATTTTTTGCAGAAGCAAAAAAGAAAATGCTTGAAAGATATGGTGTATGGCATAAAAGCAATGCAAAAGGTATTTTTACATATTTTAAATTATTTGATGATGATATTTGGTTGGGTTTAGCGGACAAATATAAAGAACACTTTGTATTTTAACAGACAGTGTGACTTAAGGTTCTTGTCTGTTAATTTTATTCAAAAAAATGAAAGGAATTACTAATGAGATTAGATAAATTTTTAAAGGTTTCACGTGTTATTAAAAGGAGAACTGTTGCAAATGATGCGGCTGATAATGGTAGAGTTTCTGTAAATGGAAAAGTTGTAAAACCTAGTTATGAAGTAAAAATAGGAGATATTATTGAAATAAAATTTGGAGATAAATTATCTAAATTTGAAGTTTTAGCTATTCCAAAGAATCAAGGGAATAAATTAGAAGAAATAATTAAAATCGTGGATTAGAGGTAAGCTCCTTGGACTAGAGGGACGTTCCTTAAAGTCCAAAAATTTGGACTTTAAGGAACGTCCCTCTAGTCCAAGGTCTAGTCCAGAAGGAGAAAAAAATGCCAGATTTTGTACACTTACATGTACATAGTGAATATAGTCTTTTAGATGGAATGTGTAGAATAAAAGATTTACCTAAAAGAGCAAAAGAGCTTGGAATGAATGCTATTGCTCTTACTGATCATGGAGTTATGTATGGTGCTGTAAATTTTTATAAAGAATGTAAAAAAGAAGGTATTAAGCCTATTATAGGTTGTGAAGTATATGTCGCTCCTAGAAGTAGGTTTAATAAAGAAGCTGGAATTGATGATGATATAGCACATTTAATTTTACTTGTAAAGAATAAAACGGGTTATCAAAATTTAATAAAATTAGTTTCACTTTCTTTTACAGAAGGCTATTATTATAAACCTCGTATTGATAGAGAATTATTAGAACAATATAGTGAAGGATTAATTTGCTTAAGTGCATGCTTAGCGGGGGAAGTAAATAAAGCTATTTTAAAAGGTGATATTGAAAAAGCAAAAGAGACTGCTACTTGGTATAAAAACTTATTCGGTGAAGATTATTATATTGAAATTCAAAACAATGGTGTTTATGAGCAAATAATGGCGAATCAGCAATTAATTGGGATTGCAAGGAATTTAGATATTCCACTTGTTGGAACTAATGATGCACATTATTTGAAAAAAGAAGATAGCTTTAATCATGAAATTTTACTTTGCATTCAGACTGCAAAAAAAATAACTGATGAAGATAGAATGAGATTCGGTTCAAATGAGTTTTACATAAAATCTCCAGAAGAAATGGCAGATTATTTTTCGGAAGTACCAGAAGCAATCCAAAATACAGTAAAAATTGCAGATAAATGTAACTTTGATTTTGAGTTTGGGGTTACAAAACTTCCAAATTATGATGTACCGGAAGAATTTAAAACACATGAAGAATACTTTAGATTTCTTACATGGAATGGTATTGAGAAAAGATATGGAAAAAATTATAGTGATGATGTAAAAAGTAGAACAGAATATGAGCTTGGGATAATCTCTAAAATGGGATATGTAGATTATTATTTGATTGTATGGGATTATATAAATTATGCAAAATCTGTAGGGATTCCAGTAGGACCAGGCCGTGGTTCTGGTGCAGGATCAATTGTTGCATTTGCTATTGGTATTACAGATATTGATCCACTTAAATATAATTTGCTTTTTGAAAGATTCTTAAATCCTGAAAGAATTAGTATGCCTGATTTTGATGTTGACTTTTCAGATGAAAGAAGAGGGGAAGTAATAGAATATGTAGCAAAGAAATATGGAAGAGACCATGTTTCTCAAATAATAACATTTGGAACAATGTCTGCGAAAAGTGTTATAAGAGATGTTGGAAGAGTTCTAGATGTTCCATATAGTGAAGTTGATAAACTTGCGAAAATGATACCATTTCAAATTGGAATAACAATAGATAAAGCTATAGAAGAAAATAAAGAGTTCAGAGAAGCTTATGAAAATGATGAAACTGCAAAAAGAATTATAGATATAGCAAGAGGTTTAGAAGGAATGCCTAGAAATGCTTCTACTCATGCGTGTCGGAGTTGTTATAACAAAAGATCCAGTAGATACTTATGTTCCACTTGCTACAAATGATGGAAATATTGTGGCACAATACACTATGGTACTATTAGAAGAACTAGGTCTTTTAAAAATGGACTTTTTAGGTCTTAGAACTTTAAGTGTTATTGCAAACTGCTTAGAATTAATAAAGAAAAATAGAGGCATAGATGTAATTTTTGATGAAAAAATGGATGATCCAAAAGTTTATAAATTATGGCAAGAAGGAAAGACATTTGGTATTTTTCAATTTGAAAGTACTGGCATTACCAACTTTATGAAAGAACTAAAACCAGACTGTTTAGAAGATATTGTTGCACGGAGTTTCATTATATAGGCCAGGACCTATGGATCAAATTCCAAGATACATAAAAGGAAAATTAAATCCAGGACATAATGAATATACTCATCCAGCTTTAGAGCCAATATTAAATGTTACATATGGATGCATGGTTTATCAAGAACAAGTTATGCAAATAGTAAGAGATTTGGCAGGATATTCACTTCGGAAGAGCAGATTTAGTAAGACGTGCTATGGGAAAGAAAAAGCTTGATGTTATGGCTAAAGAAAGAGAAGTATTTATTAATGGACAAGTAGATGAAAGTGGTAATGTTATTGTTCCAGGATGCGTGAGAAATGGAATAGATAGCACATCTGCAAATAAAATATTCGATGAAATGGCAGAATTTGCAAAATATGCGTTTAATAAATCACATGCAGCTGCATATGCAGTTATATCTTATAGAACAGCATATTTAAAAACATATTATAAAGAAGAATTAATGGCAGCTACTTTAAATAGTTTTTTAGGAAATTTAGATAAAATTCCATTATATATTCATGACTGTAAGGAAATGGGAATAGAAATATTAAATCCAAGCATAAATGAAAGTTTAGCTAAATTTACAGTTATTGATAATAAAATAAGATTTGGACTCGGAAGCATTAAAAATGTTGGAGTTGCTGTAATAGATGGATTAGTAGAAGAAAGAGAAAAAAATGGTTCATATGAAAGTTTTACATCTTTTTGTGAAAGAGTAAAAGATATAGGTATTAATAAAAAGTGCATAGAGAGTTTAATTAAAGCAGGTGCATTTGATGAATTTGGAAAAACAAGAGCAACTCTTTTAGCATCATTTGAGACAATTTTAGATACTATTAATAATGAATATAAGAATAAAATGGCAAATCAAGTCTCAATGTTTGATCTAATGAACAATGATAAAAATGAGATAGAAACTCAAAAATATAGTTTTATAGAAAAAGAGGAGATGGACCCAAAAGAATTATTAGGGTATGAAAAAGAAATGCTTGGGGTATATATTTCTGGTCACCCTCTAGATAAGATTAAATCTTTAATTGAAAGTAGTACAAACATTTCTACATTAAATATGAATAAGATAAATGAAGAAATTGAAGAATTTGGCATGTCTGAAGAATATAAAGATGGAACATATGTAAAATTTGCTGGTATTATATCAAAAGTTTCAAAAAAATTTACAAGAAAAAATACTATAATGGCTTTTATAAATGTTGAGGATTATTTTGGTAGTGCTGAGATTGTAATTTTTGATAGTTTGTATGAAAAAATATCTAGTGTACTCTTTGAAGATAATATTATATTTGTTGAAGGAAGATTAAGCATTAGAGAAGATGAGCCAGTTAAAATTGTTGCAAATAATATTAGTGAATTTAGTGAAAAGAATATGAGAGGGGAATCTACTAAATTTGCAAATAGTATAAAAGGTATTAATAAAATAAATATCAATATCACTAATTTATCTGATGAGCAAAAATCTAGATTAAGAGGAGCAATCAAGTTTTTTTCAGGAGATAGAGTAAATATGAAACTTGAAATTACAGATAATGGAGTTGTTAAACCATGTGGAGCGATTTATGCAAATGAAAAAATTTTAAATGTGTTCAAAGAAATTGTTGGAGAAGAAAATTTGGACTAAGTATTGAAATAAAAATAGAAAAATAGTATAATCTTTTTGAAAAAATAAAGGAGTTTTTATTTTATGAAAAAAGAAAATGGTGCCTCAATAATTCTTTTAGTTATAGTAATAGTTGTTTTAGTAATTATTGCTGGTGTTGCATTACATGTTGTTTATAAAAACTTAAATAGATTTACAGAAACTGAAGTTGAATATAATAAAGAAGAAATTGTTGAAAAATTAAATTTAATAGTAAAAGAAAAATATGTACTAGATTATAAGTATGCTTCAGAAAATAATAAAAATATAGATGAAATATATAGTGCAGATACGGTTTTGCAATATCTTTTAGATAAAAACATTATTGAGCAGTTAAAAGATATAAATGATAATATAGTTGAAAATCAGTATTTTATAAATCCTGATGCATTAAATAGTGATATTGCTACTAATGTTATTAATGGAAATGGTTCAAACAGTAATGGAACTAAAGTATTTAAAATTAAACAATTGGAAGATAAATATATGATTTATTTTGTAAATAAATTTGGGGATGAAGAAGAACTTGGAGAACTTGTGATGAAGCCTGAAGTATAAAGAAAAAGAAAAAAACTTTCTGTATTATACAGAGAGTTTTTTTTAGAATTGATTATAATAATTAAAACAAAAGAATTTATAGTAATATATTTGAAATTTTATTTTAATAAAAATGTAATTGACTAATAATATATATATATATATATTATTATTAATATAATCATTGTAATAGAAAGGGAAGAGAATATGGGTGAAAATAATAATGATAAGGAAGTAAATAAACATGAAGAAGTATCAAAAGCATTTGAAAAAGCTTGGAAAACAATTAAGGCGTTAAAAGATGATGGAGGTGAAGAATAATGGCAGATAACAATGGAAATGAGCATCTTGAAAGTGTGTCTAATAATGAACAAACTGATAAATCAATAATAGAAAGGCCACAAATATCTTGGTGGGCAAGATTATTGGGTGGTAGTACATTAGCTGATATAATGGAACAAGCAGATAGATATTTACAAGAAGCTACAAAGATGAGAATGGATGTTGAAGGAGAAAATGCACAATTAGCACAAACAAAAGAAAAAATGATAGAAGAAGCTTCAAAAATAGCACAACACAAATTAGAAGAAGAGAGAAGACAGTTACAAGAGGATAGAGAATTAGATTATAAAGAAATGCAAGAAAGAGAAAAAGATCTAGATGCAAGAAAACGAGAACTAGATGCAAGAGAACGAGAACTAGATGAAAGAAAAAAAGCACTAGATGAAAGAGAGGCTGCTTTTCAACATCATGAGGCTGTTGTGACATCAATGGGATTAGATTATCTAGAAAATAAAGGATTAGACCATAGAGCTGATTCAGTTGCTGTAGGAGAAGAAAGACTTGATGCTAGAAGAGAAGAAGTAAATAAAGACAAAGAAGAGGCAGATAGGAGAAAAGCTATATACACTGAAGAACATAAAATAGACCCAGAAATTCCAGATAGTTCTGTTGCTAGAGATGAAGCTTTTTTGGAATATGCTTCTGAATTATATGAAGAAGCAGAAAGACTTTTGGAATTAAGAAAAAGAAGTGAAAATGTTAATGAAACAAGAGAAGAGTCTAAAAAACGAGATATGGATTATAAAGTACTTGTAGCACGAATGATTGGGGCGCTACAAAGATATCGTGAGTCATTACCAGAAAAAGAAAAAAATTTACCTGTTATTGATGGTTGTACACTAACCAAGTTTATACAAGATAGAGCTAAAGAAATATTACCAAGCGGAATAAGAACAGACGAAAGTAGTCTAAGCTATGTATTTAAAAACAATGATGATACTGTTGATCTTTTGGCAAAGGAGGTCTTCCTAGGACATAATCTTGGTGTCGAATCAGTTCATTCATACTTTGGAGTAAATAGTTACGGAGACATAAATAACAGAGATGGCTATAGAGATCCAAGGATGGTACGGAAGAGCAATTTTATTAAAAGCTTATAAAGGGGAATATATTGCATTAAAAGGAAATAACCCAAGAACAGTAATAGATAAAAAAGCATATAGTCCAACAGAACCAGAAACTAAATTTGACGATTTAGCTAAAAAAGTAAAAGAAATCAATGATGATGAAGCAAGATAATAAATAAGAACTATGGAGATGTTCTTTTGAATTTGATTTTAAAAAATCCAAAGAGCATCTCCATAGTTTGTTTTAGTTTAATCCATAAATATTTTGTTCAACCAATAATTTTGCTCTTTTTTGTGTTTTGCTATTATCTGAATTTAATGAATTTTCTAAAAATTCAGGATGATTAATTAAAAATGTTTTCATAGAACCATCTGGATCTTTTTTAAAGTTTTCAAGCATTGTTAGTTGTTTATTATTGATTATACCTAAATCAAAAGCTTTGTTAAATAATGTATTATCAATTTGAAGAAGAGAATATACTTTTACACCATCATTTGTAAGAGTTTCAGTTCCACCTTGCATTCTATCTACTGCAAATACGCTCCATACTATGTTTGAGCCCAATTTTTTAATTGCAGGTATCCAAGCTCTTGTAAAACTTGCAGATTGATTTAAAAGATCTGCTAAGTGAAGAAATCTTTTACCTTCAATTTTATCTTGAATTTTACTTTCTGTAAAATTGCTATTGCTTGTAACTGTTGATAAATCTTTATAAATTGTAACATGAGGCTTTCCTAAAAGATAAGCCATTATATTTGAAAAATACCAATCTCTTCTTTCACCACCAGAAATATAATCAATTTGACTTAAATCTATATTTTGTTCAATATAGCCTTTCATATAATCTATAACTGATTTATATATTTCATTTGTTTTATAATGATCCAAAACTTTTGAAAAGATATTTGCAGGAATATCTATTTTATTTACTGTTTCTAATTGATTGTCAATGTATTCTAACAATTCTTTAGAATCTTTTTCACTTCCATATAAATAATCTGCATTAATAAAATATGGACCTATTTTTCCTGATGTATACCAAAATGGTTTGTTTTCTTCAGCTACTTTAAAAGCATTTGTTTCAAATAATAAATTCATTATATCTTTCATAAATTTATGCTCCTTTAATATATTTTAATTTATTTAATATAATATAGGAAAAACTTTCAAAAGTCAATTTATTAACAATATTATTTTTTTGTTGAAATAATCTAATAAAAATGATAAAATTTTCAAAAAAAAGAGAAAGGATTGTTTAAGTATGAAGATTTTATTAAAAAATGGAACAGTAATTGATTATGCAAGCAAAACTAATGATAAACTAGATGTATTAATAGAAGATGATAAGATAAAAAAAGTTGCAGCAAATATCGAGACAGATGCTGATAAAATAGTAGATTGTACTGGATATATTATTATGCCGGGTATGATTGATATGCATTGCCATTTAAGAGAACCAGGAGGTGAGCACAAAGAAACAATAGAAACAGGTGCTAAAAGTGCAGTAGCAGGTGGCTTTACTACTATATGCCCTATGCCAAATACTAATCCTACACCAGATAATCCTGAAACATTAAAATATATTATAGATAGAGCAAAAGAAGTAAATTTATGTAATATTTTTCCTTTTTCAAGTGTTACTAAAGGAGAAAAAGGTGAAGAGTTAGTTAATTTTAAAGAACAATTAGAAGCAGGAGCAATTGCTTTTTCAGATGATGGTATGCCAGTAGAAAATGCAAGAACAATTAGAACAGCTATGATTGAGACAAACAAGCTTGGTAGTTTTGTATCAGAACATTGTGAGGAAAAGTCAGTTTCAAGTGGTGCGATAAACGCAGGGGAAGTTGCAGAAAGATTTGGAGTACAAGGAGTCCTTCCAGAAGCTGAAGAAATTATGGCAGCAAGAGATATAGTAATAGCGGAAACAAACAATCTTCATACACATATTTGTCATATAAGTACAAAAACTTCTGTAGATACCATAAGATCAGCAAAAGCAAGAGGCGTAAATGTAACTTGCGAAACATGCCCACATTATTTTAGTTTTACAGTAGATGAAGTAATAGAGTCAGGTGTTAATGCAAAAATGAATCCACCATTAAGAGAAGAAAAAGATAGATTAGCTATTATAGAAGGATTAAAAGATGGTACAATAGATTGTTTAATTACAGATCATGCACCGCATAGCGAAGAAGAAAAAGCAAGAGGCTTAGCAAAAGCTCCAAATGGAATAATAGGATTTGAAACAGCATTAGGAGCTACAATTACAAATTTAGTAGAACCTGGGTTAATAGATTATTTGGATATGGTTAGATTTATGTCTTATAGACCAGCAGAACTTTTAGGTCTAAAAAACAAAGGTGCGATTTCTGAAGGAAAAGATGCAGATATAACAATTTTTGATCCAAACAGAGAATATGTATTTTTAAAAGAAAAAATAGTTTCAAAATCAAAAAATACTCCATGGATAAATAAAAAATTAAAAGGTCAAGTAAGATACACTATTGTTGGTGGAAGAATAGTTTATGAAAGAGAAAATTAGGGACCATTGGGGACGTTGCTGAGACTGTTAGGCTTTAGCCGTTACAGTGTCAGTATGCGTTAGCTTTCTGTTTTGGACATTTTGTCCAATTTGGACCAGATCTTTAAAAAACTGCAACGTTCCCAAAGAAATAAAAAGATATGGAGAGGAAAAATGAAAAAAATAATTGATATATTAATAGACAAAATAAAAGAAACAAATAATCCTACTGTTATAGGTGTTGATACCAGATATGATATGGTTCCAAATTGTGTGAAAAACAAATATGGAACTGATATAAAAGGTATGTGTGAGGCAATGCTGGAATATAGTAAAACATTAATTGATAATACTTATGATATTATTCCAGCTGTTAAACTTCAAAGTGCATACTTTGAAATGTATGGTGTAGAAGGAATTAAAGTATTAAAAACCATGATAGATTATTGTAAAGAAAAAGGTATGGTAGTTATGGTTGATGCTAAAAGAGGCGATATTGGTTCTACATCTAAAGGATATTCAAATGCATATCTAGGAAAAAACGAGATAGATGGAGAAAAAATAGGAATATTTGATTCAGACTTTTTAACAGTAAACCCATATATGGGTTCAGACTGTGTTAATCCATTTGTAGAAGATTGCAAAGAATATAATAAAGGCATTTTTGTATTAGTAAAAACGTCTAATAAGTCTTCTGGCGAAATTCAAGATTTAATAACAGAAGATGGTGAAACTATTTACACAAAAGTCGGAAAACTTGTGGAAAAGTGGGGAGAAGATTGTAGGGGTGAATATGGTTATAGTTCTGTTTCAGCAGTCGTTGGAGCAACATATCCAAAACAATTAGAAGAACTAAGAAAAATTATGCCTCATACATATTTTTTAATTCCAGGCTATGGTGCACAAGGTGGAAAAGCAGAAGATATAGCTTTAGGTTTTGATGAAAATGGACTTGGTGGAATAGTTAATGCTACAAGAAGCCTAATGTGTGCATATAAATCAGATTTATGGAAAGATAAATTTGTAGAAGAAGAATATGGAAAAGCTACAAGAGCAGAAGCAATTAGAATGAGAGATGAATTAAATAGTGCTATAAAAATAAAAAGGTAAGGCATATGAATGAAAAAATATATAATGAAATCTTAAAATATAATCCGATTGATGAGGCTGAAGAAAAAGATAAAGATGTGATGCTATATTTTATTAAAACAAATGATGATGTTTTAACAAGAAATAACAAATTAGGTCATTTTACTGTTTCTAGTTGGATTTTTAATAAGAATAAGACAAAAGTGCTTATGATATATCACAACACTTTTAAATCTTGGGCATGGATTGGCGGACATGCAGATGGTGATGATGATTTTAAAAGAGTTATACTAAAAGAAATTGAGGAGGAAACTGGAGTAAAAAATGCAAAATTTTTACAAGATGATATTTATTCTTTAAAAATTGTTTCAAGTAATTCTCATATAAAAAATGGAAAATATGTAAGTACTCATCTTCATTTTGATGTTGAATATGTATTAGAAGCTGATGAAAATGAAAAAATACGAATTAAAGAAGACGAAAATAGTGGAGTTAAATGGATTGAGATAGAAAAAATAAAAGAATATGTAACTGAAAATGTAATACTTCCACATTATGAAAAGCTAAATAAAAAAATATATTTGATAAAATAAAAGAGGTTTAATATGATAATAATTAAGTCTGTAAATAAAGGAGCCGAGCTTACTTCAATTATTTTTAATGGTGAAGAAAAACTTCATAATGGAGAAAAATATTGGAATAGGCATTCTCCAATTTTATTTCCAATAGTTGGAAAATTAAAAGACGGAAAAACTATTATTAATGGTAAAGAATACTTTATGGGACAACATGGATTTGCTAGAGATATGGAATTTGAGTCTATTGGAGAAAACTCTTATGTATTAAAATCGAATGAAGAAACACGAGCAAAATATCCTTTTGACTTTGAATTATATGTTTCTCATAAAGCTGAAGATAATAGAGTAATAACAAAGTATGAAATTATTAATAAATCTGATGAAGAAATGATATTTGGATTAGGTGCTCATCCAGCATTTATTTGTGATTATTCGAGTGGAAAATATAAATTAGAATTTGAAAAAAATGAGGATTGTATAGAGTTTTATAAATTAGAACAAGGCTTGGTAAAACTACAAAAAGAAAAATTTGTTAAATATTTTAGTAATAATACAATTTATTTAGATAAAGATATCTTTAATGAAGACTCAATTACTATGAAAAATATTAAATCAAAAAAAGTCTTCTTATTAGAAAATGATAAAAAAATATTAGAATTTAGTTTTCCTAAATTTAAATATTTAGCAATATGGTCTAAACCTGGAGCAAATTTTTTATGCTTAGAACCGTGGTTTAATACAGCGGATAAAGTAAATGCATCAGGAATTTTTGAAGAAAAAGAAGATTTATTAAAACTAAAACCAAATGAAAAATTTGACGCTGAATATTCAGTTGAATTTTTTTAGTAAGTATAGTATATTAAAAATATAGTTTTTATAATATTTATTATAATAATAGAAAGGTAAGAAAT
>DJXP01000071.1 GCA_002449785.1 Clostridiales bacterium UBA7001
CCAAATAGTGGAAAATTAGGTACATGTTTATCACAAATGTATCATGAACATAAAAAAGGTGTAAAAGCTGGATATGCAAAATTTGAAACGTTTCCAGTATGGAACTTAAGCCTTTTAGACCCAGTTAATATTGCATATGAAGCTGCAACAGCAGATTTAAAAGATGTTAATATGATAGATCCATTTCATTTAGAAGCTTATGGTGAAAGTGCGGTAAACTACAATAGAGATATATCAACATTTCCAATTCTAAAAAACATATTATTAAAGATAACTGGAAAAGAGATATATAAATCTCCTACAGACATGGGAGTTAATATGATAAAACAATGTATTACAGACCAAGAAATAGTTAAGAAAGCTGCAACTGATGAAATAATTAGAAGATACTATAATACTTTATGTGATTATAAACAAAAAATATGTGAAAAAGATGTAGTTGAAAGATCTAAATCTTTAATGGATAAATTAGGCTTATCATTATCTGATAGAGATGTTGCAAGAGTTGCAAATGAAACATCAAAAGAAAAAGGAGTAAATGTTGTTGCAATTAAATTAAAAAATGATAAGATAATTACAGGTAAAGAAACTAGAATTTTAAGCTCAACAAGTGCAGCATTTTTGAATGCTATAAAAGAAATAACTGGAATACCAGACCAAGAGTATTTGCTATCACCAGCTGTATTAGATGGAATTTACAAAATGAAGAAAAAAACATCATATAGCACATCATATTTTTTAAATTTATCAGAAGTATTAATTGCATTAAGCATTTGTTCAGTAACTAATCCAATAATAGAAAAAGCAATTAATGAATTAGATAAACTAAAAGGATGTGATGCTCATAGTAGCTATATATTAGAAAAAAGTGAACTAAATGCTCTTAAAAACTTGGGAATTAATTTAACTTGTGAACCTATAATGTAGTTCTAACTGGTAAAGATAATAACAAGGAGAAGATATAAACTGATGTATTATTTAGCAGAATACAAAGAACAAGAAAAAAATGTTTTAGAATGTGAATTTAATAATGATATTCTATTTAAAAAATATGAAATAAATAATAATATAATTAAGGTGAATAAGAATCAATTAGTTTGCTTAATTGAAAAAGGGAGAATATTAGATTATAAAGACACTCAAGGAGAATATATAGTTGAAAATAACAAATTACCCGAAAAATATGACAAGCCTTGGAATAGTTTTATAATAAGAGATGCTGAAACTCAAAGTTTATGTGCCGTTTTTTTTAACAAAAGTATTATTACAAATAATAAGTATATTATAAATGATCCAATAAAATATGTGAACTGGAAAAACGGAGAAGAAAAGGAAATATATATAAAAATAAATGGAACATATAATTTTAAGATTCAAGATTCGGCTAAATTTTTAAGTAAAGCGATTGGACTAAGTTCAATATATGTGAAGCAGGAATTAATAGAAAGAATTAGAGGGTTTGTATTAAATTCAATTCAAATAGGAATAAATGAATTATCAAAGGAATATAAATTAGATATAGATACTTTATACTCTAAATCTAAGGAACTAGAAATTAAACTAAAACAAAATGAATATGATGTAAAACTTCTTGAATATGGCATAAAACTGACATATTTTGATATAACAAATTTTGAAATTACAAAGAAAAAAAAGAAATTTTTAAAAAAATCTTGAAATAATATTGACATTTTATAAAAAAGGGTATAAATTATTAGCAGTCAGAAAACATGACTGCTAATTTTATTAAATAAATATGTGTTATAAATCATTATTTGTAATTATATTAATGATTATAGCCCAAAAAATAAAGGAGGTATTTTAAAATGATAAAACCATTAAATGATAGAGTTTTAATTAAAATGGTAGAAGCAGAAGAAACTACAAAAAGCGGAATTATTTTAACTTCAGGCTCACAAGAAAAACCACAAATAGCTGAAGTTGTGGAAGTAGGACCAGGAGGAGTAGACGAAGATGGTAAAAAAATAGTAATGCAAATAAAGAAAGGTGATAAAGTAATTACAAGCAAATATTCTGGAACTGAAGTTAAATATGAAGGAACAGAATATATTATAGTTAAGCAATCAGATATTTTAGCTATAGTAGAGTAATATCTATAAAAAATAATTATTAATATGTTTTGGTAAATTATATTAATAATAAAATGTTAAAATTTGAAAGGAGAATCATTATGGCAAAAGATATAAAATATGGAGAAGATGCTAGAAAAAGCCTATTAGAAGGAGTAAATAAACTAGCAGATACAGTTAAAGTTACATTAGGACCAAAAGGAAGAAATGTTGTTTTAGATAAAAGTTATGGAGCACCACTTATTACAAATGATGGTGTTACAATTGCAAAAGAAATAGAACTTGAAGATTCATTTGAAAATATGGGAGCTAACTTAGTAAAAGAAGTTTCAACAAAAACAAATGATGTTGCAGGTGATGGAACAACAACTGCTACACTTCTTGCACAAATAATGTTAAAAGAAGGAATTAAAAATGTTGCGGCTGGCGGAGATGTTTTAGCAATAAAAAGAGGTATGGATAAAGCAACAGAAAGAGCAGTTGAAGAATTAAAGAAAATTAGTTCACCTATTAAAGGAAAAGAAGATATAGCAAGAGTTGCAAGTATCTCTGCAAATAACGAAGAAATAGGAAATTTAATTGCTGATGCAATGGAAAAAGTTTCAAAAGATGGTGTAATTACTATTGAAGAATCAAAAACATCTTCAACAGAAGTTGATGTTGTTGAAGGAATGCAATTTGATAAAGGATATGTTTCACCATATATGGTTACAGATACTGATAAAATGGAAGCAATTATGGATAATCCATATATATTAATTACAGATAAGAAAATTTCAAATATTCAAGAAATATTACCATTACTTGAAGAATTAACTACACAAAGTGGAAAACTTGTTATTATAGCAGATGATTTTGAAAATGAAGCATTATCAACATTAATATTAAATAAATTAAGAGGAGTATTAAATGTTGTTGGTGTAAAAGCTCCAGGATTTGGAGATAAAAGAAAAGAAATGCTTGAAGATATTGCAATCTTAACAGGTGGAGAAGTTATAACATCAGATTTAGGATTAGATTTAAAAGATACTACTTTAGCACAATTAGGACGTGCAAGACAAGTAAAATGTACTAAGGAAAATACTATAATTGTTGATGGTATGGGAGATAAAGAAAAATTAAAAACTAGAATTAATCAAATAAAGAAAAATATTGAAGAAACTAAATCAAGTTATGATAAAGAAAATCTTCAAGAAAGATTAGCAAAACTTGCTGGTGGTGTTGCTGTAATACAAGTAGGTGCTGCAACAGAAATTGAAATGAAAGAGAAAAAACTAAGAATTGAAGATGCACTATCTGCAACAAAAGCTGCAGTAGAAGAAGGAATTCTTCCTGGTGGTGGAACAGCATATGTAAATGTAATTCCAGAAGTTGAAAAATTATTAAATGAAGTATCAGATGAAGAAAAATTAGGTGTAAAAATAGTTTTAAATGCATTAGAAGAGCCTGTAAAACAAATTGCAGAAAACGCAGGATTAGAAGGTGCAGTAATATTAGATAAAGTTAAATCAAGTAAACCAGGGGTTGGATTTGATGCAGCTAAAGAAGAATATGTAGATATGAAAAAAGCAGGAATAGTTGATCCTACAAAGGTAACTCGTTCAGCACTTCAAAATGCAGAAAGTGTTGCATCAATGATTATTACAACTGAAAGTATTGTAACAGAGAAGAAAGAAAAAAATTGTAATTGTGGTAATAATGCACCAAGCATGCCAGATATGGGTGGAATGTACTAAAATAATAAAAAATGCTTACTAGATTTTTCTAGTAAGCATTTTTTTTTGACTAGCAACAACCTCTACTATTGTTATTTCCACAGCAACAGAAAAGAATAATTAATAATATAATTATCCATAAACATTCATTATCTCCACCGAATAGTCCACAACAACCTCTGTTTTCTGGCATTTTAAAATCCTCCTTTAAATTATAATTTTTGTTTTCTTTTGTATATTTTATATTATGACAAATATTATTATTTGGTTACTAGTTCATATAAATTATAAATCACTCTTGATATTAAAATTACTTAATGATATAATTTTTTTGATTATAAAAATGGATGATTATGTGATTTTTTATTAGTATAGAGAGGTATTTGAAATGGGAAATATAGTTTTATTAGATGATTTAACTATAAACAAAATTGCAGCAGGAGAAGTTATAGAAAGACCTGCATCAGTAGTAAAAGAAATGTTAGAAAACTCTATAGATGCTGGAGCAAAAAATATAACAGTTGAAATTAAGAATGGTGGAATTTCAATGATTAAAATCACTGATGATGGTATTGGAATTGCCGAAGACGATATGGAAATAGCTTTTGAAAGACATGCAACTAGTAAAATAAGAAGAGCAGAAGATTTAGCACGAGTTACATCAATGGGTTTTAGAGGTGAAGCTTTAGCAAGTATTGCATCTATTTCAAGAGTAGAAATGGTTTCAAAAAATGAAAATGAAAGTGTAGCACATAAAATAATAGTAGAAGGTGGTAAAACCATTCAATTTACTGAGACTGCAAGGAATGTTGGTACAACAATTACTGTAGAAAATCTTTTTTTTAATACTCCTGTGAGATATAAATTTTTAAAGAAAGATTATACAGAAGCAGGATATATAGAAGATGTTGTTACTAGAATTGCACTTGTGAATTTAGATGTATCTTTAAAATTAATAAGTAATGGAAAAACAATAATACAAACTAATGGTAATGGTGATATAAAAACAGCTATATACTCTATTTACGGAAAAGACATTTCAATGGAAACTGTAGAAGTGGACTATGAGTTCGAAGAAATAAGAGTAAGTGGTGTTGTAGGAAATCCAGTAATTGCAAGAAGCAATAGAAGTAATCAATTGTTTTTCTTAAATGGTAGATATATAAAAGATAAGAATATTACTGCTGCAGTTGACCAAGCGTTTAAAGGTATAGTTCCAGTAGGTAGATATGGATTTGCCATTTTAAATTTACATATGGATCCAAAATGTGTTGATGTTAATGTTCATCCAGCTAAACTAGAGGTTAGATTTGAGGATGAATCAAAAGTTTTTAAAGCGGTATATCATGCAATTAAATCTTGTTTAACAAATGTTGATAATACAGAAGCTCAAAAGCAAGATACTTTTAATTTTATGAACTCATTTTATCAAAATAAAATGAAAGACAGTTTTAAAGCAGGTAATACAACACCTATTACTTTTAATAATTCAAAATATGAATATAATTATGCCAAACCTGTAGTTGATAATAGTTTTAATAGTAAATTTGAAATGAAAGAAAAAAATGAGGATTCAGATAAAAAATCATCTGGAATAGTTGGATTATTCAAAAAAATAATAAAAGAACCAGATGAGACAGAAGATGAAATCAATAACAATTATTTAGCAGATATTTATAAAAGTAATTATGGCTTAGGTGAAGGAACAGAAATTACAATTAAAGATAATTTGATAGATAATAATGTATTAGAAGAAAAAGATTTAAATAAAGCTAACGATTTTCAAACACCAATTAATAGTAATACATTGAACAAAAGTATAGTTTTAGGTAGTACATTAATTTCTAGTGAAACTGTGGAATTAAATATATCTAATGCAAATGAGATCTCAGCTGATAATAATAAACCAATTAATGAAGAAGTAAAAATAGATGAAAATGTTCTAAATGTTGAAAATAATTATAATAGTGTTGTAGAAAATAAATCAAATGGGGATTCTAGTGATACTCAAGAAATATATATTAATTCTAGCGAGGATGAAACACAAGTTGTTGAACCTATAAATAAAATAATAGAAAAAGAGGATATGGTTCCAAAAGAAGATGTTACTGAAGAAAATAAATTAGAAGAAAGTGAACTTGATAATTCATTTGAAAAAAATGATAATAGTGCAAGTGATTCTAATATAGATAATGCTATTGAAACTAGTGAAAGTTATATTATGAAAAATTCTAATAATTATTTTGATGAAGCAGCTACTGATATTATTAATGCTAAGATGGATATGGATAGTACACAAATGGTGGATACAAATAAAATTCGACAAGCCTTAAATGAAAATGTAGAGGAAAGTTTAAATGAACCAACTCCTGAATTTGAAGAAATGTATAAAAAAACTTTTGGTATAGAAACATTTTCACAAAGAAAAGAAAAAGAATTAGAAAACATTGAAAAACAAAAGACAAATATGACAGATGATTTTGAATATATTTATTCACCTAATTTGAATGTTTTTAATGAAGATATTTCGAAAATTCAATATAGATACATAGGTATAGCATTTGATAATTTTATAATAGTAGAAATAAAAGATGAAATATATATAATAAATCAAACAACTGCAAATGGAAGAATAATTTATGATGAATTACACGAAAAATATTATAAAAATGATGAAAAAGTAGATGAAAATCAATTTTTGCTACTTCCAGATGTAATAAATTTAACAGATAAGGAATTGATTCTTGCTAGGGAAAATGAAAATATGCTATCTAAAGCTGGATTTATATTTGAGGAATTTGGAGATAAGACAATAAAATTAGTTGCCGTACCAAGCATATGTGAAAAATTGAATACAAAACAGTTATTTATGGATATATTAAAAGAACTTGACAAAGTAGCTATAACTGCAAAAGAAGAAAAAGCTGATAAGTTTATAGCAACAATAGCTGATAAAGTTTCAAAAAGAAGCAATGTTCATTTAGATGATGAAGAAGCTAGAATAATATTGGATAAATTATTATTAATTCAAAATCCTTTTGAAGATATACTAGGAAAACCTGTTGCTATAAAAATGACAAGAAATGATTTAGAAAGAAAATTTAGTAGAAGATAAAATTTAATAACAAATTAGGCAATGTACTATTGATGGTTTATTATTATAGAAAGGAATTTATATTATGAAGCCTAAAATTGTAGTAATTGTTGGACCTACTGCTTCAGGAAAAACTAGTCTTTCTATTGAACTTGCAAAAAAAATTAATGGTGAAATAATTTCAGCGGATTCAATGCAAGTTTACAAAGAAATGAATATAGGTACTGCAAAAATTACAAAAGAAGAGATGGAAGGAATAAATCATTATTTAATAGATTTCATTGATCCTGACAAAAGGTATACTGTATCGGATTTTAAAAAAGATAGTAGTAAAGCAATAAAAGAAATACTTGATAAAAACAAAACACCAATAGTTGTAGGTGGTACAGGTTTATATGTAAATTCTCTTATTTATGAAATTAATTATAGTGAAATGAATTTTGATGAAGATTATAGAAATAAGTTGATGGAAGATGCTGCTACTCCAGATGGGCTTAATTATCTGTGGAATAAAGCAAATGAAATTGATCCAGAAGCTATGAAAAAAATCAGTAAAAATGATAAAAAAAGAATTGTTAGGGTTTTAGAGATATTTAATGCAACAGGCAAGACCAAAACAGAATTAGAAATAAAATCAAGAGAAAATGACACCAAGTATGAGTATTTAGTATATGGAATAAATATGGATAGAACCATACTATATGAAAGAATAAATAGTAGAGTAGACAAGATGATAAAAGATGGGTTAATTGATGAAGTTAGAAATATTATTAATAAATATGATGAATTTCCAACAGCAATGCAAGGACTTGGATATAAGGAAGTTGTTCAATATTTATGTGGAAATTATAATAAAGAAGAAATGATAGAAAAAATAAAACAAGAAACTAGAAGATATGCTAAAAGACAAATGACATGGTTTAGGAAAAACAAAAAGATTATTTGGCTTGATGGAATGGCTGATATAAATAAAAATGTAAATATTATATGTTCATCATTAAATTAAATGAAAATAAAAGAGGTTATATGTCTAAAAAAAGAGAAGAGAAAAAAAGTAATAATTTAATAAAAGTACTTTTTACATTATTCTTCATGATATTGTTAATAATAGTAGTATTTAATAGTACTACTATTTTAAGGAATTCAACAGATATATATGTAATAACTAATGGTTCACTGTTATATGAAGAACAAGCAGAGGGATATTTAATTAGAGATGAAATGATTTTACAAGGTGAAAATTATAAAAATGGAATGGTTCAAATATTGACAGATGGTGAAAGAGCAGCAAAGTCAGAAGCAGTTTTTAGATATTATTCTAATAGTGAAGAAAGTATTTTAAATCAAATTAAAGATTTAGATATAGAAATTAATCAATATATATCAGAGAATAATTTAAATATTATATCTAGTGATATTGCAAGTTTAGAAAATCAAATTGAAAGCACTGTGAATTTAATGTATGATGTTAATTATTTACAAAAAATTCAAGAGAATAAAAATAAAATTGATGCATATATATCTAAAAAGACACAAATTACTGGTTTTAAAAGCCCGGATAATTCATATGTTAAAACTCTAACAGAACAAAGGACAAGTTTAGAACAGGAATTAGAAAGGGGATCAGAAACAATTTATGCACCAATATCTGGTTTGGCATCATATAGAGTTGACGGATTGGAGAATATATTAAAAGTAGGAGACTTTAGCTATTTATCATCAGAATTATTAAATGGATTTGACCTTAAAGTTGGAACTACAATTCCTCTTAGTAATGAAAAAGGGAAAATTGTAAATAATTTTGAAGCATTTTTGGCGGTTCCAATTAATACAGAAAAAGCAATGAATGCTAAGCTAGGTGATAAGGTTACACTTCGTTTGACAAATTCAAAAGAAATTAGCGCAAAAATATCTTATATTAAAGAAGAAGATAATAATAGAATAATAGTTTTTAGTATTTCTGAAGATATTTCTGAATTATTAGAATATAGAAAAATATCTGTAGATATAATATGGTGGAAATATACCGGATTAAAGGTTAGTAATTCTGCACTAAAGGAAGATAATAATAAAGTATATGTTGAAAAACAAAGAGCTGGATATATAGAGAAAATACTTGTTAAAGTTTTAAGACAAAATGATACTTATTCAATAATAGAAAATTATGATGAAGAAGAACTAAAAAATTTAGGGTATTCTAAAAATGACATAGAAGATATGGGAAAAATCAAATTATATGATGAGGTACTATTGCACAAATAATTTATTACATAAATTTACCAAAATCACAAAAAAATTACAAAAAAATTACAGGAAAATTATAATTTAATAACAAACAAGTAAATTTATGAAAAAAGCTTGACAATCTTTTTAAATAGATAGATACTATATGTATGTTAAGCTACAAATGAGAAGAAAAAATTAGGAGGTCTTTAAAAATGGCAGGAGCATCATTAAAAAAATTAGTTGATTTTATATGGGGAGAACCAGAAGAAGGTCAAGAAAATTATGATGAAGGAATGTATAATCAAGAATATGATGAGGAATATGAAACAGAAGAACCAGAAACAGAATCTGTTGGTTTATTTAAAAGAAGAAATAAGGTAGTTCCAATCCAACAACCACAACAAATAAAAATGAAAATAGCAAAGCCTACTAATTTTGATCAGGCTAGAGAAATTATAGCTCAACTTAAAGAAAAAAATTCAGTAGTATTGAATTTAGAATATGTTAATAAAGATGTTGCAAGAAGAATTGTTGATGCAGTTGGTGGCGCAGTTGAAGCATTAGATGGAAATATAGAAAAAGTATCTAATTCAATATTTGTTGTTGCACCATATAATTATGATATTATTAATGAAGTAACAAGAGAAAAAATAGAAGGGAAATTTTCTGCATCTTGGATTAAATAATTGCAGGGGGGATTATTATGCTTACACCATTAGATATAGAAAATAAAAGGTTTTCAAAAACATTAAAAGGCTATAATGTTGATGAAGTAGATGACTTTTTAGATGATTTAACAATTGATTATGAAAAATTATATAAAGAAAATATAGAATTAAGAGAACAAATTGAACAAAATAAGAAAGATTTAGAACACTATAAAAATGTTGAGCATACACTTCAAAACACATTGATAATGGCTCAGACAACTGCAGATGATATAAAAGCAAATGCACAAACGAGGGCTGAACAAATAGTAAGAGATGCTCAAAGTGAAGCAAGACGTGCTAGTGAAGAAATAACCAAAGAAGAATTTGAAATAAGAAAAAGAACAGAAGAATTAAAAAGACAGTTTGGAGTATATAAAGCAAAAATGGAAGCTTTATTAATTTCGCAATTAGAACTTCTGCAAGATGATAAAAAAGAAGAAGAATAAAAAAATGAATTTGGATTTAATTCCAAATTTTTTTTTGCCATTTAAACATTACAAAAGAATTAAGTATGTATTACAATTGTGTTAATGTTATTGACTTATGAGGATTTTGGAATAAAATAGATGTATAGTAAAATTTTATATATAGGGGTATTATGAGAATTATAAGTGGTAGTATGAGAGGCACAAAACTGTATACATTAGAAGGAGAAAATACTAGACCAACTCTAGATAGAGTAAAAGAAGCGTTATTTAGCAAAATAAGTGAAAAACTATATGAATCTGTTGTTTTAGATTTATTTGCGGGAAGTGGAGCATTAGGAATTGAATCATTAAGTAGAGGTGCAAAAAAAGCAGTATTGTGTGATTCGTCTAGAGAGGCAATTAAAATTATTAATCAAAATATTTCAAAAACCAAAACTGAGGAAAATATTATATTATATAATTGCGATTTTAAAAAAGCTCTTCAAAGTATTAAAGATAATGATATGAAGTTTGATATAGTTTTTTTAGATCCACCCTATAAAACAAATTATGCTGTAGACAGTGTAAAAATAATTATGGATAGCGATTTACTACAAGATGATGGAATTATTATTATTGAAACAGATGATAAAAATAGAGTAATAGATAATCTAGATAAAGAAATAATTAATTTATATGATATAAAACAATATGGAAGAGTAAATTTATTATTTTTGAATAAAGAATAATTTTATTACTAATAAAATTATTTAATCTTTTACTTAAGAAAGGAAGAAATAAAAAGTATGGAAATCTTCACATTGCTTGAAACACTTGAGGATATAATTGAAAAAAGTAAAACAGTTCCATTTACAGACAAAAGTGTTGTTGAGAAAAAACAATTTTTAGATATAATAAAAGAAATAAGGCTAAAATTACCTGATGAATTGAAACAAGCTAAATGGATCAAAGAAGAAAGAGAAAGAATAATTGGTGAGGCTCAAAAAGATGCTGACGATATTGTGAAAGAAGCTGAAAATAGAATTATTTCTATGATTGATGAACATGAAATTACAAAGAAAGCATATGAGAAGAAAAATGAAATAATAGCAGATGCTAATGAAATGTATAGAGAAATAACACAAGGTACTAATACTTATGTTGATGAAATACTTGCAAATATTGAAAACAATATGGTTGAACTTGGAAAAACTGTAAGTAATGTTGAATTATCTATTCAAAATGCTTTAGAAACAATTCAAAACAATAGAAAAGAGTTAAAATAAAATTTAGGAAAAGCACATCAAGTTTTAGTTGTTTAAAGCTTTATGTGCTTTATTTAATATAATAAATTCTAATAGAAAGAGGATGTTAATTTTGGGAAGAAAGAGAAAGAAAAATAGTAATAGTCGATATACAAATAATAGAAAAAAGAGTAGTGCAATTAATATAGATTTAGCTGTTATACTACTTTTTTTAACGAGCTTATTATTATTTGTTTTAATATATGGTGAAAAAGGTGTAATTGGAGAATTATTAAGTCCTGCTTTAGGTGGTATTATCGGTTTTATAAAATATATAATACCTATTGGATTTCTAGGCTTATCTATAAGTGTAGCCAAAGACGATAAAAGATATATAATGTCTAAATTAATCCAATATGCAGTTCTACTTTCTTGTATAGCTGGAACTTTATCAATATATCAAATATCAAAAGGTATAATAAATCCAGAATTAGAGTTTAATGATATTATTGAAGTTGCTTATGATTTAGGGTCTAATTATAATAAAGGTGGTGGAACTGTTGGCGCAGTTATTGCTTACCCATTAATAAAATTATTTGGTATGTTTGGAGCAGCAATTTTTACTGCTGGTATTGTTGCATTATTATGTGTATTTACATTTGGTCTTCATCCTTCTGAATTACTATTAGATTTAATGGATGAAATGAATGCTAGAAAAGAAGAGAGAGAAGAAGAATTAAATGCTAGAAGAGAACAAAGAATGGCTAGAAGAGCAGAACTTGCTAATTCATATGAAAAATCAGATAATATTATAGATATTAATGAAAGAAAAAGCAGAAGAAAATTAAAAAATGAAGCATTAGAAGATGATAACCTAACAATGAATTTAGAAGGATTAAATATTGATGATGGAAGCGTAAGAAAAGAAAAAGGAAGTTTATTTGGTAAAATACTTAAAGGAAAAGATAATAATGAGGAAATAGTTGAAAAACAAGTAGAAATAAGTCCTGATTTTATTGAGCCTAATATTTTTAAGAATATAGCTAAAAATAATGAGAAGGAAGCGGTAAATGAGCAAACTCATTCTAATGAAGATAGCTTATTTACTGTTGAAGAAGAACAAAAGGAAGCAAAAACGAAAGCGGTTTTACAGTTAGACCATACTGTTTCTGTTGAAGATGAGAATTATGAATATCCACCTGTCGAGATATTGGGAAGAAGTTCAAAAAAATCATCTAGAGGTGGAGCTAAAGCATTAACTGAAAAAGCAACTCAACTTCAAAGAACTCTTCACAGTTTTGGAGTATCAGCAAAAGTTGAAAATATTTCGGTGGGCCCTGCAATTACTAGATATGAATTAAAACCTGCTGAAGGTGTAAGAGTAAGTAAAATAGCAAATTTAGCTGATGATATTGCATTAAACTTAGCAGCAGAAAGTATAAGAATTGAGGCTCCAATTCCAGGTAAGCAAGCTGTTGGTATAGAGATTCCAAACAAGGAAAAAGAATCAGTTCCTTTAAGAGATGTAATAGAAAGTCAGGAATTTGCAGATAATAAATCTAAACTAACTGTTGCACTTGGAAAAGATGTTGCTGGAAATATTGTTCTTGCAGATATTGCAAAAATGCCTCATGTTTTAATTGCAGGTTCTACTGGTTCTGGAAAATCTGTATGCATAAATACAATTATTACAAGTTTTATATATAATAGTAAACCAAGCGAAGTTAAACTAGTTATGGTTGACCCAAAAGTAGTTGAACTTTCAGTTTATAATGGAATACCACATTTATTAATTCCAGTTGTTACAGATCCCAGAAAGGCAGCTGGAGCTTTAGCATGGGCTGTTCAAGAAATGGATAATAGATATAATTTATTTGCTGGTAAAGGTGTAAGAGACTTAAAAGGATATAATGCAGCAGTAGAAAATGATGAAGAAGGGAATGGAAAATTACCTCAAATAGTAATTATAATTGACGAGCTTGCCGACCTTATGATGGTTGCTGCAAAAGAAGTTGAAGAGTCTATATGTAGATTAGCTCAAAAGGCAAGAGCTGCTGGAATGCATTTAGTAATTGCAACACAAAGACCATCTGTTGATGTTATTACTGGATTAATTAAAGCAAATGTTCCTTCAAGAATTGCATTTGCAGTTTCATCTCAAATAGATTCTAGAACTATTTTAGATAGCGTTGGTGCAGAAAAATTATTAGGAAAAGGTGATATGTTATTCTATCCAGTGGGTAGCAATAAGCCTACAAGAGTTCAAGGTGCATTTGTATCAGATAGTGAAGTTGAAAAAATTGTTGATTTTGTTAAATCTAATGGTGTAGCTACATATAATGAAGATATTTTAGAGGAAATAGAAAAATCAAACAAATCAGAAGGACAAATTGAACAAGAATCAGAAGATGATGATGCAGATCCATTTTTAATGGATGCAATTGAAATAGTTATAGAAGTTGGTCAAGCATCAGCTTCATTTATTCAAAGAAAATTTAAAGTAGGATATGCAAGAGCAGCAAGGATAATAGACCAAATGGAAGCTAGAGGAATTATTTCAGGATATGAAGGCAGTAAGCCTAGACAAGTTTTAATTACACCAGAAAGGTGGCAAGAATTAAAAATGGGAAAAACGCCTGAAGATACTAATAATGTTGCTCAAGAAGGATAAATTTAAATGTGGAGGAGATAAAATATGGGACTAACAGAAGTTAATGATTCTATAATAGATGAAAAAGGATTTTGGCTAGAAATAACTGGTAAAGAACTAATTGGAAAAGAACTAACAGATGAAGATAGTTTGATAAGACAAGAAGTTGAAGCTTTGGTAAATAAATTGAAATCAAAAAATGTTCTTCCACAAACTATTAATGATAATGATATTTATCATATTTATTTTGATAATAATGATGATCCACAGTTAACTGTTGCTATTTATAATTCTAGAGATAAGTCTGTTATTAATTATGTAAGGGGAACTAAAGAAGATGGTTTCCCTTTAGATGAATATTCTGATGAATTGATTTCATTATTAAAAGAAAAATCTAATTCAGAAAATTCTAATCATTATTTGAGAATTATTGAGTGGAATAAAAGAATTCATGATTACAGAGAACAAATTGAAAATGGTACAATGGAGAAAAATAGTGTACCACAAATGTTAAAGGATATTTTTGGATTTTATGTTCAAGGTCTTGGCTTAAATGATGATGATTATAAAATTGATGAAAGTTTAAATAAAGATGCATTAATACAAACTATAAATACTAGTCCATTTGTAAAAAGTGTTATTGCAAATTATTATGGTTGCCCTGAAGAAGATGCAATGAACCTGTTTAAAGTGGAAGGAAAAATAATTGAATTTAATCTAATGTTAGATAAAGTTCAAGAAGGCAAATATAAGTTTACAGATGAAGATACTAAAGAGTTAGTACAAGTAATTATTGAAGCAAATTCAAATAATATAACAAAAAAACTTTTGTCTAAAAATTATGATAATAATATAGAAGATCCAGTTGAAGGAACATCTCATTATTATACTGGAAATTTATATACAAGATTGCCAAGAGTAAAACCAATGTTAGCTAAATTTTTTGACTGTAATCCAGATGAAATAGGAATTGCTATTGATAATGAAAAAATTGGAAAAATAGTTGATTTAAAAACAATTTCAATTCTAGAAGGAAGACATATTGGTGAAGAAATACCATATAAAGTATTTATTGGTGATGCTGAAGTGAGTGGGGAAAAAATTCCTAATGTTTTTGATTCATCAATTAAAAACTTAGATTATATGATTGGAGATTTGAATATATCAGGCTACAAAGGAAAAATTTCAGATAATTTAGCAATTACAGGAAATCTTATAGCAGATGAAGAAACTGAACTTGAAGATTTAAATGGTTTATTTGTAGGTGGAACTGCATATGGATTGGAGCATTTAGTTAAAGAGAAAAAAGATTTAGAAGGTATAAAACATATAGGAAAAATTAGTGAGAGTTCAGCTGAATATTTGAAGGAATGGTTAAAAGAAACAGAGGATAGAAGTGATGCTAATTCTACCAATAATTCAGATAATAATACTAGTTTTGAATTTAATAGTGATGATATAATGGCTGCAACTAGTGGTTTTCTATCTGCTAAAAAATATAGGACTACTTCTAGAATTTTTGATGAGATAATTGGAAGAAGTAATTCTCAAAGACATGAAGATTAATTTAAAAGGGGAGTATGATTTCATACAATAGAAATTATGGTTAGTGAGAAATATAGAAATGCATTTTCAGAAGTATCAATTATTTTAGAACATCTACGAAAAGAAGATTATGATAAAATATCTAAAGAAACAATTGATGCAATAGAAAAAAATAAAAATAATGATTACGAATTTGTTCTTCAAGATAATGTAGAGTTAAAAGATCAAAATTTAATGCCTGAGACTAGAGCAATTCTATTCAATTTGTTTTATGATTTTTATGCTGATAATAAGCAAAAGTCAATAATACATGATATATGGAGAGCTGAAAGAAGGAAAGAAGAACTTGAAAAACAGGAAAAATATGATGTAGATGTTTTTAAAAATAATAATTCATCAAATAATGAAATAGTATTTCAAACAGACCAAGTTGCTTTAACTACTAAAGAAAATGATAATATTTTTATTAGGATTTTAAATAAGATAAAAAATATATTTAGAAAAAAATAATTTATGTATAACAGGGGGAATCATATGAGTTTGTTTTCTAAGCTTAAAGATTATAATTTAGAATTAGACGAAGTATTAGATAATAAATATTTTTCATCTAATATAAAGAATTTGCTACTCAATATGATCTACAAAATCGATATAAATTATAAAGACTTTAATGAAGTAAAAAGATGTGTTAAATCTAAAGAAGAATTTTTAAACGAATTAATTGAAACTGTTAGATTATATTGTGATAATATTCAAATTGCTAAGCCTGACTCTGATCAGGCTAAAATGCTTATTAAGAATGATGTTCTAGCGGTTACTAATGAAAGAGAAAGAAGTATTTTATCCTATCAAACAGATATTGCTATTCTTTATGCAATATCTGATATTTCTCCAAAATATTATTATATATCTCAAGATTTTTTATTGGGAAGAAGCCTTCAAAATGTTCTAGTTGACGGATTTAATATAAACAATATAGAAGTATTAAGAGATTTTAATGGATGGTCTTGGGATATTACAAATGATTTAAAATACAACTATATTAATAATCTTATTTATCAAAATTTATTAATGATATTAGGAGATAAATTTTTAACTGAATGGAGAACTTATAATTTTACAGATAGAGACTTTTTATTTGAAACGAAAAAATATATAAAATATTTTACTAATAATGATAAGTACTTAAAATCGTTATATATGCTTGTATATTTAAGTCTGCCTGGGAAAGAAAAAGAATTAATAGATAAAAAGCTTGTGGAATATAATAAAATTTTACGAAAAATGGATGACAAAATAAAATTTATAGAAGATTCAAAAAATAAAAAAATCAAACTTACAAAAAAACTAGAAAAAATAGATATTGCATTACATGATAAAAAAACATTAGAAAAAAAATTTAAAAAATCTAATGCTAAGTTAGAAAATGAAAAGAAAATAAAGAACTTGGCAAGTTATAAAAAGATGGTAATTAAAGAAAGAGAAAAAATATTAAATCAGATTAATGAAATATCATTTATATTAAAACCTTCTAACTTCATAAGCCAAAAGCAGATGATGAATGATGTAATTGAATTATGTAGTGGTAATAAAAATTTAGAAAAGGCGATAATTGATTCTCAAAACGAGTTTTTAGTTTTCTTAGAAAAAAAATTAAATAAAATGAAAACTAGAGATGAAATAATTGATATTATATATGAACTTAGATATTATCAAAAGATTAGAATAACAGATGATGTATTAATAGAAGATATTGAAGAGATTGATAACCATATTGATAAGTTATTTAAAAAAGCAATAACAAAGTTATGTGAAATTGGTGCTATTAGAATTATTAGTATGGACATTAATTTAAATTATGAGATAATAAAATATGCCTTAAATACTACAATAATTAGTTTAGAACAAATTAGGCTTTCATTTGACATTGATGATAATGGATTAGTTATTAGAGTATATGATAAAGATAATTTTGAAAAACAAGGTAGAAAGCAAGTAACAATGGGGAAGAAAAAGAAAATTCTTGAGGTACCTTTAAAAAGAAGAATTAAATTATTTAGCTAGGGCCATTGGGGACATTGCTGAAAAAGCGACAAAAGAAAGGAATGAATTAAGTATGAAAATAACTTTTTTAGGAGCAGCTAAAACTGTTACAGGTTCAAATTTTTTAGTAGAAGCAGCAGGAAAAAAATTTCTAGTTGATTGTGGGATGTATCAAGGAAAGGTTACACATGACTTAGAAAATACTGATCCATTTTTATATGATGTACATGATATAGATTTTATGATACTTACACATGCACATATAGACCATTCAGGCAGAATTCCGAAATTATATAATGAGGGATATAGGAATCCTATATATGCTACAAAAGCAACTTGTGATTTGTGTGAAATTATGCTTCCAGATAGTGGACATATACAAGAAGTTGAAATAGTTTGGAAAAATAAGAAAAGAGTTAGAGAAGGAAAAGATGAACTTCCACCACTTTATACTGCGGAAGAAGCTTATAAATGTTTAGAAATATTTAAACCTGTTCAGTATGATGAAATAGTTGAAGTTGATGAAAATATTAGTATAAGATTTAATGATGCAGGACATATGTTAGGCTCTGCAATTGTTGAAATTTGGGCAATTGAAAATGGAAAAACTGTAAAAACTGTATTTACAGGAGATTTAGGAAATAATGACCTTCCATTATTAGATTCACCTACAATGATTGGTAATGCAGATTACTTAGTTATGGAATCTACATATGGAAATAGATTACATGTTAGAAATGATGAGAAAGCAAAAATGTTTTTAGATATTGTATCTGAAACTTTAGATAATGGGGGAAGAGTAATTATTCCATCGTTTGCAGTTGGTAGAACTCAAGAAATTCTTTATGAACTAGATATCTTAAAAGATGATTTAGGTAGAGATGAGGATTTTGCCAAAAAATATGAAACAATTATGAATGTACCAGTATATGTTGATAGCCCACTTGCAATTTCTGCTACAGAAATTTTTAAGAAAAATATAGACTTATTCGAAGAAGAAATCCAAGAAAAAATTAAAAGAGGTGATAATCCATTAGAGTTTAATGGACTTCAGTTTACACAAACTGCTGAAGAATCTAAAGCTTTAAATGAAGATAGAAGACCTGCAATAATTTTATCTGCAAGTGGTATGTGTGAAGTTGGAAGAATAAAGCATCATTTGAAACATAATTTATGGGATCCAACAAGTACAATTCTTTTTGTAGGATATCAAGCACCTGGTACTTTAGGAAGAGCAATAGTTGACGGTGCTAAGAAAGTAAAAATATTTGGTGAAGAAATTGCTGTAAATGCCAGAGTTGAATACATTGAAGGTTATTCTGGACATGCTGATCAAACATGGCTTCTAAACTTTGTATATTCTTTTCATAATCCACCAAAACATATCTTTTTAGTACATGGAGAAGAAGAAGGACAAGAAGTATTAAAAGAAAAAATTGAAGAAAATACAGAATGTAAAGTAACAATCCCTAATTTTGGTGATTGCTATGAACTTGTTGGAGACTCACCAATTCTTTTAGAAGAAACAGAAGAAATCGGTATATTTAAAAGAGAATTTAAGCGCTTAGATTTAATAGAGAAAATTGAGGAATTAAAAGATAGTATAGAAAATATAGAAAATGTTGTAATGGAATCTAACATTGAAACAGGTGATGAAGAATTAAAATCATTAGAAGATAGAGTGCGTGAACTTCAAAAGCAAATACAAGATTTGATGGATTAGGAGCCATTGGGGACGTTTCTTTTTTGGACAAAATGTCCAACTTGGACCAGATGTTGAATAATAGTTTAATATAAAGGGGTGACTCTTTTGGTCGCATTTACAGCCAAAATAGGGCGTCCCTGTTGGAGGAAAAATGGAAAAATTATCTTTAACTTGTCCTAAATGTCATGGAACAATGGAATTAAACGAAACTAAAACTGAAATGATATGCCCATATTGCAGAAATAAAATCATTATTGATGATGATATAGATAAAAAGGCTGAAAGAATAAAGAAGATTGCATATGCTCGAGAAGAAGGTGAAAGACTAGCAGAAGAAGCTGCTCAAAAGAGAAATGCTAAAACTAATTTAAAGAAAAAAATTAGAACAAAATTAATTATTCTTGGTATTATAGCAGTATTAGTTTCTATAGGATGTATGTCTTATGAATCAAATCTTGAGTATGTTGAAGATCCATTTAGTTATATTGATGTTTCTTTTTCAGGAGTAAACCATTTAGGTGAAGCAGAGATTAGTCATAAAGATAATTATAAAACATATATAGATTATTCAATATCAAAAGATACAAATCTTTCGGAAGGTGAAAAAGTTACAGTAACAGCAAAGAGTTCAGAATATAGGCTGGGGATAAAAAGTAAAGAATATACTGTTGAAGGGCTTTTGTCACTTCTACTGGATTTAAAAGATTTAACTAATGATATGAAAAATTATATACATAATATTTCTTATGATTTTCAAAATCAAGAAATTACAGGTACATACGCATTTGATGGCGAACTTGTGAGTTTGGAACCATATAAGTTTTATTTAAGTACTGATGGTAAAACAAAAAATTATTTATATGATGTTTATTTGGCTAAAATCAAAGCAGGTAATGGTATAACATATGACAGATATGTTGTAACTAGATACGAAAAAGTTGTAATCACAAATAATGAAGGTGATCTTGTAAGATATTCATCAAAAAGGCATATTGGAAATTTGATAAGAGCAGGTAATCCTTCTGCATGGAGTCAAAAAGAGGGATATGCGGGTTCTATTTGGGGATTTTATTCAATTGAAGAACTTGAAAGTTATATAAAAAATAATGATGATACAGACGTGTCTATGAAAGTGTATAGTGAATAAATGAAGAAAATATGAAAAAGATATAGTGTAATTTTTTATTTTTTACATAAAAAATTTAGTATGTTAGGAGATAAAGATGGAAGATAACAATAAAAAACAAATAAAGATATCTTTAATGACATTATTAAAAATAGTTTTCTTATTAATAGTGTTAATTCTTTTAATTTGTAGTATTGTTTATTGGAGAAAATATAATGAAAATAAAGAAGTAAGTAAGAAAGAAGTAAAAAGTGAAGTGAATAATTTGTATAATTCAGCTTTAGATGAATCTGACAAACCTATTATTTACATTTATCCGGAACAAGAAACCTTAGTTAGTGTAAAATTAGGTAATTCAAAAGACTTAATATGTACATATCCAAAATATAATGAAAATGATGGATGGACTGTAAATGCTAAACCTAATGGAGATTTGCAAGATATTAAAACAGGAAGGAAGCTTTATGCACTTTATTGGGAAGGAAAAAGTTCTAAAATATATAATTATGAAAATGTTCAAGAAGGATTTGTAGTAAGAGGAGAAAATACAGCTGAATTTTTAGAGGAAAAGCTTGAAATATTAGGATTAAATGAAAGAGAAGCAGAAGAATTTATAGTATATTGGCTTCCACAAATGGAAAAAAATAAATATAATTATATAAGATTTGAAACACAAGAGGAAATAGAAAAAGAAATGCCACTTGAAATAGAGCCAAAACCGGATACTATAATAAGAATTTTAATGGATTGGAAAGCTCTAGATGAAAAGATAGAGATTGAAGAACAAAAGTTAGAAAAAGTAAATAGAGAAGGCTTTACAGTTGTTGAATGGGGTGGAAGCATATTAAATGAAAGTATTATAAAATAATTTTAAAAGCTTTCTTAAAAATGTTGAAAAAATATAAAAAAAAAGATATATTATAAGGGACTTAAGTAGTATACTTTAAGTCCTTTAAATTTAAATACTAGGAAGGTTATCTTTATATAAAGATGATTTTAAGTATAGAAAGTTATAATTATAAAAGCAAGGAGAAACATATATGAGAGAAAAATACTTTAATGATGCAGTAGTTGGAAATAATAAAATAACAGCAAGTTTTACAAAAACAGGTGAGCTAATTAGAATGTTTTATGGTTATTCAGATTATAAACAATTTGTAGAAACTTTTCATACTGGAATTAAAGTTAATGATTCTGCTATTATTTATTTACATAGTGATGTAAATAACGCTTATGTTCAAAAATATATTGAAAATACTAATATATTAAAAACTGAAATTTTAAATACATATTTTAATACAAGAATTACTCAAATAGATTTTGTTCCTATACATGAGAATATATTAATTAGAAAATATACAATAAAAAATGAAAACACTATAGATTTAAAAATTAATTTTTTGGCTTATTCAAAATTATTAACAAATTTAAACAATGATACTAGTGGATATGTAAAAAACAATGCATTACTTCAGTATAATCACGATTTTACAGTATGTACTTTTTCAAATAAAGATTTATTATCAGATCAGGTAAATGGATCAGCTGGAAATTTTAAATCAGGTGTTATTGGATGTAAAGACTATATTGGAATGTCACCAGATTCAGCTATAAGTTATAATCTGGATGTATTAAAGCCAGGAGAAGAAGTATCTTTTAATTTGTTTATTTTTATAAATAAGAATAAATATCACAATGTTTTAAATGAATTAGATGATGAGATTGAAAGAATAAGAAAATTTGATGTAGATGCTTTAATTAGTGAAGCAAGAGAATATTGGAAAAATTATTTAAAAGAACATGACACATTAAGCATTGAGAAAAAACCAGTAAGTCAAAAAGTTAAAGATATATATAATAGAACGATACTATTATATCCATTACTTATAAATGATAAAACTGGTGGAATTTCTGCTGGAATAGAAATTGACGAAGGAAAAACTAAATGTGGAAGATATTCGTATTGTTGGCCAAGAGATGCTGTATTTATTACAGAAGCATTAGATATTATTGGAATGGATGATATTACAGAAAAGTTTTATTCTATATTTTGCAAAATGACTCAAAATAAAAATGGTAGATGGGAGCAAAGATTTTATACAGATGGAAGATTAGCACCTTCTTGGGGGTACCAAATTGATGAAACTGCAAGTGTAATAATTGGTTCATATGCACATTATAAAGTATGTAATAATAAAGATTTTTTAAAAAATAATTTAGAGATGATAGAAAAAGCAACTTCTTACTTAATGGAATATGCCTATGATGTATTAAATGAAAAAAATGAATTTAAATTAAGTTATGATTTGTGGGAAGAATATGAAGGATTTTCAATATATTCAATTTCTTCTATTTATGCTGCATTTTCATCAATGATAAAAATTTATGAGGAAATAAAAAGTGAACTAAATCTTGAAAATGGAGAAAACATTGAAAAAATTGATACACAAATAAAAGAATTAAATGAGTTATCTATTAAGATAAAAGAATACAGTGAAAACAAATTTTATGATGAAAATAAAAATAGTTATGTAAGGAATACAAATGACAGAAGGATAGATATTAGTCTTCTTGGAACAATAGTACCATTTTGTATGTTTGATTGTAAGGACAAAAAAATATTAAATACAATAGAAAAAATAAATTCAACTTTAAAAACATATACTGGAGGATATATAAGATATGAAGGAGATAATTATATAGGCGGATATAATCCATGGCCAATTGCTACTTTATGGATGGCTTGGTACTATATTGAATCAGGTGACTATCCAAAAGCAGTAGAGTGTTTTAATTTTGTTACAAATTCTGCATCTGAACTATCATTTTTAGGAGAACAAGTCGATAATAGAAAAATGAAACCAGCATGGGTAATAGGTTTAACATGGAGTCATGCAATGTACATTATTATACTTGAAAAATTGCTAAAAAGAGGTATAATATACTAATGTCCTTTTGGGGACGTTTGTTAATGGACATTTTTGTCCTTTTGAACCATATGTTTAATAAAATAGGGGCAAATTTAAAAATGAAATGAGGTGAAACTTTGCCCAGAAATAATAGAATATATGGAAATAGTAAAATATACCATGTTATGCTTAGAGGAATTAATAAAAAGGATATTTTTTTTGATGACTCTGACAGAAACAAATTTATTAAATCATTGAAAGACTCAAAAGAAAAATATCATTATAAGTTGTATGCATATTGTTTGATGAAAAATCATATACATTTATTGATTTTTGATGAATGGTGCTGTTTGTCTAGTATTATTCAAAGTATAGCTATTAAATATGCATTATATTTTAATAAAAAATATAATAGATGTGGGCATCTATTTCAAAATCGATATAAGAATAAATGCGTTGAAAACGATATTTATTTTAAAAATCTTATTAGATATATTCACCAAAATCCAGAAAAAGCAGGAATATGTCTAACAGAAGATTATAATTGGAGTAGTTTTAGCGATTATGTTAACGTATCGTATTTAACAGATTGTGACTTTGTTTTAGAACAATTTGATAACAGTATAGAAAACTTTAGAAATTATAATTTGACAAATATTAATAGGTTAGAGGATGAAATTGAATTCGAATTTATTAGTAGAGTTGATGATGAAACTGCAGTAAAGATGATAAAAACAAATCTAAAAGTAGAAGATATTTCTAAAATAATAAATTATAATATAACAATCAGAAACAAATATATACATGAAATCAAGAAAATAAAATGCTTGTCATATAATCAGATTTCTAGAATATTAAAAGTAAATAGAAAAATTGTTGAAAGGGCATAAAACAATTTTATATCAAAAATAAACATATGTAAAAAAAGGACAAAAATGTCCATATAGAAACGTCCCCAATAGGACAAATAGGACATAGAAAGGAGAAATATGGCAAAAAAAAGTAGTACAGTATTTGTATGTCGGCAGTTGTGGATATGAATCGAGCAAGTGGCTTGGAAAATGTCCAGCGTGTAATGAGTGGAATACATTTGTTGAAGAAAAAGTAATTACTGGTTCTAACTCCTCAAATAGTAACAGTAAAAATAAGATTGCTATAAAGGGTGAAATTGTAAAATTAAATGATGTAAAAAAGAAAGAAACTTTTAGAATAAAAACAGGTGTGGCAGAATTAGATAGAGTTTTAGGTGGTGGATTTGTTACAGGTTCACTTACTTTACTTGGAGGAGAACCAGGAATTGGTAAATCAACACTTATACTTCAAATTTGCAATAATGTTAAAATTGATGGTTCAAAAATTTTATATGTATCTGGAGAAGAATCAGCTGAGCAAATAAAGTCTAGAGCAGATAGGTTGGGAATTAAAAATGAGAATATATTATTTTTACCTGAAACCGATATAGATAATGTTGAAGCTTCACTTGAAAATTCTGAAGCTAAATTTGTAATTATAGATTCTATTCAAACAATGTATTCTGATGAGATATCTTCAGTTGCTGGAAGCATTAGTCAGGTTAGAGAAATTACTGCTAGAATTATGAAGATGTGTAAGCAAAAAGGAATTACTACTATTATAATTGGACATGTTACTAAAGATGGTAATATTGCAGGACCAAGAGTTTTGGAACATATGGTAGATACAGTTTTATATTTAGAAGGAGAAAGATATTTTTCATATAGAATTTTAAGAAGTGTAAAAAATAGATTCGGTTCAACTAATGAAATTGGAATGTTTGAAATGCAAAATGAAGGATTAATTGAAATTAAAAACCCTTCAGAATTGTTAATATCTGAACGAGATGGAAATCCAGCAGGTTCTGTAATAGTAGTAAGCTTAGAAGGAACTAGGGCTTTAGTATTAGAACTCCAAGCGTTATCAACTCCTACAGTATTTGGAATGCCTAGAAGGAATGCAAACGGATTAGATTATAACAGAGTAACACTTCTTATGGCGGTATTAGAGAAAAGAGCTGGTATTAATCTGGGTTCACAAGATGTTTATATTAATTTAGTAGGTGGAATAAAAGTTAATGAACCTGCATTAGATTTAGGAATTATTCTTGCTGCTGCTTCAAGCTATAAAAATATAAGTATAAGAGAAGATGTAGCTGTTATTGGAGAAGTGGGTCTTACTGGAGAAGTTAGATCTGTAAATATGATTGATAAACGTATTAAAGAAGCTGAAAAGCTCGGATATAAAATTTGTATTATTCCAGAAAGTAATAAAAAACTCTTGAAAGAAAAATATAAATTAGATATAATAGGCGTGAAAAATATTTTAGATGCTATGAAGTATTTAGGATTAAAATAAACTTAAGATTAATTGAGAAATTGTATGTGAAAAATAATATAAAAACAAATGTCTCAAGAGAAAGGAAAGAAAATAAAAATGAAAAATGTTTTAAAAATTTGTTTATGGGTAATTTTAGGAATTCTAGCTTTACTATGTGCAGGTTGGTTTGTATATAGTTTTGTAATGTCTAATAAAGCTGATGTTGTTCATCCAGAAGTTACTTTTGAAATTCAAGATTTTGGAAATGTAAAAATGGAATTATATCCAGAATATGCTCCAAATACAGTTGCTAATATTATTAAATTAGTTGAAAATGGTTATTATAATAATAAAGTTATATATGGCAAAGATGATTTATGCTTATATATTGGTAGAAATTCAGATGGAGAAGTTGAAAATCCTAAAATTAGTTTAATAGATCCTAATATTGAAAAAGATTCTGATGAGGATTATGAATATTCTATTCCGGGTGAATTTATTGCAAATGATTTTAAACAAAATACTTTAAGACATGAAAAAGGTATAGTAACATTAATTAGACAAGATTATTCACAGTATTTTCCAAATTTATCAGATGAAAGCTATAATTCTGGAAATACAAACATTGCTGTAATAATGAACGATGGTGCAAGTAATTTAAATGGAGTTTATGCAGGATTTGGAAAAGTATTAGAAGGAATGGATATACTAGAAAAATTATATAATGAAATTGAAATAAAGAAAGAAGAAACTACTGATGAAACAGCTGAAGGAGAAACAGTAGATGCAGAAAATGTTGAAGGTGAAGAAAATACTGAAGAAGAAAGTGGTGGAATTCAAGAATTTAATGTGTATCCAATAATAAAATCTGCATCTGTAGATACAAAAGGTGCTGATTTCGGAATGCCAGAAACAGAAGAAGCATTTGATTATAATGAATATATCAATAATTACTTCATGCAACAATATGGTGGTCAACAATAAATTTGAAAACAACTACTAAAAAGTAGTTGTTTTTTTTGTGTAAAACACTTGACAAATCAAAAAAAAAAGTGTAAAGTATATTAGCATTACAAATTAAGAGGTGGTCAAATGGAAAAAAATGTTAAAGTAAGTATTTTACTTGATATTTATGGAAAAATGTTAACAGAAAAACAATATAAACTTCTAGATGACTACTATAATAATGATTTATCTTTATCAGAAATTGCTGAGAATGAAAGAATTACAAGACAAGCTGTTAGAGATAATCTTAAGAAGGGAGAAAATAAGCTTTCACAATTTGAAGAGAAGCTTTTGTTTATGAAAAAAACTTTAGAAAAAGAAGAACAAATTTCTAAAATCTTAAATGAACTTAAAAAAATAGAAAGTAGTTCATCAGATAAAGAAATAGCTAAGATTCTTCAGAACATTAAAGAAAAATTGATAGAATTAAATATATAGGAGGAAATGATGGCTTTTGACGGATTATCTTCTAGGCTTCAAGAAATAACTAGAAAATTAAAAGGAAAAGCTAGAATTAGTGAAGCAGATTTAAAAGAAGTATTAAGAGAAGTTAAACTTGCTTTATTAGAAGCAGATGTTAATTACAAAATTGTTAAAGATTTTGTAAAAGTAATTGAAGAGAAAGCTTTAGGTCAAGATGTATTAAAATCACTTACTCCTGGACAACAAGTTGTAAAAATAGTAAAAGATGAATTAGTAGACCTTTTAGGTGGAGAAGAAACAAAAATTAATTTCACTCCTAATCCACCAACTGTAATAATGCTTGTTGGACTTCAAGGATCTGGTAAAACAACAACTGCTGGAAAACTAGCAAATATTATTAGAAAACAGGGAAAAAAACCTTTACTTGTTGCATGTGATGTGTATAGACCTGCTGCTATAAAACAATTGCAAGTCGTTGGAAAACAGCTTGATATTCCAGTATATAGTAATGAAAACACTAAAGATGTTGTAACAATTGCTAAACAAGCTATAAATACTGCAATTTCAAAACTAAATGATGTAATAATAATAGATACAGCAGGGCGCCTTCAAATAGATGAGGTTCTTATGCAAGAATTAAAAAATCTAAAATCTAGTATTAAACCACATGAGATATTATTAGTTGTTGATTCAATGACAGGTCAAGATGCTGTAAATATTGCAGATGCTTTTAATAAAGACTTAGGAATAGATGGTATTGTTTTAACAAAACTTGATGGAGATACAAGAGGTGGTGCTGCATTATCTGTTAAAAAAATTACAGGAAGGCCAATTAAGTTTGCAGCAACTGGCGAAAAACTAAGTGATATAGAAGTATTTCATCCAGAAAGAATGGCTTCTAGAATTCTTGGTATGGGTGATGTGCTTTCAATTATAGAGAAAGCAGAAGAAGCATTTGATATTGAAGAAGCTGAAAAATTAGAGAAAAAACTTAAAAAGCAAAGTTTTGACTTAGAAGATTATTTAACACAATTAAGACAAATGAAAAAAATGGGGTCATTTTCTTCAATTTTAAAGTTAATACCTGGAATGAATAAATTAAAAGATGTTGAAATCGATGATAAAGAATTTATAAAAATTGAAGCGATTATTTGTTCTATGACCAAAGAAGAAAGAAGAAATCCTAAAGTATTAAATGGAAGCAGAAGACTTAGAATTGCCAAAGGAAGTGGAACAACTGTTGAACAAATAAATAAATTTATGAAATCTTTTGAAATGACTCAAAAAATGATGAAAGAAATGACATCAAATAAGGGCATGATGAAAAGAATGATGAAAAATATGAATATGGATGATTTAAAAGATTTTTCAAAATTTAATTAGTTATTAAATTTATAAAATTAGTTTTAAATTAAAAAAATTAATTTTATTGTTTAAATAAATAAAAAATTTTCAGGAGGTGAATTTAATTATGGTAAAAATAAGATTACAAAGAGTTGGAAAGAAAAAGGCTCCATTTTATCACATAGTTGTTGCTGATTCTAGATCACCAAGAGATGGTAAAATTGTTGAACAAATTGGAACATACGATCCAATGACAGATCCTGCAACTATAGTTTTAGACAAAGAAAAAGCAAATCAATGGATAAAAAATGGTGCAAAACCAACTGATACAGTTAAAGCTTTAATTGAAAAAGCTTCTAAATAATAAAAAGAGGTGCTAAAATGAAAGATATACTTGAGCTTATAATTAAAAATTTAGTAGATAATGAAGAAAAAGTTTCTATTAGTGAAAAAAGTGATGATAAAACTATTACTTATGAAGTTAAAGTAGATAAAGATGATATGGGAAAAGTAATAGGAAAACAAGGAAAAATGGCAAAAGCTATCAGAGTTGTTATGAAAGCTGTAGCTGTTAAAGAACATAAAAAAGTAAATGTAGAATTTATTGATTAGGTGTTTAGATGGATAAATATTTAGAATTAGGGCAAATTGTAAATGTTAAAGGCTTAAAAGGAGAAGTTAAGGTCAATTCATATACTGATGACAATACAAAGTTTAAAAGATTGCCAAAAGTATTTATTAAGAAAAATTCTTCTATAAAAGAATTTGAAATTGAAAAAGTTGGCTATATAAAAAATCAAGTTATTATAAAATTTAAAGGAATTGATAGAGTTGAAGATGCTGAGACTTTAAGAAATTCATATATTTTAGTTGATAGAGATGATTTAGAAAAATTACCTGAAGGAGTATATTATATAGCAGATTTAATTGGACTTAGTGTCTATACAGAAGAGAATGTTTATTTAGGAAAAGTTGATGACATTTATAATACCGGAAGTAATGATATTTATGTTATTAAAGATGATTTAGGCAAGCAAAAATTGTTACCTGGAATAGATGAAGTAATAAAAAAAGTAGATATTAATTCTGGAAAAATAATTGTAAATTTAATTAAAGGGTTGTAATTATGAAATTTGATGTTTTAACACTTTTCCCAGAAATGTTTGAACCTATAAAACAAAGTATAATAGGAAGAGCTTTAAATCAAAACTTATTACAGATTAATTTAATAAATATTAGAGATTTTTCAAATGATAAGCATAAAAAAGTAGATGATACTGTATATGGTGGTGGAGCAGGAATGCTTATAAAACCAGATGTTGTATATGATGCGTTTAATTCTGTAAAGAAAACTAATTCTAAAGCAATATATCTATCGCCACAAGGAAAAACACTTAATCAGGAAAAAGTGATTAGTCTTTCTAAAGAAGAACATATTATTTTATTATGTGGTCATTATGAAGGAATTGACCAAAGAGTAATTGATATGATTGCACCTGAAGAAATATCAATTGGTGACTATGTGCTTACATGTGGAGAATTACCAGCTATGGTATTAATAGATAGTATTTCAAGATATGTAGATGGTGTTATAGCAAATGAATCTATTTATGAAGAAAGTTTTTTAAATGGTCTTCTTGAGTATCCACAATATACTAGACCTGAAATTTTTGAAGGAATATCTGTACCAGAAGTTTTAAAATCTGGACATCATGAAAATATTGAAAAATGGAGACGAAGAGAAGCTATAAAAACCACATACATGAAAAGACCAGATTTGCTAAAAAATGCACAATTAACAGAGGAAGAAAAAGAGTTTATAGAAAAATTAAAAAAATAGAGTTTGATAATTGCAAAGTTTAAAAAAACAAATGAAACATTTGCAAAAACTAAGAAAAGGAGGAAAGTTTCGAATGGATATTTTAAAATCTATAGAACATGAACAATTAAAAAACAAAATTCCAGAATTAAAAATTGGTAATACTGTTAGAGTTCATGTAAGAATAAAAGAAGGAAATAAAGAAAGAATCCAGGTATTTGAAGGAATTATTATTAAAAAACAAGGTGGAGGAGTAAATGCAACATTTACAGTAAGAAGAATTTCTTATGGTGTTGGTGTTGAAAAAACATTTTTAGTTCATTCACCAATGATTGAAAAAGTTGAATTAGTAAGAGTTGGTAAAGCAAGACGTGCTAAACTTTATTATTTAAGAGATAGAGTTGGTAAGGCTGCTAAGACTAAGGAAAAAGTTGGAGCAAGAATTGAAAATAAAGAAATTATTATAAAAGAAGAAGTTGTTCCAGGTGAATCTGAAGCAGAAGAAGTTGTAACTGAAGAAGTTGTTCAAGAAGCTGTTGAAGAAAACAAAAAAGTTGAAGAAGCTAAAGCCCAAGAAGAAGCAGCTACTACTGATGAGACAAAAAAAGAAGAAGTTAAGCCTGAAGATAAAAAAGACAATGAAGAATAATTAATATTAAAGGCTGGAAAATTATGGAAATAAAAGAGTGAATTAATGAAAACTTAATTCACTCTTTTATTTGGAATAATAATGCAAATTGTAGAATTTTGTTTAATCATCGTAAGATCTTTCTTTAGGTTCAAAAGGTCTTAATGTTATAAAATGCTCACTTATTTGTGGTTGCTTTGCTGTCTTTACAATAACATATGGAGAAGGTTTATTATTAATAATATGCTTTACTACTTTCTTTTCATTTACATTTTTTCTTTTATTAATAAATTTTTCAATAATATCCTTAACAGATTTTAATTCTTCAATTGTTGCTACAAGTGGTCTTTCTGAAGCATCAGTAATCCATCTATTGTCAGGTGATTTTATAACTCTTCTTTCTAATGCTAATACATCATCTCTTACAGATGGTTTAAAAGTATCTCTAAAAGCTGAAAATGGAATATTAAATAAATCATTAAATGAAACATGATAAAACTTATAAAGACATTCTGCAAAATTTCTAACTCTTAAACGATTTCCTAATTTATGTTGAACTGATGACTCATCATTATTATTTAAAATGACATTTTCTGACCTGTCGAAGTCAATGTAAGTTGGAACAGCTAATCTATGATAAGTTCTTTCATGAGGTTTGTATAAATTACTATGAGAAGCTTTTCCATAAGCTTGATAATTATATTGATCTCTTGTAAAGAAATGATATTCTATTGAACAATCAGTATTTTTAGGTGGTATAATTTCGTTTGGTAAATCATATGGTATTATTTCTTTAGCGTAATTTGGTATAGTATATACATGAATAGATTGGTAACCAGATTTTTTGGGATGCATAACATAGTCTCTAGTCACACTGCGAATTTTGTCATTATCCATTTCAGATGGTTTTGATTTTGGAATAGCAATTTCATCTAAAACTCCATCTGCATAACCTTCAAGTTGCGCACGGTTTTGGATTTTTTCAAGTCTATCAGGGTGAAATGCATCATTTACTGGAATGAAACTATATTGATGAATAGAATTTTCTGTACCTTGTTCTGCTTCATTTTTGTATATACCATGATGTTTTAAAAAGTCAATATAAACTGTATATAGAAAATCATTTTCGGCATCTTTACCTTTTTCTTTTATAGATTTTGGAACATTAATAACTATTTGGGCTCCTAGCAGGTCTTTTAATCCATTATTTAAATAAGATAAATCTTGTCCACTTTTTATATATTCATCAATTTTATTTTTTACTTTTTGAATATAACTAATAGGAGATTTTATTCTTGCACTCATATCAATTATTGGTGCATCGTCTGGATACATTTCATTATATTTTTGAAAAAATGCATAATCGTTATTAAGTTCATTAATTGCATATGTTAAAAAAGTATCTTTAATATCATACTCTGGTGATGGAAGATATGTTACAGAATTATAGTAATTTAAAGCATTATAAATGGCAGAGTATATTTGTCTCTGCTCTAAAGAAACATTTTCACCTCTTAAATAAAAAACAATGTCATCTTTTAATTGTTTTATGGCATCTGAAGCTTTACCTTTGTATTTGCTATTTCTTAAATTTAAATTAACTTCAGGAACTTCCCAAGTATATTTTTTCTTATTCATTAATAATCCTTTCAAATCATTTGTATATCTATTTAATTATACCATTTTTTAAGACAAAAATCAAATTTCGAATGTGGATTTTGTGTGAAATTTCCTTGTTTTTTTAGACTTTGTATGATAATATATACATAGAAAAAATGTGGAGGAAATAGTTTTATATAAAATTTTTTGTATAAAATGAAATAATAGCATGAAAAAAATAGAATTACTAGCACCAGCAGGTTCTTTTGAAAAAGCTAAGATTGCTTTTATGTATGGAGCAGATGCAGTATATTGTGGAACACCGAAATTATCTCTTCGTTCAAGGTCTGAACTTGATGATGATGATTTAGAAAAAACAATTAACTATGCACATAGTATAGGTAAAAGAGTGCATGTTGCAGTAAACATATATGCATGGGATGAAACATATGATGAAATAAAAAAACAAGTAAGTGAGTTGAATAGACTTGGTGTTGATGGAATAATTGTATCAGATGGTGGAGTAGTAGATATAATAAAAAAATATGCTCCAAATACAGAAATACATATTAGTACACAAGCAAATACTGTAAGTTATCATACATGCAAATTTTGGTATAATAATGGTGCTAAAAGAATTATTTTAGGTAGAGAATTAAATAAAAAACAAATAGAAGAAATTATTAAAAATAAACCTGATGATTTAGATATAGAAATATTTGGCCATGGTGCAATTTGTTTTGCATATTCAGGAAGATGTTTTTTAAGTGATTTTCTAGCTGGAAGAAGTGGTAACCTGGGAGATTGTGCTCAAAGTTGTAGATGGGCCTATAATGTCTATGTTGAAGAAACGAATAATCCTGGGAATCTTATGCCAGTAGAAACAGATGAAAAAGGTACATATATATTTTCATCAAAAGATTTATGTTTAATAAATGAAATACCTGAAATAATTAATATGGGAGTAAATAGCTTAAAAATAGAAGGGAGACTAAAAACTGAATACTATTTAGCAACAGTTATAAATAGTTATAGAACAGCTATTGACGATTATTATATTAATCCTGAAAACTATAATGCTGAAAAATATTTAAAAGAATTAGAAAAGACTAAAACTAGAGGACTTACAACATTTTATTTTAATGATAGAAATAATAAAGATTTCCAAGATTTTAGTGGAAGACAATATAACGCTGAATATGAATTTGGTGGAAAAGTAATAGAAGAATTTGATGATAAAGTTTTAATTGAAATAAGAAATAAATTAAGTGTAGGAGATACTTTAGAGTTAATTGTACCAGGAAAAATTGAGCCAATAGTATTTAATATAAATAATTTATGGGATGTAGATACATTAGAAGAGATAGATACTGTTAATCCGGGAAAAGCTGAGCAAAAAGTAATACTTAAAATTCCACATCATGTAGAAAAAGGGTGGATTATTAGAAGGAAAAAATAAAAAGGCTTGATTTTTCCCAAAAAACTGATTATAATATATACATTCTAATTAAAATTCAAAAGAAATTTATTCTTTTAAATGTCAAATTTAAAAATAAGAGGGGCAATATTTTGTATAGTTTTTATGCAAAAATATTGTCTTTTTTTCTTTATCGCAGACAGTGGGACGAGGAACATGTCTGATTTAGTTTCATATTATAATAGAATAAACAAGACATAGTTTTTTATTTTTTAAGTTATTGTTCCTTTTCTTGTTCCAATTATAAAAAATTGTTTTTATTTGGATTATTTATATGATATGTAAACATATTTATATAATAATTATTTTCTATGCGACAAACTCTTATATGTATTTTGAATTAAATTAGATAAAGTTAGTATTTAAAAGAATATTAACAAATAGCATTGAATGCAAAAAGTGCGGATTTTTCCGCACTTTTTGTTTTATAAATATAAAATTAAACCATATCATTCATACTATATAAACCATTTTCTTTGTTAAAAATAAATTCAGCAGCTTTAATAGCCCCATTTGCAAAAACAGCCCTAGAATTAACTGTGTGTGTTATTTCAAAACTTTCATTATTTCCATAAAAGATAACACTATGTTTTCCAACCTCTGTTCCACCTCTAATTGAATGTATTCCAATTTCGTTTTTACTTCTTTTTTCTCGTTTTGAATGTCTATTATATTCATAATTCATTTCATTATTTAAAGCATTATTGATATTATCAGCAAGAAGTAGTGCTGTTCCACTAGGACTATCAATTTTTTTGTTATGATGTACTTCAACAATTTCTATATCTGATTCTTTAAGTTTCAATGCCAAATCACTAACTATTTTAGCCATTACATTTATTTCATAAGACATATTAGCTGATTTAAAAATTGGAAAATAATTAGAATAAGCTGTAATTCTGTCTAGTTCTTCATTAGAAAAACCAGTAGTTGCAATTACAGTTGGAATTTTATTTGTTTTGGCAAATTCTAATATATTAAATGTTGCTGAAGGAATTGAAAAATCAATTATAACATCAGGCATGTTTATAACTTCATTTATATTTGTGTAAACCGGAAACTGATTATCACCAGTATCCATCCTGTCTATACCACATAGTACTTCAATATCTTGAGTTGATTTTATTGCTTTAGCAACTTCTTGTCCCATTTTTCCATTACATCCGTTAATTAATACTCTTATCATAATTTTACTTCACTAGGGAAGGAATTTTGATGCATTTGCTTCAAAATTGAGTACCCCTAATGTCTCCTTTCTTTAATTTTTCTTTTAAATGCTTTAATTAGCTCATATGAAGCACAATACTTATCAACTAGTGTAACAATATAGCTTTCTTTATATCTAGGAAATATTATAGTAAGTGGCCACATATGTTTTAAAATAATATCTTGTTCAACTTTGTTTAATTCAAAAATATCTAATGCATTATTAAGTGCTATTCTAGGATGTCTAAACGCATGTAATTTATTTTGACCTTCTACATTTTTATTTCTCCAATCATAAAAATAAAAATCATGGAGAAGTGCACCTCTTGTAGCTGAAATGTAATCAAGATTCAATTTTTTACAAATATAATATGTATAATAAGATACACATAAACAATGGTAAAATCTTGAATTATGAGCATGCTGATTTTTTGTTTTTAATGCTAAAAAGTTATCATTTGACACTAAATCTTTAATTATTGTTTTGAACTCAGATATTTGAGGTTCTTTGTTTATTAGTTCAGTATTGCTGTTATCAATTTTCAATTTTTGGACTCCTTTTATGTTTTCAAATAATAATATGATTATTCTCATACTATTTTATCACATTTTTATAATAAACCAAATGATTTTAATTCCCTTTTAAGTAAATCTTTTCCACTATTGCTCATTTCAATTAGTGGAAGGCGTGGAATTCCAACATTGTATCCTAGCATATTAAGAGCTGCTTTAATAGGAATTGGGTTTACTTCACAAAATAATGCTTTAATTAGAGGAATGGCTTTAAGTTGCGCATTTATAGCTTCATCAATTTTTCCATTTAAAAAATTAAAAACTATGTTGTGAGTATAATTTGGAGCAATATTAGAAAGTACAGAAATTACTCCAATTCCACCAACAGAAAGGATTGGAAGAATTTGGTCATCATTTCCAGAATAAATATATAATTCATCTTTACATAAATTCGAAATTTCAGCTATTTGTGATAAATTACCACTAGCTTCTTTTATAGCAACTATATTGGGAATTTCAGCTAACTTTTTACATGTAGCTGGTAAAATATTTACACCTGTTCTTTCTGGGACACTATATAAAATAATAGGTAAGTTTGTATTTTTTGCAATAGCAGAGTAGTGTGCTATCAAACCATCTTGTGTAGTTTTATTGTAATAAGGTGTAACTATCAATGCACCATCTACACCAATACTTTCTGCCCATTTTGTAAATTCTATAACAGACTCTGTACAATTCCCACCAGTTCCTGCAATTATAGGAACTCTTTTGTTAGCAGTTTTTAATGCAAATTCAATTGTTTCCTTTTTTTCTTTAGTAGACATTGTTGAAGCTTCTCCAGTTGTTCCACATACTATTATGCTATCAACATTATTTTCAATTTGGAATTCAATTAATTTCCTGAATTCTTCAAAATTAACACCATTTTCATTAAAAGGTGTTATAATAGCTGTTCCACAGCCTTTAAAAATAACTTTTTTCATTAATATGTCCTTTCCAGAATAAAATCTTAAAAGGTTAGTTGTAAAATATACTTATATTTTTACTATTTGTATTATATGTAAAAATTATATAAAAATCAATAATTTTTACAATTTTCAGATGGTAGGATACAGTGATGGACTTTTGTAAATATAATTAATTCTAAATTAGATACTCTTTTTGTTTGCAAATATGGTAAATCTTATTGATAATAAAAAAAAAATAGAGTATAATATTATTGATATATGGGGATGTATATGGTTTCGACGGTAATCTAGAAGCATGAATAGCGAGTAGTGGAGATGCCTGGCCACTATAAAAGGCATAACTTAAAAATAAACGCTGATAATAATGAATTAGCATTTGCTGCCTAAGAGCAGTAACGTCTTACTATAAGTAACCCACGACTATAGTTAAGGCGCCGATTAGTGGGAAACGAAGCTAGTATTTGCTCTTGATACTAGCAGGATATTTAAAGAGTTACTTTAAATAGAGTTTGTTTGTTAACAATATTTAAAGGAATTTTAATAACAAACTGCACTCGGAGAAGTTTATGTGGAAAGGTTTTCGGACAGGAGTTCGACTCTCCTCATCTCCACCAAAGAAGAATAGCTCACAAGTGGCTAAATTAAGCCGTTTGCGAGCTGCTTCCTCTTTTAAATAATGCTATTATAAACTAAAAATAAAAAAGTATGGTTCAATATTCAGAATAAGAAATGGAGAAAGAATATGGAAGAAGAAAAAAATGCTGATAAACCTACGAAAGTTGAATACGTTAAATATGAAGAAAATCAAAAATCTAAAGAACCTATTAAAATTAAATTTATTGATTTATTAATTGTAATTATTACAGCAATAATTATATTAATAGCATTAGTTTTTATAATTATAATGCAATATGAAAAAAATAATAAATTAAATAGTGAAGTTGGTAGATTAAAGTATCAAATTGAAAAAATTAGAAATGAAGTATCTAATAATGTAAGTTTGAAAACTGAAATAGAAAATCTAAGTGAAAAGAATACCTTAGAATCAAATGATGAAACTGTTGAAGAAAAAGATACAGAAAGTGATTTAAATAGTGAAGAACTTAATTTATCAAAAATATCTGATGAAACATTAGAGTGGTTTAAGAAACGAATAGGCTCAATTTGCTATCAATATGAAAATATTGAAGAAGTGGAAGGATTTAATTCTACTAGTATAACATTTTATTCTGATAATACTTGCTCATTGGGATTTTATCAAATCAGTTTTGGATTAAAAGGAACATACACAAAAGATAATAATACTATTAGATGTAAAATTAACAGTTTGAGCACAGAACGTACTAATCAAGATGTCGATACTTTCGAAATTGTTTTTAAAGATATTGGTAATAATAAAATAAAGGTTCAGTCAGTATCTATTGATAATATTACAGCAAGATTAGAAAAATATAGCTTAACAACAACAGTATTATCAGATGAGACAGTAACGATAGATTTGTCTAGCTTAATAGATGATAATATTTTATACACAAACTACGTTAGCATGTTTGAGAAAACTTATAAGGAATATTTAAAATTATCTGATTTCCAAAATAGTAGAATTGGACCAATGGATGGAATTTTAGTTGAACTTGGATTATCTACTCGTGAAGAACTAGATAAAATTATAGAAGCAAGTGGATTGAATCATTTAGATACATCTAGCTATATTAAATCTAACGTGAAATACGATTTATTCAAAGAAAAGATGTTGCAATATATGACAGAGGAATTGTTTAATGAAAAATATTCTCAATATAAGAATATTGATGGTTATGTTGGATTTTGTGATTGTGCAGGCGGAATTGAACCAGTAGAATACTGTTCTGCAATATTACCTTCAGAAATTAGTAAAGGGAAATTTGTTTTTCAGGTTTTAATGAAAGATGTTGTTTATTATGATCATTATATGGATGGAGATGAATTTATTAAGGAAAATGATTGTTATTGTATTAGATTTGTTAATACAAAATACGAAAACGGAAAAATCAAAATAGATATTGATTCAAATAATATTACTAATTAGCTATAATGTAAAACTTAATGCAATGCGAATGAAAAAATAAAAATAGCAAAGAAATATAAAGTGAAATTGTAAAAAATAAAAGTGATGATAAGTGGTGAAACACTTGTATTAAGATGAAAACTGGAAAATGAAGACAATTAAATGGTTATAACATCTCCACCAATAAAAAGTACACTTTGAAGTGTACTTTTTTGTTGGCTCCGAAATAAGACATCTGTAACTCGCTAAAGCTTAGAACAGCTGTCTTAATCTCTACCAAAATTGAACAGATTATAAATGGTTAAAAAAAACTTTATAATTATATAATAATATGCAAAATAATGCAGTATGAATGCAGTATTAATGATATATAGAAATCGAAAAAATAATAAAGCATTATACATTTCAATTTTAATATATTTTGATTTCAATTTTAATATATTTTGAGTTTTGTATTGAATTTATTTTAAATAAATTTTATAATTTTAATAAATTAAAATTTATTGTAAGTAATGTTAACAAATCAATTAATTTACATCTTATATTATATAAAAATGAAAGTGAGTAAAAATAATATGAAAAAAAAATCATTATTTCCATATATTTCTATATTAATAGCAATAGTAATTGCTGTAATAATGTTTATACTTATGAGCAACACTAAAAACTATTTATTAGGTATAATATTTTTTCCATCAATTATTTATATATTTTTTTCTCCATTTTTTTATATTTTCTATCGGATTAATATTAGCAATTTTATGTGTAAAAAATCATGAAGAAAAAAAATGGATTGTTTTAAATGTAATGACAACCATTTTAAGTTTAGTTTATTCTTATTATTTTATAACAGAATTGAAATATATATAAAAGAGGTTTTAAAACTATGGCATTTATGGGGATATTATTAATTAATATATTAGCGATTATTGCTGTAATAATTATATTTGCTATTTTTATAATAGGGATAATAGCAGTTATTTTATTTTTGGTTTTCTTAGTATTGTATAATAAAGATAAATCAAAGAAAATACGAAAAAAAATATGTATTATAAGTGGAATAGTTGGCTTTTCTATTTTAATAGTTTATTCAATATTTTTTTTGATTATAAGCACTGGTCATAAAGATGTTATAGATATTGGTGATGGAAAAAACGTTGAAGTAAGTCATAAAATTGTAAAAGATTTTTTTGAAAGTATAGAAAATAATGATATATCTAAACTAAATGAGCTATTAGATAAATATCCATATTTGGTCAATAGTTATAAGAATGATAATAACACACCACTTGAAATTGCTATAATTAACAAGCAATATGACTGTGTAGTACTTTTAGTTGAAAAAAATGCTAATATTAATATAATGGATAAAGATGATCCGATTGGCCCTATTGAACTTGAGCTTATTCACTTTGATACTGATAATAAAGGATTTCGTAATTATGATGAGAAAATTATGGAATATCTATTACATCAAGATAATATAGATGTAAATAAACATAATGGCGATATTCCTAATATTCAAGCATACATTGAATTAATTTTAATGGATAATGTTATTTCAGCAAAAGAGGAAGAATTACTAATAAAAATGTTAGATAAAAATGCTGATATATATGAGCTAAATAGTAATTCTCAAAATACTATGCAATTTTTAGATAAATTAGAGTTTTCGGAAAATGTTAATAAAATTAAAAAGATTGTATTAAGATACGATAATTTCTATATAAATTAATTAAGTATATATAATAATTGTAAAAGGTAAACAAAATGCAACCAAAAATAGAAAATATAAAAATTTTTTTAATAAAGAATTATAAATGGATAGTTTTATTTATTTGTATAATTAGTTTATTATTTCTAATAGAAGATGTTATGGATGAAGATATTATGATATTTGATGAAAAGGGATATTATATAGTACAAAAATACTTAATATCAGATACTATGACTCCTTTTGCCAGATGTATTACAAATTTTGCAAATATGTATTGGTTAATTGGAATGTCTGTTTTATTATTTATTATTATAAAAAATAAAAAAACAAGTATTTTATTTTTCATAAATCTTGTATTATCAGCACTTACAAATTTTATATTAAAACAAATAATACAAAGACCAAGACCAATAGAACATAGAATTATAGATGAAAAGGGATATAGCCTGCCATCAGGTCATTCGATGGTTAGTATGGCTTTTTATGGATTCTTAATATTTTTTATATATAAAAATATTAAGAATAAATACATAAAAATAGCACTAATAACTTTGTTGTCTATTCTAATAATTAGCATAGGCATTAGTAGGATATACTTAGGAGTTCATTATACAAGTGATGTTTTAGCAGGTTTTTTAGTAGCAATTTCTTATTTAATAATTTTTATTCACGCTATAAATAATTAAATAAATCATAATAAAAAGATATATCAAATGAAGTAAACTCAATTTTATTTACTTCATTTGATATATCTTTTTTATTTATATATAACTTGAAAAATAGCATATGATTTGATATAAATAAGTAAATAAAAAAAGAAAGGAGAATATGATTATTTAAATTATTAAATAGTCAGATAAGAATTATTATGGGATTATTTGATAGTATATTGGGTGGATTAAAAGAGGTAGCAAATTCTGAGATTCAAAAAAAAGTTAATGACACAGTAAATGATATTAAAGGAAAGGTTACAGAACAGATTGGTACTCATGTTGATGCACAAATGAACAATATGAAAGATAAAGTTACAAATGCTGGTATTGAAATAGCTATGAAAAAGTTTTTGTTAAATATGCAAAAAAACTATCAAGAATATGGTTATGATGTAAAGATAGATCTTGATGGTGATGGAAAATTAAGTGATGCAGAATTAAATAATGCTGTTAATATTTTAAATAATTTTATTGAAAGTAATAAGGAAAATGTTAGAAATAGTATGGTTAGTAAAGGATATACTGTAGAAGAGGCAGATTCATTATTAACAAAAGAGCAAGAAATATTAAAAGATATGGATAAGATTAGAGTTTATGGAAACGCACATGACGAAGAAAATAAAGAACTAGCAATAAAAAAACTAAATACTGATATGACAGAGTTTTCAAACATAGCTGTTGAGTTTTATAATAGACATCCTGAACTAAAAGCAAATAATAATTAAATATATTATAGATTATACAATAAAGTATGTCTTTATATATTTGAGATTATTATTTATATCTAATAATTATAGAGGTAATTATGAAATCAGTAAATACTTTACTAACTATAAGCATAGTTTTAATTTGGATAATAGTATTAAGTTTCAGGCTATTTGATAAAAAAATTAAAAGATATATGATGAGTATTGCAGGATGCTTAATATTCTTTCTGTTTTTGAAAATATTAAAAAATCATTTTGTTGATTGGAAATACAATAATTATTGTTGGTATTTTTATTACTTTTCTCTGCTTTATATTCCTACAATTTATTATTCATTTTGTGCATATTTGGCCAGGAAAAGTAGTGTGAAGAAAAATTTTGTTGTGTATTTAATTTCAACTATTTTGATTTTATTTGTTGTTACAAATGATTTTCATGAGATGGTATTTAAATTTAATAGAGAAAATAGAAATTTATATACACATGAAATAGGATATGTAATAATTGTAATATGGATTTTTTTCTTATTTACAATTGCAACTTTTGAATTATGTAAAATTCGCAAAAACACAAAAATTGTAACAATAATTGTTGCATTTTTACCTATAGTATTAGGATTAGTGTATACAATTGTATATGATTTATTTTTGGTGGGGAGATTTCGTACTAATCTTGCAGTTGATTTAACTATAATTATTATTGTTGGGTTAGAAATTTTGCTTAATTTTAATTATATACCAAATAATTTTAGATATCACAAATTATATAAAGAATCTGACATTAGTTCTATTATAGTAAATAATAAGGGAAAAATAATTTATCAAACTCAAAATAGATTTGAAATTCCAGAAAATATTATTAATGATATAAAAAATGATAAAGTTAAGACTGAATATAATAATGAATCTGGAGAAAACCAACTATATAGAATAAAAAAATATGGAAATAAATATGCAATATTCAAAAAAGATTTTACTGAAATTAATAGACTTAGAGAAGAATTAAACGAAAAGAATATTAGGTTAAGGGAATATAATAGTTTAATTGAAAAAGAAAAAGAGGTAAAAGAAAAACTGTATGAGCTAAGAATTCAAAATGAAATTCAAGAAAATCTTGAAAGTAAAATAGAAGAAAGAAAGGAAAAAATTCAAGGTTTAATTCAAAAGACTAATTTATCAATTGATGACTTAAAAAAGCTTAAATTATGGATAGGATATTGTAAAAGAATAAGTACACTTATTATTGATAACTACAATGATGAGTTAATGAGTTCTTTAAAATTAAGGCTTATTCTTGAGGAATTACTTGAAGATGCTAAAATGTTTGATATAAATAGTGCACTTAAAATAGAATTTGGAACCATCCCAAACTTAAATGCTATTAAAATTTATGAGATAATATCATGTATTGTTGATTGTGGTTTGAATTTTGAATTATTGATTATTATATTAAAAAAAGATTCAAAAATTGTTATGAAAATACTATTTAATAAATATTTAGATTATATTCCACAAAAAATTGAAGACTTGAATATAGAAAATATAGAAGTGAAATATAAAAAAGATGAAGATGATAGCTTATTAGAAATAAGATTTGGAGAGATGTAATCTATGGAAATTGTACTATTTATAGTTATTATGTGTATAGCAATAATTACATATCTTTATTTAAATAATAAAAGAAATGCAGAAATGTTTATACTTAAGAGTGCAATTGATTTTTCTAATATTGGTATTTTAGCTTTAAATAAAAAAGGTGAAATAATAATTGAAAATACTATTATGTTTAATTTTAGATATGAAAATAATATAGATGATAATTATATAGAAAATTTTAAAAAAATATGTAATCAAACTATAGGTACAGAATATATATATTGGAATAAAGAAAAAGCATTTTTATTTGATTTTTCTAAAGATGATTCTTATGTATTAATGTATGATGTTACTGAAGAACATCTATTACATAAAGAAATTGAAGCTAAAAACAAGTTATTAGAAGAAAACATAGAAAAAACGCTATGGACACTTGACAATATTGAAGAAATAGAAAATGAAAAAAATTTGCAAAAGATAAAAAGTAAATATCATGATATTATCGGGCAGAATTTATCAATTCTTCATCAATATTTGATAAATGCTAAAACAGACAAAAAAGATATTAATGATATTAAATTTATGATTAATAAAATGTTTGTAGATATTGAAGATACTGAGGAACCTTTTTTGAATTTAAATAACTTGGTAAAAGTTCACAAAAATCT
>DJXP01000006.1 GCA_002449785.1 Clostridiales bacterium UBA7001
CTAAAATATGTAGATTAGATAATGTAGTTACTGTTGTAGATGCTGCTAGGCTTGCATATGAATTTGGTTCAGGTGAAGATTTAATGCAAGATAATATTGATGAAGAAGATATTGCAAATTTATTAATACAGCAAATTGAATTTTGTAATACTATTATATTAAATAAAGTAGATAGCATTTCACCGGAAGATTTAAAAAAGGTTAGAGCTGTTATTAAAGCACTTCAACCAGTTGCAAAAATAATAGAAACAAATTATGCAAAAGTTGATGTTAAAGAAATTATAGATACACATAATTTTGATTTTGAAAAAGCTGCATCTTCAGCAGCATGGGTAAGAGAATTAGAAGATGATTCAAATGAAGAAGAGGATGAAGAAGAGCATGAAGAAGAGCATGAACATGATCATGATGAAGAACATGTTGAGGAGCATCATCATGGACATCATCACCATCATCATGATGAAGGTGAAGCTGAAGAATATGGAATAGGTACATATGTATATACAAGAAGAAAGCCATTTAACAGAAATAAATTTGAAGAATATGTTAATTTTCATTGGAGAAAAGCTATTATTAGATGTAAAGGTATTGTATGGTTTTCTGATGAAAATGATATGTCTTATGTTTTTGAACAAGCTGGAAATCAAATTCAACTTGGAGAAGCAGGACTTTGGATTGCATCTGCACCTGAAGGAGAAAAAAAGCAAATACTTAAAGACAATCCTGAACTTCTTAAATCTTGGGATGAAAATGTTGGAGATAGAATCATAAAATTAGTGTTTATTGGACAAGATATAGATAAAGAAGGAATAAAAGAAGAATTAGACAAAATTTTAGATTAATTTTAATTATTACGAGGTTTAAAAGTGAAAGAAGATAATATAGATATTAATAAAGAAAATGTAAGTAATGAATCAAATGAGCATTCTCAAAAGAAAACATCAAGAATTAATTCATCTATTAAGGGTGGAAAAAGAGCAAAGCCAAATTCTAAAGAAAAGTTAAATAAAAAAGAAAAAAAGAAAAAACTATCAAAAGAAGAAAAAAAAGCAAGAAGATATTATATTGATAAAAAAGGAAAAAAGAGGCTAAAGAAAAGATATAAGTTCATGATAGCATTATTAATATTAATTGCTATTTTGGCTTTAATATTTGTTAAATATGTAGTAAAAAATGATGGTAGTGTAAAAAATGCAGTTTTAAGTATGGCTTCAGACATTGTTGGAGAGCAAGATCCAATATTTGTTCTTATTTTAGGTGTAAGTGAAGATATAAAAACACCTCTTACTGATACGATAATTTTATGTGGATATAATCCTAAAACTCAAAAAGCATATATGCTATCAGTTCCAAGAGATACTTTTGTCGGAAAAAATCCCGAATCAGCTAATGGATATGATAAAATTAATGCTAAATTTCAAACTAGTGCTGAGAAAACTGTAGAAACAGTTGAACTAATTACTGGGGTTAATATAGATTATTATGTAATAGTTAGAAACTTAAAGATTGAAGACATTTTTGAATGTATTGGAAGTATAGATTTTGATGTTCCAATTGATATGAATTATGACGATCCAACACAAGATTTGCATATTCATTTGAAAAAAGGATATCAAACATTACAGCCAAACCAAATAGAACAATTATTAAGATTTAGACATAATAATAATGGTACAAGTTATCCAGCAAGCTATGGTGATAATGATTATGGCAGAATGAGAACACAAAGAGAATTTATAAAAGCAGTAATTGAGCAAACTGTTTCAATACAAAATGTTGGTAAAGTAAAAGATTTAATAGCATATGCTTATACAAATATACAAACCAATATGAGTGGATCAAAGGTATTAGATTATGTGCCTTTTGGCTTACAATTTAGCACTTCTAATTTAAGATCTGAACAATTGCCTGGGCAATCAGCTATGATAAATCAATTATGGTTTTATCAACATAGTAAATCTAAGACAAAAAAATTAGTTGATGAACTTATGATTTATCTAGAATTAGATGAAGAAACATTACTTTCTCATTATAAATATGGAGAAGAATTAGTTGGTGTTAAACCAGATGATGAGTGGGAACCAAAAACTAAAGTTGAAGATTATGTAATTCCAAATGCTATTATAAGAGATACTAGCAAAGAGGTTGACCAAGAAACATGTAAACATAATTACGGTATAGTTTCTGAAAAAGTGGCCACATGTGAGAATGGTGGAACAGTAGTTAAGAGATGTGCATTGTGTGACAAAGAAATTGTAGAATCTACACCAGCATTAGGACATAGCTATGATAAAAATGGTATATGTTCTAGATGTGGTGAGAAAAAGGAGCAGGTACATACAAATACTACGACTACAAATACTACAGTTACTAATACAGTAAATATGAATTCTGGCAGCTCAAGTAACCAAAATACAGTTGTTCAAAATCAAACAACAAATCCAGTGATTGTAGATAATACTAATACTACAACTAATAAAGATACAGAATCTAATACTAATACAGTTGTAACACCAACACCAGAGCCAAAGACAGATCCAGAACCAACACCAACACCAACACCGGATCCAGAACCAACGCCAACACCAGAACCAACACCTACACCAGATCCAGAACCAACACCTGAAACTCCTTCACAAACTGTACAAAGTTCAGATACTCCTAATTTGGAAGGAAACTCTAATTAATAAATATATTTAAAGCACATATAGTTTGGTTATATGTGCTTTAGTTGTTATTATAAATAAATACCTAATAGTAAGTTTTGTCGACTAATGAAATATAAATATATATTTTTTTGATGTAAATGTATTGAAAAAATATTTTATTTATTATATATTTAAAGTCAATTGATATTATAAAAAGAAAGGAAGTAATAAAATGATAGATAATAGTTTAGTACCATATGTTATAGAACAAACAAGTAGAGGAGAAAGATCATATGATATTTTCTCAAGATTATTAAAAGATAGAATTATATTTTTAGCAGAGGATGTAAATCCAGCATCAGCAAGTTTAGTAGTAGCTCAGCTTTTATTTTTAGAGTCAGAAGACCCAGATAAAGAAATAAATTTATATATTAATAGCCCAGGTGGATCAATTACAGATGGAATGGCTATTGTAGATACTATTAATTATATAAAATGTCCTGTTTCTACTATATGTGTTGGAATGGCTGCTAGTATGGGTGCAGTTCTTTTGGCTTCAGGTGAAAAAGGAAAGAGATTTGCAACTCCTAATGCAGAAATATTAATTCATCAACCATTAATTGGTGGAGGAGGTCTTTCAGGTCAAACAACAGAAATTAAAATTCATGCCGACCATATGGTTAGAACAAGAGAAAAATTAAATAAATTATTAAGTGAAAGAACTGGTCAAAGCTTAGAAACTATTGAAAAAGATACAGAAAGAGATAACTACATGACAGCTAAGCAAGCACTAGAATATGGACTAATTGACGGAATTTTAGATAAAAGAAATTAATTTATAGGTTTTTATAAACCTAAATATAATCAAAGGTTAGATAGGAAATTAATATGGCTAAAAGTAATGAAAGAATTGTAAAATGTTCTTTTTGTGGTAAACCACAAGAAGTTGTAAAAAAGATAATTGCAGGTCCAGGTGTATATATTTGCGATGAATGTATTGCTTTGTGCCAAGATATTATTGATGAAGAAGTATTTGAAAATGAAGAAAAATATGAGCAAGTAGATATGTTAACACCTGCAGAAATTAAAAAAACGCTTGATGATTATGTGATAGGTCAAGAAGAAGCTAAAAAGACATTGTCTGTTGCTGTATATAATCATTATAAAAGAATAAATAGTTCATCTCAGAACTTAGATGATATTGAAATTCAAAAAAGTAATATTTTATTGCTTGGTCCTACTGGATGTGGTAAAACATTGCTTGCACAAACTTTAGCAAAGATATTAGATGTGCCATTTGCTATTGCGGATGCAACTACACTTACTGAAGCAGGTTATGTTGGTGAAGACGTTGAAAATATTTTACTAAAATTAATTCAAGCAGCAGATTATGATATAGATAAGGCACAAAAAGGAATTATATATATTGATGAAATCGATAAAATTACAAGAAAATCCGAAAATCCTTCAATAACAAGAGATGTTAGTGGAGAAGGTGTTCAACAAGCTCTTCTTAAAATTGTAGAAGGAACAACTGCTTCTGTTCCACCACAAGGTGGAAGAAAGCATCCACATCAAGAATTTATTCAAATAAATACTGCAAATATTTTGTTTATTTGTGGTGGAGCATTTGAAGGATTAGAAAATATTATTAAAGACAGAGTTGGTAAAAAAGGAATTGGCTTTGGAGCAGAAATAGAAAGTAAGAAAGATATTAATAAATCTGAAATATTTAAAGAACTATTACCTCAAGATTTATTAAAATTCGGATTAATTCCTGAGTTTGTTGGAAGGCTTCCAATTATAGCAACATTAGATGGTTTAACAAGAGAGGCATTAGTAGATATTGTTACTAAACCAAAAAATGCTTTAACAAAACAGTATAAAAAATTAGTTGAATTAGATGGTGTAGAACTTGAGTTTAAGCAAGATGCAATTGAGGCTATTGTAGATAAAGCATTAGAAAGAAATACAGGAGCAAGAGGTTTGCGCTCTATTATAGAGGAAATTATGAGAGATATTATGTATGATATTCCTTCTAATGAAAAAATTGTAAAATGTATTATTACTAAAGATACAGTTTTAAATAAAGCAGAACCAGAAATAATTATTGATGAGAATAAAAAAAGAGAAATGCCAAAACAAAAAAGAAGAGTTAAAACAAATAAAAAAGAAGAAACAGCTTAAAAACAAGCAGTGATTCTATATCACTGCTTGATTTTTTTTATATATAGTGATATAAAAAGCTTAGAGTTTAAAATGTTTTTGGGGAGGATTTTTTATGGAATTAAAGAGCATAATTAGAACTATTCCAAATTTTCCAAAAGATGGAATAATGTTTAGAGATGTAACTACTGTTTTACAAGATAAAGATGCATTAAAATTTTCAATTGATTCTATTCAAAAAGAACTTAATGATGTTGAGTTTAATATAATAGTTGCTCCTGAATCTAGAGGATTTATTTTTGGAATGCCAATTGCTTATAATATGAATAAATCATTTGTACCAATTAGAAAAAAAGGAAAATTACCATATGAAACAGTAGAAGAATCATATGATTTAGAGTATGGAAATAGTGCTTTGGAAGTTCATAAAGATGCTATAAAACCAGGAGATAAAGTTGTTATTGTAGATGATTTAATAGCAACTGGAGGAACATTAGAAGCAATTATAAAACTAGTAGAGAAATTAGGTGGAGAAGTAGTAAAAATCTGTACATTGATTGAACTTCCAGATTTTAATGCAAGAAAAAGATTATCTAAATATAATATTTTATCTGTTATTACATTTGAAGGTGAATAAATATTAAATAATAAATTTATATATTGAAAGGGGAAAAATTTTGAGTATAGGAATTATTACAGCAATTGAAACTGAAATGATTGCAATTAAAAATAAGATGAAAAATATAAAAGAGAAGAATATATACAATTTATGCTTTTATAATGGTGAGATATCTAATAAAGATTGTATTCTTGTACAATGTGGAGTTGGTAAAGTAAATTCGGCAAGAACTACTCAGATTTTAATAGATAATTTTAATGTTGATATTATTATTAATGTTGGCTCAGCTGGTGGAATTAGTTCAAATTTAAATGTTGAAGATATTGTAATAGGAGATAAACTTGTTCAATATGACTTTGATGCAACTTCTTTTGGATATGAAAAAGGAGAAATATGTAAGACGGGTAAATATTTTTATTCAGATAAAAATTTAATCGAACTATGCAAGCAAACAATTGAAGAATATAAAAATGAAAAAATTAATATTGTTATAGGTACAATCGGAACAGCAGATTTATTTTGTGCAAGCCCAGAAAAGGCAGCTCAAATTGAAAAAGAATTCGATGCTTTATGTGTTGAAATGGAAGGTGCAGCAATTGCTCAAGTTGCTACATTAGATAATATTCCATTTTTGGTAATACGTGCAATATCAGATACTCCAAATGGAAAAAATAAAATTGATTTTGATACTTTTATAAATATTGTATCAAAAAGAGTTGCAGAAATATTAGAAAAATTATTATATAAAATATAATGTATATAGTTTAGTAATATATATGGTTATATGAATTGTAGAAAGAAATGAGAAAATAAATTGTTAAGATTAGAGAATATTAAAATATTTGAAGATTTAGAAGAATCAGAAATAATTAAAAAGGCATGTATAAAATATAAAATTGATTATAAAAAAGTAAAAAATTATTCAATTTATAAAAAATCAATTGATGCAAGAAATAAAGAGAATGTTTTTTATAATTATACTATTGACGTTGAATATGATGGAAAGATAAAATCTAAAAATATAAAAGAAGTAAAAAAAGAAAGCTTTGATATAAATATTAATGTTAAAAGGCAAAATAATATAAGACCAGTAATTGTTGGTAGTGGCCCAGCTGGGCTTTTTTGTGCATTATTACTTGTTAAAAATGGAATTAAACCTATTATTATAGAGCAAGGTAAGAAAGTTGAAGATAGAAAAAAGGATTTAGATTTATTTTTACAAACTGGTAAATTAAGCAATACATCAAATACACAATTTGGCGAAGGTGGAGCTGGTACATTTTCAGATGGGAAACTAACTACTGGTGTTAATAATCCATTAGGAAGAATTGTACTAAAAGAATTTGTAAATTTTGGTGCTCCTAAAGAAATAATGTATATAAATAAACCACATATTGGTACAGATAATTTAATAAAAATTATTGCTAATATTAGAAATTATATAATAAATAATGGTGGAGAGTTTTTATTTGAAGAAAAAGTAGTAGATATTGAAATAGATGATAATAGAATAAAAACTATAATTACGAAAGACATGTCTAATGTTAGGCAGGAAAGTTTAAAAAGAATTGATACAGATACTGCTATTTTTGCTATTGGACATAGTGCAAGAGACACTTTTGAAAAATTATATTCAAAAGGCTTAAAAATGGAAAAAAAGAATTTTTCTGTTGGACTAAGAATTGAACATAAACAAGAAGATATAAATAATGCACAATATGGAAATAAAACAAAATTAAATCTGCCACCAGCTGAATATAAGCTTGCATATCATGGGAAAAATCATTCATGTTATACTTTTTGTATGTGTCCTGGTGGAGTTGTAATTGCTTCTTCGAGTTGTAATGAAGAAATTGTTACTAATGGTATGAGTAATTTCTTAAGAGATGGTGAAAATGCTAATAGTGCTGTTTTAGTTAATGTAACACCAGATGATTTTAAAGGGACTAGTCCACTAGATGGAGTTTATTTTCAAAAAGATTTAGAAAAAAAAGCATTTGACTTAGGTGGTAGGAATTTTTATGCACCAATTCAGCTAGTTGGTGATTTTTTTCAAAATAAGAAAACAACTAAACTTGGAAAAGTAAAACCAACATATAAACCTGGTGTAACATATTCAAACCTTCAAGAAATCTTACCTGATTTTGTAATAGATACTTTAAAAGAAGGTTTAAAAGATTTTGATAAAAAAATAAAAGGATTTGCTGATAATGATGCGATTTTAACAGGTGTAGAAACTAGAACTTCTTCACCAGTTAGAATTATAAGAGATGAAAACACATTAATGTCAAATATTAAAGGAATATATCCTTGTGGTGAAGGAGCAGGATATGCAGGAGGAATTATGACTTCAGCAATTGACGGGATGAAGTGTGCTATTAAAATATTAGAAAACAAATAGAAGGAGAATATATTGAAAAGTTCAAAAGAAATAGCAAATAGTGCTTTTTACAAAACTGAAAATATAGTTTATGATGTTTTAGAAAATTTTGAGAACAATCAAAAAATAGATAAATCTCTTACTTATACTTTTTTTAAAGCTTTTTATTTACATGTTATAAGCTCTTATATGAAAAAGTATAATAAAGACTTCAATTTTGAAGATATTTATGTAGAATATAAAAATTGTATAGAAGAGTATTATAAAAAAAATAATTCAAACATAAGTGAAGATTTATTAAAAGATTTATTAGAAAGTTTCGATAAATGCTTTGAAATGGTAGAATCATTAAATTTTATTGATATAGACGATGGTTATGAATTTAGACATCATATAATTTCAACATTTGAGCTTTTAAAAATGATTTTACAAAGTAAATCTAAAATTGGAATAAGACAAGATATTTTTGAAAACTATATTTCAAAAATAAAAAAAGAAGCAGAAGATATTATGAATGATTGTAACTAATTAACTTTTTTGATATTAGAATTCATCTAATAATATTGTTAAGTCCTGCAATTCAAATAATTATATATAAATTTTTTCATTTTCCCCATTCTAAAAATCCTAACAAAAGTTCTATTAGAACTTTTGAGGATTTTTGAACGGTCCCCACATGCCATTTCAAAATTTATATATAATTATTTGTGCGGACTTTAAGATACTTTTGATGAATTCTAATATCAAAATAGCTAATTAATAATATGTAGTTAGAGTGGAGAAAAAAATGGATTTTTTTAATAATTATATTTTTTATCACATATATCCTTTAGGAATGGCAGGCTGTCCAAAAAAAAATAAATATGAAGAACCAGTAGATAGATTAAATAAATTATTACCATGGATTTCTCATATAAAAAATATAGGTTGTAACTCTATTTATATTGGACCTCTTTTTGAATCATCAAGTCATGGATATGATACTACTGATTATAAAAAAGTTGATAGTAGGCTTGGGACTAATAATACATTTAAAAACTTTGTAAATGAATGTCATAAAAATGGTTTAAAAGTTATTGTAGATGGTGTTTTTAATCATGTTGGAAGAGATTTTTTTGCTTTTAAAGATTTAAAGGAAAATAGAGAAAACTCTCAGTATAAAGACTGGTTTTCTAATGTTAATTTTAATGGAAATAATGAATATAATGATGGTTTTTGCTATGAAAATTGGGGAGGATATAACTTATTAGTAAAACTAAATCAAAAAAATCAAGAAGTAAAAAATTATATTTTTGAAGTAATTAAGTTTTGGGTGTATGAATTTGATATAGATGGAATAAGATTAGATGCTGCAGATGTTCTAGATTTTGATTTTATGAAGGAAATAAGAAACATAGCAAATAATGTAAAAGAAAATTTTTTCCTTTTAGGTGAAGTAATACATGGAGAATATAAAAATTGGGTAAATGATGATATGCTACATTCTGTAACAAACTATCAGCTTCATAAAGCTTTATATTCAGCTCATAATGATCAAAACTATTTTGAAATTGCTCATACAGTAAAAAGATTATGTGATATGTTAGGAAGTAAAAAGCTTTCATTATACAATTTTGTAGATAATCATGATGTTGATAGAATATGTTCAAAATTATCTAATAAAAATAATATAGTTCCTATACTTATATTATTATATACTCTTCCAGGAATGCCCTCTATTTATTATGGTTCAGAATTTGGTATAGAAGGAAAAAAAGAAATTGGAAAAGATATGGATTATATGGTAAGACCTGAACTTGATTATTATAAATATGAAAATAAAATTAAAAACAATTCATATGTTAAATTAATTTCTGCTTTAGGAAAAATTAGGAGTGAGAATTCTGAATTAAGTTATGGAGATTATAAAGAGTTATTTCTTACAAACAAGCAATATGCTTTTTCTAGGAATTATAATAATCATGAAATAATAATTGTAGTTAATAATGATATTAATTCATGCAATATAAAAGTTCCTGTATCTAAAGATTTAGAATTTATAGGACTTTTATCTGGGCAAAATAAAAAAATAAATTCTGAAAATGGATATATTGATGTAACTTTAGATGGTGCTTCACGGAGAAATATTTATTCTTTCAGATAAGAATAATATTAT
>DJXP01000055.1:0-667 GCA_002449785.1 Clostridiales bacterium UBA7001
CTGTTTCAGTATGGAAATTTTCAAGCGTAAAAATATCTAAATAATACATTCCAAATTGATATAAACGAAGAAGTGTATTTAATGATATTATTATATGCAAATCATTCATATTAATGATCATATCTAATTCGTCTCCTAACATTAACATAGTTAAATCAATAAAACAACTCTTCGATTCTTGAGTTGTTCCATAATTGCCCATTTGACCTTCTTTTGCATTTTCTATTAGACAAACATAATTAGGATTTAAATATAATTGTTTTTTTTCATCTTTATCAACATCACTCAAAGATATATGTTTTATCATAAATTCAATTAGCATTATTCCATTTAACATTATATTTACTCCAACTTTTATCATATCAATTTGAAACACTAAATAATCTTCAATACTTAAATCAGCAAACATTTTTTTGATTGCAAATCTTGTTTTAACAATAACTAAATTGACTAAAATAGATTTTTTTCCATTTTTTACTCGAATCATTTCTCTTCTTGCAGCACTATGATCAGACATACTAAAAGATTTTATAACTTTATCATAAACAATTTTTGCTTTTTTTATATTTTCTTCTTCTCTTTTCTTTTTTCTTTCTTCTCTATTTTTTTCTAATTCTTTTTCTCTTTCCTTTTCACGCTCTTTTCTTGCTTCTTGACTTAAAGACTC
>DJXP01000055.1:773-3261 GCA_002449785.1 Clostridiales bacterium UBA7001
TGTTTCTTCTTTCTTCTATTTTTCTTATTTTCATTTCATATTCTAATTTATTCTGTGCACTGCCTATTTTTCCTAAAAATGTTATTAATAATAAAATTTGAAATTCATTCAATTGGAAGTTTATTTCTGGAATCAATACGTTTATTATCATATTATGAAATTCATTATTGATATTTTTAGGTTGAATTAATAATTTAGCTTCTACTGAGACATCAAATTCTTTTAAAAGCACAGTTTCTGTCCCAACATAATTATTTTTTTCAACGCATTCTTCTACAGTTGACATTCTTATTCCTAATACTCCAACTCTATAAATATCATATAAAAGACTTTCATCTTTTGTTCTTGCATAATTTATTTTATCATTAACTCTAGGAGGAAGAATAGTCTTAACTTTCAAAGAACCTAAAGACATTAATAAGCATTGATGATTATTAAAATCGAAAATATCTATTGGCAAAATAATAATAGGTGATTTTAATGATACATCTAAATATAAATTAGAATGGGTAAATTTAACTTCTTTATTGCCAGTATTTCCTTCCACAAGTCGATCCTGATATCCTTCTTTGATATAATTATAAATTCCATCTTTGGCATAAGAACCTGCTTCTTCTAAATCAATAGAAGTCGCTAAAACAGTCATTATCTGTTCTTTAATATATAATAAAGTATACATATCAACTATGATATAAACTTGCCTTTCTGACCAGACTTTAACTCTTAAATCAGATTTTTTCAATTTTGGATTTATTTCTAAAGTAATACATAATAATTTTCCTTGGACTGTTAAATCCCCGAAAAATATTTTATTATAATTTGGATTCGTTACTTTTTCTTGTGCAACAATAATATTATCTAAAGAAACTAAAGCTATTAAACCAACTTTTTGAATTTTAGCTTCTGTTCCTAAATCTTTTATTACTATTGATAAAAGTTTATTTTGCAATTCCCAAGTTTTATCCGGTTTTCTTATGACTGTTTCATATATTGTGAAAGATGTTATCAAAATATCTATATAAGCATATATTTTAACGTAAGTATCTTCTAAATCTTTTAGTTCATCTTGTTCAGCAGCAGTAGAGTCTTCTATTTCTTCAGCTTTTCCTGTTTTGATAAATTCTTCTTCTATTTTTATTACTCTATTTCTTTCTTCCATAAGTTTTGCTATTTTTGCATCGTTTTTCCCAAAGAGACTACCTTGTTCTTTTTGGATTTTTTTAGTCAGTTCATTTATTTTTGAAGTGTAAGTTAATTTTTGCAACGCTGTACTTCTCATTTGTGAAATGGTGTCATAATTTAAATGTTCTTCCGTATTTTTTAATGATGTTGGATATTCTACATTCTGTTTTTCGATATATTTTTTTTGAAAATAACCGAGATATCCATCAATGTACTGACTTTTTTCATTTTGTGTTAATTCTTTATCATATAATTCTTTGGCAATACCATTTCGATATAAAGTATTTAAATCATTATATGCTTTTAATTTTAGTCCTGCTTTAATTTGTTTGATGGATACTCCTAATAAAATTTGTGGAAAAGCGACTTTAACTGATATTTTCGGTTGCCCATTCATAGGATTATTATTCATAGCTAATTTAACAGATAAGTCTAACTGATGGAGAAGATATTGATGAGCTTCGAATTTCTTGGAATGAACATGGACTTCGCTCATACAATAAGTGTAAAAACTTAATTGATCTCTTAAATAATTCCTAAGATCTACATCTATTTTTTTTGTAACTTTTGAAGAAATTAACCGCTCGTAATCAAGCTCTTCTTTGTCATCGAAACAATCCATATATACTGAAAAATTATCAATTGCAACTACTTTAAAATTAATTTCTTCAGTTGGAATAACTTCATCAGAATTTGCTGGAATTTTAAAATCACTTCTTGTTGTTCTTATCTTGATATTTTCTAAAATTACCCCAAGAGAATAAGGTATTTCTGGAAAAGATATTTCATCGTCCAATTTAAAAACGATGTCATTAATTTCAACAAATAAATTATTTATAATTTTTTCAACTAGTGTCGGTTCTTTTTTTTCATTTTTATTCGTTTTTTTAGTATTCTTTGCATTTTGCTTTTGAATATCTAATATTTGAGCTTTGACTTCTTCAGCACTTAACAAACTCGAATCTTTCAATTTTTGCATGTTTTTAATTTCTTCTTCTTTATTTAATTTATTTATATTCTTTAATCTCGCATGGAAAAATATTTTATTAACAACGACTTTTATAGGGTTGTTATAGAAAAAAGGCATAGTAAGATCAATCAGGATTTTTCCTATGTATCCATGAGCTACTTCTATAAATGGTATATTCAATGTTTGAAAAAGCTCATCTTTAATTTTTAAATGCCTTAATTCGATTTTCCCTGATAATAAAGAAAAATTTGTTTTCGATGCATCTATTTCGACTATATTAGATAAAAATTTATCAAAAACTAAATTTAAAATGCTCGAAGCCATTTTATTTTTTTT
>DJXP01000050.1:0-1651 GCA_002449785.1 Clostridiales bacterium UBA7001
AAATACAATAAATACATTGTAATTATAAATAGTGAAACTATATAAACTGTTGAAATATTTACATCCAGCCAAGACATATGTTGTCCAAAAAGTTCAAAAGTATGTTCCATACCATAATCTTGCATAGTTAAACATATAACATCAATAAATTTTATTGGATTATGATATATAAATTTTAATTGTCCTACAATATCTGCATTAGGTAATGCAATTCTATTATTATAGTTCATAGATTTTAGCATTAATGATAAATCTAACACTACAGCAATTATAAATATAGTTGTAAGTATAATATATTTTATTTTAACACTTTTAAATTTTTCTTTTGGCAATATGTAAATTATTAAACAAATTGGTAAATATACAAATTTTGTTATTGCTGTAAATATTGAAGAAATTAAGAGTATTATATAATCTTTTAACTTAAGCTTCTGAGCAGACTCATCAAATGTTAAATATACTGTATATGATATTAGTAAAGTTGCAAATGCCATTTGTATTCCATCAATAGATAATGATGCAGCTTCTTGAAATGTTATTGGTAAAAAAGAGATCACAAATAATGCTACTTTTTTTAATGGCAATTTTTTTATTGCATACCACATTATTATAACATATGTAATAAAATTAAAAATTCTAGCAAAATAGCTTTGTACAAGTAGTGAAGATGTAAAAATTCTAGAAACTGCTATCCCTAATGCTTGTGGAAAATAGCAAACTGCACTATATAAACTAGTATTTGAAAACTCAATAAATTCTTCTTCACCATTGCTTTCTAAAATAGCTCTATTATATTTATCTTTCCACTCTTTATAAGACATTTTAATTGAACGTTCTTCCACTGGTCTTGCTCCAATTTCATCATCATCTGTTAAAACGCTTCTAATAACTTTTGGTAATACTCTTCCACCATAGTTTTCCGCATTTTTATCTGAAATAAAATGTCCTAAAGAAACTTCATATGATTTATACCAATGTGCACTTTCATCTGGAATGCCTCCAATTGGAATAATAAAAACATATAATAATCCAATAGGTATACTAATTAATAAAAAGATTTTTGATATACTTATGCTTTCTGTATTTATTATTAAAAACATTATAAAAAATACACTACTAACTAAAATCAATAAAAGTCTAGAGTTTTTTAAAAAATTATCAAATTCATCTACTTTAGATTTATTATCTATCATTTGTGAAATAGTAATTTCTGGTACTGTCCCATTTTCAATAGCTGAATCATATCTTTCATTAGCTAAAACATTGTGAAAATTAATTGAATTTGGTATAGCTAAATTCATAAGTAGAATAATAATATAAAAAATAATAAATACTATTTTCTTTGATAAGAATTTTTTCATAACATATCTCCTACTGTATTTATTAAATATTTAGCCCTGTATCATATTCAATGCTTTCCATAAATGGAAATATTTCCTTGATTCTTTTTAAAGTATATATTGCATTTTTTTGATGTGGACATTTTTCAGGAGCTTTAACTAATTCATTCTTATAGCAATTTTTAGTTAATTTATATACTAAATATCTGCAATTCATATAAGTATAATAAATTTTATATCCGATTATCTAAATCTTCCCAAAACATTTCAAATGTATAATTCTCGTCCAATTTTATCCTCTCAATTTTTCT
>DJXP01000050.1:1788-9729 GCA_002449785.1 Clostridiales bacterium UBA7001
ATTTTCATCAATTACTGGTATTCCAAGTTCATTAGCCTTGTTTAGTTTACTTCCACTAGCTTCTCCAGCTATAACATATGACGTTTTTTTAGAAACAGATGAAGATGTTTTTCCACCAAATTTTTCTATTATTTCTTCAGCTTCTTTTCTAGAATAATTATCAAGTCCACCAGTTAAAACAAATATTTTTCCTTCAAATCTGTTGTCTATATTTTCATCTACTTTCTCTTCTATATTTATTCCATATTCTTTTAGTCTTTTAATTAAATCTCTTGTTTGTTCTTGAGAGAAAAATTCATAAACACTTTTTGCCATTATTTCTCCCATATCATCTATTTGAACTAAATCTTCATATGTTGCATTCGCAAGATTATCAATATTTTTATAGGTTTTAGCTAATTGTTTTGCAGCTTTAACACCAATGTGTCTTATTCCAAATCCATTTATTAGTCTATATAATTCATTTTGTTTTGTTTCGTTTATACTACTGATTAAATTTTCAGCAAATTTTTTTCCATTTTTCTTAAGAGAAGCAATATCTTCTAATTTTAAAGTATAAATATCAGCAATATTTTTAATTAAGTTTCTTTCTAAGAATTCTTCAATAATGTTTTCTCCAAGTCCTTTAATATTCATAGCGTCTCTAGATGCGAAATGTATAATATTTCTATATTGTTTAGCAGGGCATTCAATTCCTATACATCTAATAGCAGATTCTCCCTCTTCTCTTACAGCATCTGCACCACATACAGGACATTTATTAGGCATTTTAACATCTATTTCTTTACCAGTTCTTTTCTCTTTAACAACTCTTACAACTTCTGGTATAACGTCTCCAGCCTTTTGAATAATCACTCTATCACCTATTTTTAAATCTTTTTCTTTCATAAAATCTTCATTATGTAAAGTAGTTTTAGATATTGTTGAACCTGCAACTTTAACGGGTTCTAATATTGCCATAGGTGTAATAACTCCTGTTCTTCCAACCTGAAAAGTAACATTTTTTAGCACTGTCTCTTTTTGTTCTGGTGGATATTTATATGCTACCGCCCATTTAGGACATTTGTATGTTGTACCAAGTATTTCTCTATCTTGCAAGTTATCCACTTTAACAACTGCACCATCAATTCCAAAAGTTAGTTTTTCTCTGTTTTCTCCAATATTTTTTATTTCTTTTATTACTTCTTCAATATTTTTACATGAAATTCTTACTGGATTAACATTAAATCCAATTTTTTCTAAATAATTTAGTGACTCTATATGTGAAGCAAAATTTAAAGTGTCTGATTTTTGAACATTAAATATAAAAATATCTAAAGGCCTTGCTTCTGTAATTTTACTATCTAATTGGCGAAGAGAGCCAGCTGCTGCATTTCTAGCATTGGCAAAAAGAGATTCTTCATTTTCTTCTCTTTCTTCATTCATTCTTTCAAATTCTTCTTTACCAATAAAAACTTCTCCTCTTACTATAATATCTATATTCTCTTTAAGTTTTTTAGGTATATGTTTTATGGTTTTTAAGTTTTCTGTAATATCCTCACCTACTAAACCATTTCCTCTTGTAGCACCTCTAACAAAAATACCATTTTTATATTCTAAACTACATGATAATCCATCAATCTTTGTTTCAACAATATATTCAACATTTTCTTTTTCTAATGATTTCTTTACTCTCTCATCAAAACTATATAGTTCTTCAAAGCTAAATATATCTTGAAGACTTTGTAGTGGAACTTCATGTTCAACTTTTTCAAATCCTTCTTTTACATTTCCACCAACATGCTGAGTAAGCGAATCTGATGTAATAAATTCTGGAAATTCATTTTCAAGATTACGAAGTTCTACCATTAGCATATCATACTCAAAGTCAGATATTTCTGGATCATCATCATCATAATACTTTTTTGCATAATATTCTGTTAAATTACGGAGCTCTTTTATTCTTTTTTCAGCATCTTTTTTATTCATAGTTTTTATCCTCAACTTATTTAGGTTACAGTTCATATTCTTTTGTTACAAATTAAAACTTTTTATTATTACAATTTAGCTTTTGTTACTATAAGTCCGTGCCAATAATTAATATATAAATTTTGAAATGGCATGTGGGGACCGTTCAAAAATCTTCAAAAGTTCTAGTAGAACTTTTGTCAAGATTTTTAGAATGGGGAGAATGAAAAAATTTATATATTAATTATTTAGGCAGGACTGTAAAAATTTACTAGCTAAATTGTAATAATAAAAGTTTTAATTTGTAACATATAATTTACGCATCTTTTAGTAAATCTTTGCCATTTTTCAAGTAATCCCAACCAGAAAAAATTGTTGCAATTACAGATATAAACATTAATATAGATGAAACAATATTTATGCCATATCTTCCTAGAGTCATTGATGTATTAATAAAATCAAAGAAATTATATTTATCAATAAATATTAGAATTATTGCAAACATTTGAGTAGCTGTTTTTATCTTTCCCCAAATAGATGCTGCAATAACTTGTCCACTTTCAGCTGCAACTAATCTATAGCCTGATACCAAGAACTCTCTTGTTAAAACTATTATTGGAATCCACGCTGGAATTTTTCCAAATTCTACTAGCATTACTAATGCAGATATTACTAAAATTTTATCTGCTAAAGGATCTAAAAACTTACCAAATGTTGTAACTTGATTTCTTGATCTCGCTATATATCCATCAAGCTTATCTGTAATAGAAGCAATAATAAAAACAAAGTTCATTAGTAATAAATATATTGGTATTTCTAATATTTCTCCTGTAATTACTCCACATATTCCTAAATATCCAATTATAACAAATATAGGAACTAATATCATTCTTAGAATAGTTAGTTTATTAGCTAGATTCATTTTATTCTCCCTTCATTACTATAACTAATTTATTTTATTCGTAATATCATCATTTTGTACTAAATCATTTGTCAACTCATTAGTGTCAATTGTATTATCATTTCTAAACAATGAATTTCGTGATTCTTCTTCTTTTCTTTGTCTTTCTTCTTCTTCAATTTCATTTGTCCTTGCAGTTTCTAACTGATTAATTATAGATTGAAGACTTTTTATATCTTTTCCTATCATCTCAAAATTATTTGAATTTAGAGAATCATTCAAATTATTATTTGCTTTTATAACTGAGTCTATTAATGCATTTATATCTTCTGGATTGACTATATCTAAATCAACTGCATAATCATCATTAAATAAATTTACAATTGCAGACTTTAAGTTGTCACCTATTGCAACTGTATTACCAGAAGCAACAATTACTTTCTTTAGAACTGGAATTTCGCTTTCATTTAATAATACTTGATAAACAGGTTCAATATATAAAAGTGAATTATTTATAGGAACTATTATCATATCTTTAATTAGTTTTGTACCAGTTGTATTAATCTGTTCCAATTCCTTAGAAATAGTAGCATCTTGTTCAATTTGATTATTAAGTTGAATAATACCAACAATATTATTTTCAGAATTAAACTTATATAATGATAGTTCAGATTTACCCTGATTTACTGTACCCACTAAATAAGAAATGATATTTTGTTTTCCATATTTATTATATGTTAAAACTAGTCCAAATTCAGGCTTTCCATCATCATATTTCTTTAAATATGTGTAGTATGGCTTCATTTCTACACCTGCTACTGTAGAATTCTTAGTAGATGCTTTTGTTGTGATTTGCCAAATGTCATCTGCTCTATATAGTGTATCTTCACTAATATCATGATATAAATTAATTAAATTTGCTTGTATACTATATAAAAATTCAGGATATACTAAATGTTTGCAAATATCTTTTGGTAATTCATCTTCAGTAAATAAATCAGGATAAATGTTTCTATATGTCATTATAATAGGGTCTGATTTATCTGTAATATAAAAAGTAGTATCACCATCATATGCATCTATAAGTACTTTCACAGAATTTCTAATATAATTAATTTTCTCTTTATATCCTTTAATATTTATTTGTGTTGTTTGTGAATAAGGATATTCATTAGATCTAGTATAAGCATCTAAAACCCATACTAATTTTCCTTCATCCGTAATTACTAAATAAGGATTTTCATCATATAAAACATTTGGTAAGAGAGTTTTAGCTCTTTCTATAACATTTCTTTTAGATATTATTTTTGTATCATCTGTAATATTTGATGAAAATGCTAATTTTAAATTCTTTTCACTAATTCCAAGTATTAACCTATCTATAAATCCAAGTTTAAGCCCAGCTTTCCCAACATATACATTTTCTTCATAAGTAGAAGCTGTTATAGGATAATCATATTCTTTTCCATATCTCGTATTTACCATAATTGTACTGTTTGTTTCTAAACCGAAATAAATTCTTGGCTCTTTTATATTTAATATGTTTTGAGAAGAAAAGTCTGACAAAATATATTCAGCATATCCATCATCATCTGAATCTGTTGCAGAACTTACAACAGCAGAATACCCATGAGTATACTTTAAAGTTCTATTATTGTAGCTAATTGTTGAATCATTAAGTATTTCCCTAGGAGTTATATATAATAATCTTTCTTTATTATTCACATTATAATTTGCTAAAAAAGTATTATTATATGCATAATACACACTATTTTCTTGATGTTCAGCAATTGCTGTAGAAGTAACATCTTTTGTTATAAGTGGAATGTTTTCAATAACTTTCTGGTTTTCATTTGTTTCTTCAATAGTTATTGGTTTATAATTTTCTATATTTTTTTGTTTAATATCTATTCCATAAGCTTCTTTAGTATTTTTTATGTTATAGCCAATATATTCTTTTTCATTATCTAGTTCATTACTACTTACATGTACTACTTGAAAATATGTTATAACAATAAACATACCAATTAAATAAACAGGAACTATCATTGCAGATATAAAACCTTGCTTAAAATTCTGTTTTTTTACATATTTTAATAATCTTAAAACAGCTATTGCTATAACAAAACTAAAAATTCTGTATCCCCATAGTTTTATAGTTACATCAGTTTTTCCAGCACCTACTAAAACTATTTCAGAATCGTTTTTAATTTCAACCATATTACCTGTTAAAATATTTTGTGAATTTATAAAAACATATGCACAAAAAACAATAGTTATAAGTACAACTATTAATAACTCTTGTTTAATAAAAGTATTCTTTTTTAATGTTTCACCACTTACTCCATCAAAATAAACATTTAAACATATAACATAGTAAATTGCAATATACACTATTGTAACTACCAAAACTTCCAATAAAAAAATTAATATAGAAGTAATAAATGGAAGTGAAAACATATAATAGCCTATATCTGCTCCAAATACAGGATCTGTTTGCCCAAATACTGCACCATTTTCAAAAATCAAGAATTTTTCAGCAAGAGTATTTGCAGAAACAACTCCAAAAATTATTGCAAAGAGTAAGCTTATACTTTTGTTTGGCAATTTTGGAATTTGTCTGTTTTCTTCCTCAAAAAATTTTTTCAATCCTTTTTTTATAAATTTATTCATTATATAAAAATATAAATAAATTACAATAAATGTAATAATAAAAAATAAATATTTATTTGTTACATTCTTATAAAAAACATCATAATAATTCTCATTAATTCCCACAATATTTAAATAATCAGCTCTTAAAGAAACTGCCGCATATATTCCAAATAGTAACAAAGCTCCTAAAACTATTAACATTCTTGTAGGAAAATGTCTTTTTTCTTTTGCAGTATTTACTTTCGAATTATCTTTCTTTTCCTCCATTTTTAGTGATATTCCTTTCTATCTTATTTAACTCTCTTACCTCTTATCATTTAAATAATAGCATTTACAAATTCTTCGCTATTAAATATTTGCATATCTTCTATTCCTTCTCCAACACCAATAAATTTCACTGGTATTTGATTTTCAGAAACTATACCGATTACTACGCCACCTTTTGCGGTTCCATCTAATTTAGTTAAAACCAATCCTGTAATATTAGTCGTTTCCTTAAATGCTTTAACTTGCTCTATTGCATTTTGTCCTGTTTCAGCATCCAAAACAAGTAATACTTCTTGGCTATATTCTGGCATTTCTTTATCTATTACTTTTTTTATCTTAAATAGCTCGTCCATTAAATATTTCTTATTATGAAGTCTTCCTGCAGTATCTATAATTAATACATCAGCATTTATTTCATTAGTTTTTCTTATTGCATCATAAACAACAGATGCCGGGTCAGAACCCTCATCTTTCTTTACAATTATACTTCCAGACCTTTTTGCCCATATTTCTAATTGTTCAACAGCTGCTGCTCTAAATGTATCTGCAGCTGCTACAACTACTTTTTTCCCTTGTTTAACTAAGTTATTGGCAATTTTCCCAATTGATGTAGTTTTTCCAACTCCATTTACTCCAACTACAAGTATAATTGATGGAGTAGTATCTAATTTTAGTTCAGAATTTCCTATATCTAATATTTCTTTTATTATTTCTTTTAATGCAATTTTTACGCCATCTTCATCTTGAATTTTTTCTTTTTTTATTTTAGTTCTTAATTCATCAATTATTTTTGTAGAAGTTTCCATTCCAATATCTGACATAACTAAGACTTCTTCTAGTTCTTCTAAAAGTTCTTCATCAACTTTTCTAAAAACACTAAATACATTATTAATTTTTTCATCTATTGAATTTTTTGTCTTGCCAAGACCTTGCTTTAATTTATCAAAAAAACTCACTTTTATCACCTCTATTTTAAAGACATTAGTACCTATTATTTTATATCATTAAAACCCTTAAAAATCAATAGTTTGTAAAATAAAAATTGAGCCAAACGGGGCGTTTTTTTGCTGTAACAACAACCAAAAGGGACAGACTATTTTATTTAAAAGCCTATCCCCATTTTTTATTGCTATTTTCTTAAACAATATTTATCATCAATTATTCCAAGTGATGTATGTCCTAACACTTGTCTTTTATCATCATGGAAATCACTACCACCACTCATAATTAAATTATGTTCTTTACAAAATTTTTCTAAATACAATACTTGTTCTTTACTATGCTTAGTATGAACACACTCGATACCATCTAAAATTTTTAAATCATACATTTCTTCTAAAAATTTTATATTATCCATTGATTTATATTCAAAAGGATGTGCAAGTACAACTAATCCACCTGCATTATGTATTTCTTCAGCAACCTGAATTGCAGTAGGTAAATTTTCAGTAAAATCAATATAAAATGGACTTTCAGGATTAGTTACATGTCCTAGCCAAAAACTTTTCTTTCTGTCTTCTCCCAAGATTTTATCTAATGCCTTTTTATTTTCTTCATGAATTTGCATATCTGCTTTTACTATGTCATTTGCAGGAATATTTGAACTTGTAATTTTGAGATTTTCACTTAATTTAATATTTAATTTTTTACAAACATTTTTAAAAAATTCTAGTCTCTCTTCTTCTTCTTTTATTAATTCTTCTTCACTTCTTCTATCTAAAAATTTCGATTTATTTAGTTTTTGGGCATCAAAATTATATCCTAACATATGATAATCTTTTTTCTTATATACAAAATCAAACTCAATTCCTGTTATTATTTTTCCATCCCATAATTCCTTTACATTAATATTTTTTAATTTTTCATATGCTCCAAGTACATTATGATCACAAAAAGAAATAGTATTTAGTCCTATTTCTTTAGCCATTTTTAAAATTTGTTCTACAGTATATTTTCCATCTGAATTATCTGTATGAATGTGTAAATCTATCATTTTTGATCCTCCATTCTAATATAAAATCTTTCTTTCAGAGTTCCAAATTTTACTCCAAAATTAATTTTTTATATTATATTACTATCATATTTTTATGGTGTTTTCAAGAGAATACGTGAGAACGCTTATTTTGTAGCAAAATAAGCGTTCTCTAGCTAAATCAGACAAGACCCTAAGT
>DJXP01000022.1:0-2364 GCA_002449785.1 Clostridiales bacterium UBA7001
AAAAAATAAAAATATTTATAATTATGGAAACTAGCAAAAATAATGCAATTCAAATTAATCTAAATAAATTTAAAGTTAAATTAATAGGTAAATCCTATGTAGGAAAAACAACCTTTATAAATAGAATAAACAATCCTGATTTTTCAATACCATATGAAAAATCAAAAAATCCTTCATATCAAATCAATTTTAAATACAAGTATAAAACTGATATATTCTATTTTGAAGAAGAATCAGAAATTAATTTAAATAGACCAACTGTTCCCTTCGAATTTATACCATCAAAACATAATTATATTGCCTTATTATTTATCTTTGACTTGACAGAAAAAGAATCTTTTGATTATATACTCAAGTCATATGAAAAAATATATTCAGCTACTCCTTTTAAAAATATTTTAAAAATATTAATTGGAAATAAAAATGATTTAAACGAAAAATTAAGAGAGGTGAATAAGGATGATATAGATAAAGCTACTAAATTATTATCTGCCGAATACTTTGAAATTTCAAGTAAAAAAACTGATGATATATATAAAATTATAAGTCATGTATATTTAAAAGTTAAAGATACAGTAAGATCAAATGAATATTCATATGGCTTGACTAATGAAGGTGCATATTTCTTAGAAAAAGAAAAATTAGTTCCAAATTATTATGAAATAATAATTATGGGGGATAGAGATTCAGGTAAAAATTCACTAAAGAATAAATTTTTATATGACTGCTCAGAAAAAAGTGTTAGTATTTATGAATATTGTATTCCTAAAACAAAGAGCTTTGGAAATAAGGAAATAAAATTTGATATCCTAATAGCAAGTGATAATAATGAAACTAAAGAAGATAAACCTAACGAATTTAATCCAGAATTCTTTTATAAGACAATACAAAATTTTGATATTTGTAATATTGGCATTTTATTAACATATGATGTATCAAATAAATATAGTTATGAAAATGCAAAAAAAATAGTAGATGAAATTTTTGATTATATTAATAGATATAGGATATGTATAACTATTCTAGGAATGAAATGTGATTTATTATTAGATACTGAATTAGAAGAAAAAATTAAAGAAGGGAGAGATTTAGCTCAAAAACTGCGTGCTCATTTTTATTTGGTATCTACTAGAAATGGATATAATGTGGATAATGCTTTTGATGATATTTTAGTTCAATCTTATAATCAGTATCATAGTTATGATAAAATTGATGTCCATATTGATATTGATAAAATATATAAAGAAACTATAATAGATCCTGGTACTGATATATATTCAGAAATTCATGTAAGAAATGAAAAGCCTAAAATGAAAGATAAAGAAAAGAAAAAAGTTGAAAAACAAAAAGAAAAGGATGAATCTATTGTGAAAAAAATGAAATCGCAAATAGGTCAAGCGATAAAAGCTAAAAAAAAGAAAGAAAATGAAAGCTACATGAATAAATATAAAGAAATTTACAAATTAAATTATGATAAAATTTATAGATGCTCAAAATGTTGGAAAATACCAAAAATGGAAATAAATGAAATTAATGATACAATAAATGTGAAATGTATTCATAATAATGAAAAAGTAAATCAAAATTATTCATTTGCTAAATTCATAGAAACACAATCGAAAATTCCAGACTTAACTTCATGCAGTTTTTGTAAAAGTGGAAACTACACTCATGCAGGCAATTTTGATTATTGCTATTGTTGTCAAAAACTTTTTTGTAAAAAATGTGAAAATAAGCATAAAAATTCAGAAGAATGCAAAAAAGCAAAAGCTTCTAATAAAAATCAAAGAGATATATCACCCTTTTATTTGGTAGACTCTTTTTGTGTTAGTCATGAAAATCCAACAAAAAATTATTGTATAGATTGCGAAAGATATGTATGCGATGAATGCTTTAAGAATGAACATAAATATCACAACATTAAATTTTATGATAATGATTATGTAGAAAAATTAATAGCTGCTCATAAACAATTAATTGAAGCAAGTAAAAAATTTCATGGTAGATTAGAACAAGTTTTTAATGATATGATGGATTCAATTAGGAAAAAATTCAATGAATTAATGGATTTAAAAAAAATAAAATTACAAATTAAAGAAAATTTGATTCAAAATTTAGAATTATATAAGAATAATTATAACTTAATAGAAAGTGTCTCATATTTGCAATATGACATATTCCAATATAAAAATATGAGATATAGTTTTAATTATGATTGGAAAACTAAGCTTGATTTAATATTTCATTATTTAAATGAACCAATTTATGTTAAAAATAAAAATATTTGCTTAAAGCGAAATATTGGTAAACCTTTTAATATTTTACAAGAAATAAAAAAGCAAAGTAAAGAAGAAATGGAAAAAG
>DJXP01000022.1:2545-2966 GCA_002449785.1 Clostridiales bacterium UBA7001
TCAACACTTCAAATCAACAAATTGAAAATGTAATTAATATAGAAGGAAATCCTGATGATATATTAATAACTGATATATGTGCTTTATCCTCTAAGTATTTTGGTATAAGTTCTGATGATGGATTATTAAAAATTTATAGTTCCTATAATTATAAGGATAAGCCATATAATACAATAAAAGAATATCAACCAAATAAAGGAGTTTATTCTTTATATAAGCCTAATAGGGGAATCCATCTTAATTTCAATCCTCTCTATTTAATAGGTTTTGAAACAATAAAGAAATTAATATTTGATAATAATTATAAAGATTATTCAATAAATGAAGAATATAAAATAGATAATTGCTATTTTATTAATATTATAGAATTATCAAATTTGAATGGTATTTTAGCATCAACATTAAATCAAGAAATAATTAA
>DJXP01000020.1 GCA_002449785.1 Clostridiales bacterium UBA7001
AATATTTAGAATATCCAATTGGAACTGCACTGATAAGAATATCTAGAAATGAATTTGAAATTGATAAGCAAGATAAAGAAATATTTATGGAGATGCAAAATATATAAAGTTTTGGAGAGGTATTATGGAAAGAGATCATTTATTTGAGGCGACTGAATTTAATAATATTAAAGAAGTTATTTATGATGCGGTTAAAAAATTTAATGAAAAAGAAGTTTTTGTAATTAAACATAAAGATGGAAAAGAAGTAAGCTATGAAAACATTTCATATAATAGAATGTTAGAAGACATTAATGGATTAGGAACAGAATTATTTGAAATGGGATATAAAGGGAAAAGAATTGCAGTAATTGGTAAAAACAGATATGAATGGGTTTTAGCACATCTTACTAATTTAATAGGTGGAATTGTATCAGTACCGCTTGATAAAGATTTACAATTAGATGAGCTAGAAAGTTCATTAATTAGAAGTAAAGTAGATTGTATAGTTTTTGACCCTAAACTATTAGATTTTGTTGAACAGATAAAAGAAAAAAATACAACGAATATTCAAGAATATATTTGTATGGACAATATTGAAGGATATAAGTATATTCGAGATTTAGCAGATAAAGGTAAAGAAAAAATTAAAGATGGAAATAGTAAATATACAAGTTTTGAAGTAGATAGTAATTCTATGAGTATTTTATTATTTACATCAGGTACTACTTCTAAATCTAAAGCTGTAATGCTTTCACAAAGAAGTATTGCATCAAATGTATATGGACTTCAATGCATAGAAGAAGTAGGGCCAAAAGATACAAATATTGCCTTTTTACCATTTCATCATATTTTTGGTTCAACTTGTATTATTTGGACAATAGCATGTGGTGTAAAAAACGTATTTCCAGATGGTTTAAGATATATAAAGCAAAATTTGTGTGAATATAAGGTATCAGTTTTTGTCGGAGTTCCTATTTTAATTGAAAGTATGTATAGAACTGTTATGAAAGAGATTGATAAGCAGGGAAAAACAAAAGCGATTAAAATTGCTACAAAAATTAGTAATATTTTATTGAAGTTACATATAGATATTAGAAGAAAACTATTTAAACCAATTATAGATGCATTAGGTGGAGAACTTCGTTTTGTTGTTTCAGGTGGTGCTCCAGCCAATAGTGTTATTGCAAAAGGATTTAATGATTTAGGAATATTAACTCTTCAAGGATATGGACTAACAGAGACAGGACCAGTTATTGCTGCTGAAGATAAATTACATATGAAAGCTGGTACAGTTGGACTTCCAATGATAGGTGATACTATTGAAATAGACAATAAAGATGAACTTGGAATTGGTGAAATAAAAGTTAAAGGTCCAAATGTAATGCTAGGTTATTATGAGATGCCTGAAGAAACAAATGCAGTTTTAAAAGATGGATGGTTTTATACAGGAGATTTAGGATATATTGATAGAGATGGTTATATAACTATTACTGGTAGAAGCAAATCTATGATTGTATTAAAAAATGGAAAAAAAGTATTTCCAGAAGAACTTGAAAGTTTAATTAATGAATTAGAACTTGTAAGTGAATGTATGGTTTTTGGACTACCAGATAAAGATGATGCAAATAGCATAAAATTATCTGTAAAAGTTGTTTATGATAAAGAAGTGGTAAAAGAAAAGTTTTCAAATATTTCAAAAGATGATATATATAAAATTATTTGGGAACAAATTAAAAATATAAATACAACATTTCCTAGATATAAACATATTCAAAATATGATTTTGACAGATGAAGAATTAATTAAAACAACAACAAAAAAAGTTAAACGACATGAAGAAATGAAAAAAATATTGATAAATTAAATAAAATGTTGTATTATAATGAATTAAATAGAGTAGAAAATAGATAGTTAAGACTTAATAGACGGGAAGTTGCTATTAAGGCAAGATATAAATCGCTTATCTATTTTCGCATTCCGCTATCAAAGATTATAATATAGAAGAATTATATTTCTTCTTTCTTTGTAGTGTGAAAAAACTCTAAAAGAAAGGAGATTTTTTCATGTCTAAAATTAAAAAAATAATTTTATCTTCAATGTTTCTTGCTGTATTTATAATATTTAACAGATTTATTTCAATAAAAACAGAATTATTAGTTATAAGTCTTACATTTATTCCTATAATTATGTCAGCTGTGCTTCTTGGTCCAAAATATAGTACTATAATAGCTTTACTTGGTGACCTATTGGGAGCAATTATATTTCCTTTTGGCCCATATTTTCCCGGTTTTACAATTAGTAGCGCTATTACAGGATTAATATATGGTTTATTTTTATATAATAATGGAAATGAAATGAGCCCCAAAAAATTTTTAATTTGTTTAGTAATTAGTAGTATAATACATTTATTTCTAATTAATATTTTTTTAACATCATTATGGTTACATATTTTATATGGAAAAGCATATATAGCTATTATTTCAAGTAGGATAATTTCACAAATAATAATGTTTCCAATACAAATAATAACAATTTATTTATTAGAAAAATTTTCAAGACCATATGTAAAAAAATATTTATTATAGTGAGGTAAAAATGAATATAGAAGAATATTTATCAAAATTTACTAATTCAACTGATAATCCATCATTAAAGGCAATGAATTATTTTATGGAAGAATTTGGACATCCAGAAAAAAAATTAAAAGTTATTCATATTGCTGGAACAAATGGTAAAGGTAGTTGTACTGAAATGTTATCAAATATATTAATTAATGCGGGTTATAAAGTAGGTAAGTTTATGAGTCCACATTTATTAAAATATAATGAAAGAATCTGTATACAAAATAAACCTATATCAAATAAAAAAATAGAAGAGTTAATAAATAGGATTGAGCCTAAAATTGAAAAATATAATAGTATTAATGAAACTAAAATAACTTTATTTGAGCTTGAAACAACAATGGCTATTTTATATTTTTATGAAAGTAATTGCGATTTGGCTATATTAGAAGTTGGACTCGGTGGATTATATGATTGTACAAATATAGTAAATCCATTAGTATCTATTATTACTAGCATAGGATATGACCATATGAATATATTAGGAAATTCATTATTTGAAATTGCTAAACAAAAAGCTGGTATTATTAAACAAAATTCAGAGACAATTTTTGCATTATCAGATAATAAAGAAGTAAATAAAATTATTAAAAATATTTGCAAAGATAAAAATAATAAGTTACACCTTGTTTCAGGAAATTATTTTTGTAATTATTCATTTGATGAAAAATTTCAAAAATTTGATTATAAAAAATATAAAGATATTGTTATTAATTTAAAAGGGAAAAAACAATTAATAAATTCTGGTATTGTTATTGAATGTATAGAAGTACTAAGAAATAAAATGTATACTATTTCTGAAGAATCTATAAGAATCGGTCTAAAGACCGTTATTCATAAAGGTAGATTTGAAATTATTAATGATAATCCACTAATGATTTTTGATGGTGCTCATAATGAACCAGCTATTCAGAATCTTATAGAAACAATTGATATGTATTATAATAATAAAGAAAAAGTATATCTTGTTTCTATTTTAAAAACTAAAGATTATAAAACGGTTTTAAAAATATTATTAAAAGATAGCAAATCAACATTTATATTTACAAGTGGTAATGACAAATCAAGATATGTATCTAAAGAAGAACTATATAATACAGCTATAAGTTATACTAATAATGAAAAAATATATAAAAAAGAATTGGAAAATGCTATTCAGTATGTAAAAGAAAAATATA
>DJXP01000041.1 GCA_002449785.1 Clostridiales bacterium UBA7001
AAATTAGCTTGAACTAGCATTTTTTGAAAAAATTTAATAATACTTAGCTTATATAAGATTTAGATAATTGTAAATAGTAACAGTTAATATCTAGTTTTCGTTTTCGACTAAATTCCAAAGCATTCCATCTTTTAATGCATCACTATTTATTCCCAAAACATCTAGAATTTTATATGCGAATAATAATGCAGTAGCAGGTCCTCTACTTGTTATTAAATTTCCATTTACTACAACTAATTCATCTGTATAGTTTGCATCTTCAAGCATGTTTTCAAATTCTTCACCTGGATATGATGTAATAACTTTATCTTTTTCAATTCCTGCAGATGTTAAAACTAGAGCTGGAGCAGCACAAATTGCTGCAATAAATTTATTTTCCATTTTATCAAATTTTCTAATTGTATCTATTAAAATTTCATTTTGAGATAAATATTCAGCACCTGGTAGTCCACCTGGGCAAACTATCATATCATAATCTTCTAAATCTTTACTTATTGTTTTATCTGCGGTTATCTTAATATTATGTGCCCCTTTAACACTGATATTTTCTATGCTTACCATGTCGCATTCAACTTTTGCTCTTCTTAAAACATCAACAACAGTTAATGCCTCAATTTCTTCAAATCCATCTGCTAACATTACAGCTACTTTCTTCATAAAAAAACCTCCTTAAATTCTTATATATTCTTATATATTATAATATAAACAATTATTCCATAATATATTTATTCATTATTACCTATCATAAAGCATATTACCATTTTTTCAAACTCAACAAAATACATATCTTCTAATGTATAAAAAGATGCTTTTCCTTCATCTAGTAGGTTTAAAGACTCTTTACTAATTTCTAATACTTTTTTTGGATTACCTGCCTCAAATTTAATCCAATATATTAACCCTTCTACAATACTTTCTTCTCCAAACCATGCTTTTAATAATTCTTCTAATGTAAATTCTGAAATATTAAGTTCTATAGAATTTTCAGAAATATCATATATATTTGCAAATTCTTTTATGTAATTATTTTTTCCAAAGCAATCAGCTATAACAAAAGAAGGCCCAATTTGTTTAGAACAATATGAAGCCATATGTGTAAGTCCTGTAATATATGAACTACATTCTTTTAAATACATTATTCCACCTCAAAACTATTAATTATATATATTATTATTTTATTCAAAATCAGGAGCATCTTCAACTCTTCTCTGTCTTCTATAATAATCTGCTTTCTTTTTCAAATCTGAATACCATGGATAATCTTTAGAAAATTTATATTTATCTGGAATATATAATCCATTTGCCATTTTTTTAGCTAATTCATCTTTATCTATTTGTTTATAATTATTATCGTTTTCGGAATATTCAAAAAAAGTAATGTCATTATTCTCTTTTACAAAAATGATTTCTTTTGGAATTAATTTAGTGCCTTGAAATGAATAACTGTCCATCCACTCCCAATTATGCATATCTCCCATTCCTATAACCATATTAAAAGCATTAAAAATATATCTTTTACGTTCACTATATCCACTATTAGAGTCTATATATGGTGAATTATTTTCTAATAAAAACTTCATTTTATCTGAAAATGATTCAAATAATGAAATATGATATTTTAATAAGTCAAAATAGTCATCAGAATAATATCTATCTTTAGTAATATAACCTAACTTCATATCCATTTTTTCTAATTCATCTCTACTAAATAAATTACCTTTAAAGTCTATTCTTGAACCAAAAAAATCAGTTCTTGAATTCATATGTATATTACTTAAATCTCCAAATAAATCTATATAGTATTCCTTTCCATCTTTCCTTGTAACTTTATTATATACATGTGGAAAACGATTTACTCTGCTAGGACATGGGCTTTCAATTTCTATATTTACTCCCGCCTTTTTTCCTATATATGAAAGTATAAATGCCATATCTTTACAAATAATAGACCACTTATCTTCATTTATAAAATTATTTGCTTTCTCTTCAGTTCCACTATTATAATAAATTTCTCCAAAATCATCATCACCTGTACCAAATAACCAATCTGTATCAAATACAATCTTTTTTCCTAAAGAAAGATATATAAATCTTACTATTTCATCTTCAGATAAGTCACCATATTCTTGTATTTTCGCGATTATACTATCTGCATATTTTTCTAAATTACTCATTCATCATCATCTTTCAACTTTAATCAATAATTATAAAACTTTTAAAATTATAACATAAAAACATTTTGTATGCAACATTTATGTTAACCTTTTTGAATATAATTAACAATTTGTAAGCACAACATTTGACATAATGCGACATTTGTTATATATTATTAGTGTGAATTTCAATATTTATGCAGTTTTTAATAATAGTTATTATTAATAAAATAAAAATATATAGGAGGTTTTTTATGTTTAAGGAATTCAAAGATTTTATTTCAAAAGGTAATGTTATGGATTTAGCTGTCGGTGTTATCATCGGTGGTGCTTTTGCAGATATCGTTAATGCATTAACATCTTCATTTATCCAACCATTACTATCTTTAATTGGTGGTGCTGAAGTTCAAGGAACTATTCCACTAGGAAATTCTGGACAAGCATTAAACTATGGTGCTTTCCTAACAGCTGTTATTAATTTCTTAATAGTAGCATTTATTCTATTTTTGATGGTTAAAGCTGTTAACACAGCAGATAAAAAAAGCAAAGAATTATTAGAAAAATCAGCTGCTAAAATTATTAAAAAAGGAAAAGATGGAAAAGAAATTGAAGTTGAACCAGAAACAAAACTTTGTCCATTCTGTTTATCTGAAATACCTTATAAAGCTACAAAATGTAGTCATTGTACATCAGATTTAGAAAAAGTAATTAAAGAAGCAGTAAAATAAATTTATTTATAAAGAGACCATTTGCAGAAATGGTCTCTTTTATTCTATACATTAATTTTATTAAATTCCTTAGTACTAACTTTGTTTAAATATATAAGTAAATTCATGCATAAGAGTGTATAAATACCAAGCACTAATGCTATTATTATGTCTAAATTAATATTATGTTCTATACCTTTAACAATTAAAAGAATTGTTATTCCAGTTAATAACATTCCCGTAAATACTGCAATTGCTGAACTCATACTTTGTTTTACAACTTCTGTATCATTTTCTGCATCCATTTTTGGATATTTTAAATTTACAATTATTCCAATAGTTTCAGAAACCAATGGTAATATAATAGATGAAATTAAAATCATTAATACTTCTATTATATTAAAGCTAAATCTAACAAACATTATTATATCTCCCACTACTAAAACTGGAACCATAATAATAACTGCTGTTAAAACTTTAGAAATAATTATTTTAAATGAAGATACTGGTAAGCTTTTTAGTATACTAAATGACTTCCCTTCTAATGAAATCATTGAACTTGTAATTGAAGACATTAGTGATGAAAAGCAAACAAATCCAAATAAAATAACTGGAATATATGATTTAATTTGTTCTACTGAAATTGGAATATCTTCTGATATAGTGTTTATTAAACTATCAAATTTTATACTAATTAATATACAACCAATCAAAAATATAGCCAATCCCATTGCTGTATTTATAACAAAAACAGGAGTATTAGCAAATCTATTTAATTCTTTTTTTATTAGTGATTTAATAGGTAAACTTGTTTTAATTTTATATTTACTATTTTTATTTTTTTTACTTAACTTTACTGCTTTAGTACTTGAATTTATTTTAAAATAGATCTTACTAAATATTGAAACTGATATAACAAAAATTAAAATATTTATTAAAATAAACTGTATAAAATCTACTATTTTAAAATTAGTAACAAGTTTAATATATAATTTTACCGGATAATAGATTTTTGTAATTACACTATTTACTAAACTTGCATTTTGTGCTAAGTTTTTGATTGCACTTTCTAAATTATATGAACCATAGAATATAAAAACTAATAACAATATAGTAATAATAGTTTGAGCAAAATTCTTATGTTTAAACTTAGAAGCTGAAGAATTTATAATTCCACCTATAATACATGAAATAATTATAGGAATTATTGGAAGTAAAAGTAATGCGCTAACTGATACTATATAGTATGAGATACTTACATCAACATAATATGCATATACTACCATTGCTGGCATTAGGAACATCGAATTATATAAAACTTCAAAAACATAAAACTTAAATATTCTTATAAATAAAACTGTAGATTTTTTTATTGGAAGTGATAATAATAAATTGTCATCTTTTGAGTTAAATA
>DJXP01000082.1 GCA_002449785.1 Clostridiales bacterium UBA7001
TTATAATAATAGAAAGGTAAGAAATATGGGAAAAAAAGTTATTTGTGAATTATTAAAAAAAGAAGAAATAGCTGATGGTATTTTTAAGTTTTCTGTAAAAGCTCCAGAAATTGCGGATTCTGCAAAAGCTGGTCAGTTTTTGGAAATAAAAGTTTCTAAATATGCAGAACCATTTTTAAGAAGGCCAATTAGTATTTTTAATATAAGAAAAGATGAAGGAATTGTTGAATTTATTTTTCAAGTTAAAAGAAGAGGAACTACTCTTTTAAGTGAGTTTGAGGTTGGGGATAAAATTGACATTATGGGACCACTTGGTTTTGGAACTTTTGATGTTGATACTAAATATAAAAGTGTTGCAATTATTGGTGGAGGAATAGGAGTTTTTCCACTTTATGAGCTTACTAAAGAATTAAAAGATAAAACAAGTATTAATGTTTATCTTGGATTTAGAAACAAAGGCTTAGTTACATGTGAAAAAGAGTTTGAAGCAATTGGTTTAAATAAATTAGTTGTTACAACAGATGATGGTTCATATAAAGAAAAAGGATTTGCAATAGATTTTATGAAGCAAGATATAAAAGAACATATGGTAGATAAAATATTTGCTTGTGGTCCACTTCCAATGCTTAAAGCAGTTAGAGAATTTGCTAATAAAGAAAATATACCATGTCAGATTTCTTTAGAAGAAAATATGGGATGTGGAATTGGTGCATGTCTAGGATGTGCTGTAAAAGTTATATCTGGAAAAGAAGAAAGATATGGACATGTTTGTAAAGAAGGACCAGTTTTTGATAGCAAAAATGTAGAAATTTAATTATAAAAATAAAGAAATAAGAGAGGTATTTTATGAATACAGAAATAAATTTTTGTGGAATTAAAATGAAAAACCCTGTAACAGTCGCATCTGGAACATTTGGATATGGTAGAGAATATTCAGAATATATAGATTTAAATAAATTAGGTGGTATTATTACAAAAGGTACTTCACTAAAACCTAGAAAAGGAAATCCACCACCAAGAGTAGTTGAAGTTCCAGGTGGAATGTTAAATAGTATAGGACTTCAAAATCCAGGAGTTGAATATTTTGCAGAGTATGACCTTCCATGGCTTAGAAAGTTTAATACTAAAATAATAGTAAATGCATGTGGGAGTACAATTGAGGATTACGTCGAATTATGTAGAATTCTAAATAAATTAGATATTGATGGGGTTGAGCTTAATTTGTCTTGTCCTAATGTTAAGGCTGGATGTCTAGCCTTTGGAACAACTTATGAAGGTGTTAAAGAGGTGACATCTCAAGTAAAAAAAGTTTTGACGGACAAGCCTTTAATTGTAAAACTAACTCCAAATGTTACTGATATTACACTTCCAGCTAAAGGAGCCGAAGATGCTGGAGCAGATGGCGTTTCAGGAATAAATACTCTTCTTGGAATGAAAATAGATATAGATAAAAGAAAACCTGTTCTTGCTAATAATACTGGTGGTTATTCTGGACCTGGAATTCGTTCAGTTGGTGTTAGAATGGTTTATCAGATGGCAAATGCAGTTAAAATTCCTATTTTAGGAATGGGAGGAATAATGTGCGGTGATGATGCAATTGAATATATGCTTGCAGGTGCTACAGCTATTTCTATTGGAGCAGGTAATTTTATGGATCCTGAAACAAGCATTAAAACAATTGAAGGAATAGAAAACTATATGAAGAAACATAATATAGATAATTTATCTGATATAATTGGAACAGTTCAAATGAATTAGTTATATGAAAAAAATGGAGAATAAAATGGAAATAAAAATTATTATTGCTATAGTTATAAGTTTGCTAGCTATTTATATAATATTTGAATATAATAAACTCACTAAATTAAAAAATAAGGTGAAACAATCTAAATCATCTATTGATGTATATTTAAGTAAAAGATTTGATTTGATTCCAAATTTAGTAGAGTGTACAAAAGCATATACAAAGTATGAAGAAAAAGTTTTAGTTGAGATTTCGGAAAAACGTGCTATGTATGCGAAAAGTAAGGATTTGAGTTTGGGCAAAGAATTAAATGACCAAATAATAAATTTGTTAGTAGTAAATGAGAATAATCCTAATCTAAAGGCAGTAGAGCAGTTTGTAAATTTGCAAAAGAGCTTAATTAAAATTGAAAGCGAGCTTCAAGCAGTACGAAGAATTTATAATGGTGATGTAACACTTTATAATTCTGAGATTGAAGTCTTTCCAAGCATTATTATAGCAAAAATATTTAGATTTAAACCTGAAGAATTATTCGAAATACAAGAGTATAAACGTGAAAACATAAAAATAGAATAGTTTTAAATTATTGAAAAGGAAGAAAGATACAAATGAATAAAGGATTTGATGAGATATACGATAATGTTTTTAGAGAGACAAAAAGTAGTTTAGAAACAGCAAAACAAAAAAATAGAAAATTTCTTTTGATAGTTTTTGGTGTGTTAATAGTTATAAATTTAATTGTGTATTTTTTAGTAGATTTTAAAGCAGAAGTTACAATTTCAATATCTATAGCGATTATTGTTATGATTATTCTTTTTATTACATCAAGAACTAGTTATAAAAAAATGTATAAGCAAATTGTAATAGAAACTCTAGTGAAAAGTTATAATAACGGTTTTAGTTATTATAATGAAGGAATACCGTTAATAGAGTATAAAATTTCAAATTTCGATGGTGCATTTGATGAATATAAATCAGAAGATAGAATATACGGAAAACTAAAAACTGGAGATAGATTTGAATTTGCCGAAATAACAACTTATAAAATTAGAGAATATAAAGACAGTAATGGCTCAAGGACGGAAGAAAGAAAGAAAACATTTAGTGGAATGTATGGAATAGTATGGCTTGAGAAAAATCTTTTGTCAGATATTCAAATAACATTAAATTCTGTAATGAATAAATATAATAAAGATAGAATAGAAGTTGAGTCTGGTGAATTTGAGGAAGACTATGACTTAATAACAAAAGATAAAATGATGGCTATGCGCATATTTACACCAGATTTAATAGAAGAGATTAATACTATAAAAAGAAGTACAAAAATTCCGATAGAAATAAAAATTGATGAAAATAAATTGTTTTTTAGATATAAATGTGGACAAATGTTTGAACCGCCTATTTTGAAAAATGATTTAGATAGAGATGTAATTAGAAACTATTATAATATGATTTATTATCCAACACATATATTAGAAAGAATATGTGAAAACATAAATAATGTTGCTGAAATTGATAATGAAGAATAATTTAATTATAAAAATATAAAATAAAAGGAGAAATAGAAATATGAAAAATCCATCATTAGCAGTACTTGTATTTGTACCAATTTTAATTTTTTCAATTGGAATGTATACTTATACATCATCTCAAAGTGTTATAACAGATTCTATAAATAGTATGAATACTCAAGAAATAGAAGCATTTAATTCACAGTTTACTTTATATGGAGGTTCTCAAACTGGAGCAAAATTAAAATCACTATTAGGAATATTAATCGCAAATGCAAATACATATAATAAAGAACCAGATAAAATTCCAGAAGTACAAATAGAAATGATAGAACTTAATGGTAACAGTGAAGAAGAGCAAGAATCTTATATTGTTAATGTAGCTGCACCTGAAAAAAATAATAATGAGTCAGTTCAAGAGTATATTAATAAAATATCTGAAATTAGAAATTCTCTTGAAAATAAACACTCTTATAATGTTTCATTTGAATATACAACTAAAGGTCTGCTTGATAAAATAACAATTGAAAGATAAAAATTAGTGCTTGATTTATTAATTAAATTATGTTAATATATTAATTAATAATTAAAAACTATGAAAAAGAGGAGTAAGTTTAAAACTACTAGAAAGAGAAAAGAAGTAACCTGCTGAGAGCTTCTTATAGAAAGATAAACTGAAGGTAGCTTTGGAGTTGATATATTGAAAAAGATTTTTAGTAGATATATTCGTTTAAGTAACGTTAAAAACTTATAAGAGATGTTTATTTAAATTATAATAAATAAATTAAGGTGGTACCGCGTATAAAAATCGCCCTTATTCTAGGGCGATTTTTTTGTTCTTATAATTATAGATGTGGTATTCCAAAAGAAAAAAATGTTCATTAACGTCCCCAAGGGACAGGAAGGAGAAAAATATGAATGAAAAATTTAATCCAAAAGACTTCGAAGATAGGATTTACGAAGATTGGGAGAAAAATGGTTATTTTAAACCATCAAATGACAAAACAAAAGAAACATATTGCATAATGATGCCACCACCAAATGTAACTGGAAAGCTTCATATGGGGCATGCATTAGATGATACTCTTCAAGATATCTTAATTAGATATAAAAGGATGAGGGGATATAGAACTTTATGGCTTCCTGGAACAGATCATGCATCAATTTCTACAGAAATGAAAGTTGTTCAAAAGCTTGCAAAAGAAGGAAAATCTAAAAAGGATTTAGGAAGAGAGAAATTTCTTGAGGAAGCTTGGAATTGGACCAAAGAATATGGCGGAATAATTCAAAAACAGCAAAGGAAACTAGGATGTTCATGTGATTGGGATAGAAATAGATTTACATTAGATGAAGGCATGAGTGAAGCGGTTCTTGAACAATTTGTTAAATTATATAATAAAGGTTTAATATATAAAGGCAAAAGAATGGTTAATTGGTGTACAAGCTGTAAAACTTCCATTTCTGATGCTGAAGTAGAATATCATGAAGAAGCTTCACACTTATGGCATATTAGATATAAGATTACAGATTCTGAAAATGAATATATAGAAGTTGCCACAACTAGACCTGAAACAATGCTAGGAGATACTGCTGTTGCAGTACATCCTAATGATGAAAGATATAAAGATTTAGTTGGAAAAACATGTATACTTCCAATTATGAATAAGGAAATTCCAATTATTGCAGATGAATTTGTTGAAATGGAATTTGGAACAGGATGTGTTAAAATAACACCTGCACATGATATGAATGATTATGAAGCAGGTCTTCGTCACAACTTAGATATAATTGAAGTATTTGATGAAGACTTTAAAATGGGTGATTTAGTTCCAGAATATAAAGGAATGGATTTACTAGAAGCTAGAGCAAAAATCGTAGAAAAATTAAAAGAGCTTGGGGCATTAGTTAAAGAAGAAGAATATACACATAATGTGGCAAAGTGTGAAAGATGTAAAAATACAATAGAACCTAAAATATCTGAGCAATGGTTTGTATCTATGAAAGATTTAGGAAAAAGAGCAGCAGATAGTGTACGAGCCGGCGAAATGAGATTTGTTCCTAAAAGATATGAAAAACAATATTTTAATTGGCTTGATAATATTAGAGATTGGTGCATTTCAAGGCAATTATGGTGGGGACATAGAATACCAGCTTATACATGTGAAAAATGTGGGCATATAAATGTAGCGAAAACTATGCCAGAAAAATGTGAAAAATGTGGATGTGCTGAGCTTACTCAAGATCCAGATACATTAGATACATGGTTTAGTTCAGCTTTATGGCCATTTTCTACTCTTGGATGGCCAAATACTGAATCTGAGGATTATAAGGATTTCTATCCAACACAAACATTAGTTACAGGATTTGATATTATAACATTTTGGGTTTCAAGAATGATGAGCCAAGGATTGGAACTTACAGATAAAGCACCATTTAAAGATTGCTTAATTCATGGAATAGTAAGAGATAGCCAAGGAAGAAAAATGTCTAAAACACTTGGAAACGGTATAGATCCATTAGAAATAATAGACAAATATGGAGCAGATAGTTTAAGATTTTCACTTTTATCTGGAACAACAATGGGAAATGATATAAGATTTATGCCAGAAAAGCTAGAACAAGCCTCAAATTTTGCTAATAAAATTTGGAATGCTGCAAAATTTGTGATTAACAATTCAGCAAATGAAGAAAAAGTTAGAGAGTTTTGCTATGAAGCTTTCGAAAAAAATAAGAAATATAATCCAGATTGTTTTAGATTAGAAGATAAATGGATTTTAAATAAATTTGATAAATTAGTTATAGATGTAACTAGAAATATAGACAATTATGATTTAGGTATAGCAATAGATAAAATATATAATTTTATTTGGAATGAATTTTGTGACTGGTATATTGAAATGGTTAAACCTAGAATTTATAGTGATGATGAAGCTGTAAGAGTTCCAGTAACTGATGTATTAAATCATATTTTAGCATCTTCTTTAAAACTATTACATCCATTTATGCCTTTTATTACAACAGAAATATATAATGATTTAATAACATTTGGCTTAAAAGATTTAATTGTTGCAAAATGGCCAGACATTAGAGAAAAAACTGTATTTGATAGAGAAGAATTAGCTATAGAGAAAATTAAGAAACTAATTGTTGAAATAAGAAATATCAGAAGTAAGATGAATGTTCATCCATCAAAAAAATCTAAGCTTATAATAGTTTCAAGTGAATTTGATGATGAGATTAAAGAGTCTGAAGAATTTTTATTAAAACTTGGCTTTGCAAATGAAATATCTTTTGTTAAAGATGAAAGTCAAATACCTCAAAATGCAGTTTCAATAGTTATTGACGACTTAAAGATATTTATTCCATTTGAAGAATTAGTGGATATCAAAGAAGAAATTGAAAGATTAGAAGGAGAAAAGAAGAGATTAGAAGCAGAAGTTTTAAGAGGAGAAAAGATGCTTTCTAATCCTGGATTTATAAATAAAGCACCAGAGAAAAAAGTAAATGAAGAAAAAGAAAAATTAGAAAATTATAAAAATATGCTTAAGAATGTTGAAGAAAGATTGAGTGGACTAAGGGACGTTCCTTAAAGTCCAAAAATCTGGACTTTAGGGACACTCCTTGGTAGACAGCGGGACATAGGTTATTGTTTGCTAAGTATAAAAATTAGGGGCAGAAAGGAGCAATTATGCTTGATTTTGTCTCTTTTTTTATTAATGAAAAGGAGAGGAAATTTAAAGAACTAATTTTTCCACCAACTTGTATATTATGTGGAAAAATCAATATGAATTTTATATGTAATAAATGTTATGGAAGATTAAAAAAATATGAGAAAATAAATTACATTCGGAAATAATAAAGAAATCAAAAGAATTTTTAAAAACAATGAAATATATTTTGATAAAATGCTGTATTTATATGAATACAAAGGACTGGTCAGAAAAATCATATTAAATTATAAATTTAATAGTAAAGCATATTATTGTAACTTTTTTGCAAAAATGTTATTAAATTGTAAAAATGTTTATAGATTTTTTTCATTTTATGATATAATAATTCCAGTGCCTATGGAGAATAGTAAAAAACTCATAAGAGGCTATAATCAAACAGAATTAATTACTGATATTTTATGTAAAAAATTATCAATTACTAATGGTAAAAATTACATTTCAAAAATAAGAAATACGAAAGTTCAAAGTACATTAGATTATAATGGAAGAAAAGAAAATATAAAGAATGCCTTTTTAGTAAATAACAAAAACGAATTATATGGAAAAAAAGTTATAATTTTTGATGATATATGTACAACTGGTAGTACTGTAAATGAGATTGCAAAAATTCTAAAAAATGCGGGTGTAAATAACATATTAGTTATAGTATTAGCAAAAGATTAAAATTGGTAAAGTTTAACATATGTAAATAATTAAAAAGAAAGGAATAAAAATGGAAGATTTAGTTGAAAGCATATTAGATTATGTTAGAGCAGATTATACAGATTATGCTATTATGATAAATGGTGAGTGGGGAAGTGGAAAAACTTATTTTTGGAATAATAAAATTAGAAATAAAATAGATACTTTATCATTTAATGGAAAAAAATATACAACTATATATATGTCTTTATATGGAATTTCTAATTTAGAAGATATAAGTAAAAAAATATTTATAGAAACCACACAAGCTATGGATAAAAGTGTAAAGAAATATATGAGTTCACATGATAAAACTAATATTCCAGAATATGCTAAAACAGGGCTTGACATGGCACATTTTTTTGGAGCTAAGCAAAACAATGATAAAATAGATTATTCGCAATTCTTTTCTACAGATGATAAAGTTTTATGTTTTGATGATTTAGAGAGAGCTAATGTTGATGTAATAGATATTTTAGGATATATAAATAATTTCGTTGAACATGACCATATTAAAACTATAATTATATGTAATGAAAAAGAGCTTGCAACCAAATTAAAGAGCTCTAACTTGGAATTTAAGACATTTATTGCAACATATCTTTTAGATAAAGAAGGAAGTCTTTTAAAAGCTGATAAACCAATGGTAGAGAAAATTGGTGAAAAGATTGAATATATTTTTGATAAAGCAAATGATTATGAAAGAATAAAAGAAAAACTAATAGGTGAAACATTTGAATATGCTCCACAATTTAGTTATATTATTAATGGACTCCTTATGAGATATGAATCAAATCCAGAATTAATAAGATTTTTAAGAGAACATACTAATCTAATTACAAATACATTTATAAAATCCGGAACAAGGAATTTAAGAATTCTAAAACATGCATTAAATGATTTTCAAAAAATATTTGAAAATGTTAGTAAGTTTTATCCTAATACAAATTTGAGAGTTTTACAAACTATGCTTATATTTACAATTGCTGTATCATTTGAAATCAAAGCAGGAAAAATAACAAAAGATAAATTTATAAATATTAACTCAAACGAAGAATATAAATCTATTTTAGTATCTTCAAGAGTATTAATGGATAATAGACAATTTTATATAAAAGAATTTGATAATAATTATTACTTCAATTTTAAATCAGAATATAGATTTTTCAAATTTATTGAAATGTATGTAAGAACTAGAATTTTTGATATGAAAGCATTTAAGACAGATATGGAAATGATTATTCAAACAATTGATACAGAAAAACTACCAGGATATAAGAGAATTCTAACAGAAGAATACTGGAAAATTTCTGATGACCAATTTCCAATTATTATTGATGAAGTGATAAAAAATGTTATGAATGGTGACTTAAAACTAATAGAAATAGTGAAATTATTTGCTTATTTTAGCTATTTTTCAAAGAAAAAACTAATTAGTTATGATATGCAAACTATAAAAAATATTTTTATAAAAGGAATGGATTTAGTATCAAGTAAGTCAGAATATTGTAATAACATAGAAGAAGAGTTATCTAAAATTGGTATCGATGTTGGTGAAGAAATGAATGAAATACTAATTCATTTCCACGAGATTAATAGAGAACTAAAAGTAAAAATGTTTAAGAAAGAAGCTGAAGAACTATTTAAATGTATACCTATGAAGATGGAAGCATTTTATGAAAAATTTACTGCTGATTGGATGAATAAGCCTATTTTAAATTATTATGATATAAACAAAATGGTGCAAAGAATTACATGCAGTAGTAATGAAGATATTGTAAAAATAAAAGAAATGTTAATAGATAGAGCTAAGAAAAATACTCGTGTATTAGAGCCAGAATTATCTTTTATAAATGAGTTAAAGGTTGCAATTGATAATTACTGTGAAGGCAAAGATATGAGTATAAAGATAGTTATGTTAAAAGAATTTGCAAAAGATTTGGAAAATATTACAAATTTATATATTAATTTACCCAAAAAACATATATATAAGAGAAAAAAAGTTGATATATTATAATTTAAATTATTAAAAAACTTTGAAAATTTTTCAAAGTTTTTTTTTGTATATTTTTGCAAATTTTTGTAATAATAAGAATATAAAATTAATATAGAAAATTCGTTTTTGAAATTTAGACAAAATATGAAAATAAGGAGGAAATTATGAAAGCAACAGGTGTTGTAAGAAGAATAGATGATTTGGGAAGAGTTGTTATCCCAAAAGAAATTAGAAGAGTTCATAGAATTAAAGAAGGAGATCCTTTGGAAATTTTTACAGATAAAGAAGGTGAAATAATATTAAAAAAATATTCTCCAATAGGAGAACTTACAGAATTTGCCAGCACATATGCTGATACAATTGCAAAAACTACAGGGCATATTGCATGCATAACAGATAAAGATACGGTAATTGCTGTTTCAGGTGGCTCTAAAAAAGATTTTTTAGAAAAAAATTTAAGTAAAGAACTAGAAGAAGTTATAGAAAATAAAGAAGTATTTAAGAGTAAAGAAAATAATGAAATTGCAATACCAATAACCCAAAATGAGGGGAGAGAAAGAATATATAATGGACAAGTAATATATCCTATTATATCTGATGGAGATGCATTAGGAAGTGTAATATTGCTTTCTAAAGAGCCTAATAAAAAACTAGGAGATGTTGAAGATAAAGTAGCCCAATCTGCTGCAGGATTTTTAGGTAATCACCTAGAAATATAATAATCGAATACTATAAAAAGTGTAAGTCTGTTTTAAAAAAAACAGACTTTTGTATTCAAAATGTATTATTAATGTAATATAAAATTTATAGTAAAAATTGGAATAAAATGTTAAAATATATACAAAGATAAAGATGGAATAAAACCGATTAAGGGGGAAAATAAAATGGATAATAATTTGAATTTAGAAGAACTAGAAAACTTAGCAAATTCTGGAGATGTTGGCGCTATTTTTGAAGTTGGAAAAATATATTTTGAAGGTAATGGAGTTGAAACAAATTACGGAAAGGCTAAATATTATTTAGAAGTGGCTTCAGAAAGAGGATCACAAAAAGCAAATTATTATTTAGGAAAAATGTATTATAATGGTTTAGGTGTTGCAACTGATTATGGAAAAGCTAAGTATTATTTTGAAAAATCATCAGAAGCTAATAATGTTTTTTCTACATACTATTTAGGAAAAATATATTATTGGGGAGATGGAGTAGAAAAAAATGTTGAAAAAGCTACAGAATGTAAAAATGTAATTCTTAGCCAACCATTATATACTAATCAAAATGCTGAATTAGATACATTTTATAGTATACCGGATTTTGAAAAGTCTACAGTTAATTTTGTAAATGATATTCAATTAAAAGTTATAAATGAATATAAAAGTCTATATGGAAATGACTAATATTTAAATGATTATAAGTTTTAAGTAAGTCCTAAGTGGTAACTAAAATACATTAGGTAATTTGTGTAAAAGGTTACTACTTAGGCATTTTTTTATTAAATTCCTTTGAAATACTTGAAAAGAAAAGACTTATGTAATATAATAAATAAGAATTTTTGTATATTATAGAGGAGTATTTTTAATGAATGCATTAGAGATTAGAAATAAATATTTAAATTACTTTAAAAGAAAAGGGCATAGTATTATTCCTTCAGCACCATTAATTCCTGAGAATGATCCATCAGTTTTATTTAATACTGCTGGTATGCAACCATTAGTACCATATCTTTTGGGTCAGAAACATCCATCAGGAACAAGGCTTGCAGATTACCAAAAATGTGTTAGAACAGTAGATATTGATGAAGTGGGTGATAATCGTCATTTGACATATTTTGAAATGCTTGGAAATTGGTCTTTAGGAGATTATTTTAAAGAAGAATCAATTGCAATGAGTTATGAGTTTTTAACTAAAGAATTAGAAATTCCAGCTGAAAAAATTTCTGTTACTTGTTTTGCAGGAGATAGTGATTGTAGTAGAGATGATGAAGCATATAATGCATGGAAAAAAGCAGGAATACCAGATGAAAGAATTTATTTTTATGGTAAAGATGATAACTGGTGGATTGCAGGTGAAGAAGGACCATGTGGACCAGATACAGAAATGTTTTATGATACTGGAAAAGAAAAATGCTCACCAGATTGCCAACCATCATGTGATTGTGGAAAATATGTAGAAATCTGGAATAATGTTTTTATGGAGTTCTATAAAGATAAAAATGGATATTCAAAATTGAGCCAAAGAAATGTTGATACAGGACTTGGATTAGAAAGAATGACAATGTTATTAGAAGGAAAAGAAACTCCTTTTGAAACAGAACTTTTTTATCCAGTAATGGAAAAATTGATTGAACTTCAAAAAGTAGATGATATTAAAAGTAGAAGAATAGTTGCTGAACATTTACGTTCTAGTATTATGATAGTAAATGATGGTGGTAGACCTAGTAATGTAGATAGAGGATATATTTTAAGAAGACTTATTCGTAGAATGACAAGGCATTTAAATAAATTACAAATTGATTTAAACAAACTTGATGTTTTTTTAGATGTATCAATAGATTCAATAAAAGAACTATATCCTGAATTAGTAAATAACAGAGAATATATAAAAAATGTTATTATAGAAGAAAAAAATAAATTTGTAAAAACTCTTGAACATGGAGAAAAAGAATTCGAAAAAGTTGCAAATAAAACCAAAAATTCAGGAAATAAAGTAATAGATACTCAATCTGTATTTAATTTATATGAAACATATGGTTTTCCACCAGAGATGACAGAAGAACTTGCTAAAGAACAAGGATTAGAAGTAGATATGTCTGATTTCCAAAAGTTATTTAAAGAACATCAAGAAAAATCTAGAAAAGGTGTAGAACAAAAATTTAAAGGTGGATTGGCATCAACAGGTGAGAAAGAAACTAAATATCATACAGCAACACACCTATTAAATGCAGCTTTAAAAAGAGTATTAGGAGATCATGTACATCAAAAAGGAAGTAACATTACAGAAGAGAGAATGAGATTTGACTTTTCACATGGTGCAAAAATGACAGATGAAGAAAAGAAACAAGTTGAAGATTTAGTTAATGAATGGATAGAGCAAGGTTTAGAAGTTTCTTTTATAGAAATGTCTAAAGATGAAGCAATAAAAAGTGGTGCTGAATGCATGTTTATTGAAAAATATCCAGAAAGAGTAACTGTTTATACAATAGGAGATGTTTCAAAAGAACTTTGTGGAGGACCTCACGTGAAAAATACTAGTGAACTTGGTCATTTTAAAATAAAAAAAGAAGAAGCATCATCAGCAGGTGTTAGGAGAATTAAAGCTATTTTAGAATAAACTAAAATATTAGTAATATAAATTATGTTAAAATATGTATTTGAAATTAAAAAAATATATGTTATAATTAATTTGAAATTTTCAAATTAGAATGGAGATAAAAATATGTTAGGTGGTAAATATAGTAATGTATTAACAATGATTTTAGTAATATTAATAGTAGCTATATTAGGTATTTTAGGATATTTTGCATACGATATGCTTCATGCAAAAAATGTTAATTCTAATGCTTTAACTGCAATAGACGAATTTGAAAATGCTACTAAAGAAATAAAGAAAGATACTTCTAGCATGAATACAGATGATGAATCTCAAAATTTGGTTGATAGAGATTTATTAGGAGAGTTAGGATCTTATTCAACTGAACAAGAAACAACAGCTCAAGAAGCAGAAAAAGTTTATATGGAAGGATATGAGGTTAAAGGGGTAATTGAAATTCCAAAAACCGGAATTAAATATCCTGTTCTTGAAAGTGTAACAAAGAAAAGTCTAGAAGTTGCAGTTGGAATTGCTTATCCACAAAATGCAAATTTAAATGAGGTAGGTAATGTATGTATATATGGACATAACTACAGAAATGGCTTATTCTTCTCAGATAATAAAAAACTAACTAAAGGTGATGAAATATATATAACAGATGAAAAAGGTGAAAGAGTAATTTATGTAGTTTATAATATTTATGAAACAACACCAACAGATGCAGAATATATGACTAGAGATGTTGCGGGAAGAAGAGAAATATCACTTCAAACTTGTACAGATGATAGTAGTGGTAGAATTATAGTATGGGCTGCTGAAAAAGGTAGTATGTAATAGATTAAAGATATTGGTACTAGTTTTACTAATATCTTTTTTTATTTTGACTGGGCTGGCTAGATTCGAATACCCCAAGGGTACTTCCGCGCTACGCTTGGGCGCCGCACAGCTTTTGGCAACTAAAGTTGCCATCAAGCCGTTATTTCTACTTACTAACAAGACAAACGTAAAATAAAAAAACATAGTTCATTTCATTCACTATGCTTTTTTATTTTTGGCTGGGCTGGCTAGATTCGAA
>DJXP01000008.1 GCA_002449785.1 Clostridiales bacterium UBA7001
CCTGGTGTAATTTCATTTCTGAATGATTTACCTATTTGCGCAATACCCATTGGTAACTTTCTTCTTGTTGTTCTTTGAACATTTTTGAAGTTAACAAATATACCTTGAGCTGTTTCTGGTCTTAAATATATTTCAGCTTTAGCATCTTCTGTAACACCTTGGAATGTTTTAAACATTAAATTAAATTTTCTAATTGATGTAAAATTTTGTTTTCCACAGTTAGGACAAACTATATTATTATCTTTAATAAAATTAATCATTGCTTCATCTGTCATACCATCTGCAATCATATCTTTTCCATTATCATGCGCCCATTCTTCAATTAGTTTATCTGCTCTATGTCTTGTTTTACATTCTTTGCAGTCTATAAGTGGATCTGAAAATCCACCAACATGTCCCGATGCAACCCAAGTTTCAGGATTCATAAGTATTGCTGCATCTAATCCAACATTATACTTACTTTCTTGAACAAATTTTTTAAGCCATGCTTTTTTTACATTATTTTTAAGTTCAACTCCAAGTGGTCCATAATCCCATGTGTTTGCTAAGCCACCATAAATTTCAGAGCCAGGATAAATATATCCTCTAGTCTTACATAAATTTACAATTTTTTCCATCGATTCAACCATAATAAAACCTCCCTATATTCTGCTAGAGCTATTGCAAACAAAAAAGCCTACATCTCTAGCATTTTAATTTGCTAGGGACGCAAGCTTAAAACTTACGCGGTTCCACCCTACTTGGTATTTTTTACCCACCTTAATTAATATATTGCTCCAAAGCTCCAAAACATATTATTAATTATTTGTTTCACACTATCACAAATTCACTGAAAATTAATTGGATATATGTTTCCTCTTTTTCAACGCAATTTATATTATGTAAATAATTTTACAACAGTTTAATCATTCTGTCAATAATAAAAATACAATTTTATATTTTTATATCATCAAAAGAACTATATTCTTTAATTAATGGATTTTCCATATCAATTTTAGACCTTTTATTGTTTTCTTTTCTTATTCTAATCACCTTATAAGCATCTTTTTCAAATAATCCATTTAAGTCTCTAGGATCATCATCAAAAAATATACCTTCTTCATACTTTAAATCTAAATTGAATTTATATTCTGTTGTTATAATTATTCCATCAAAATAGTCTATAATATTTGCACCCATTATTTTTTTCATTTGATAGTTTTCATTTCCTTTGTGAGTATATGTTAATAAAAATACCTTATTATTTTTTTCTTTTAATTTTTCCAAAAAACTTCTTGCATCTTCAAAAACAATATTTTCACCATTATCAATCACGCTATTTACAGCACTTAAAGTTATCTGTGGATTAACATCATATCTTCCGGCAACTTTTGCTGAAAAACTAAATATGTTATCAACAGTTGAATTAAAATTTTCTTTCACATATTTTAATAAATCTTCATAATCATAACTAGAATTTTCAGAAACTGTTTTTGCTATTGTGCAAAGCATTAAGTCCGTTAATTTAGCTGTTTCATAAATTGTATTATCTAAATCAAAGTAATAATTCATTTTTTTATCATCCTTTTAAATAATATTTATAACACTATTAATATCATAACTAATATTTTTTATCAATATTTATTATTTATTGAAATGAAATTTTTTATGAAAACTAAAAATTATACACAAAATCCTGTGGATAATGTGGATAACTTTGTGAATAACTCATATTAAGACACTTTTTCGACACAATTTATTCACACCATTTCTATTTGACAAAAAATAATATTTTATTTAATTTTTTATGTGTACAGTATGTTTGTTTGGCTATTCCATTTTTAATTTATTTGTGATATATTATATTATGTTTTATAGCTTAATACTATGAATGTTCGGAAGGATTTTTATGAAAAATATACTATTTATTTTAATAAATAAACTAAAAAATAGTTTTATTAATAAAGTAAAAGATTTAAATAGAAAAGATATTTCAAATATTCTATTTCAAATATTTTTAAGAATAATATCTCTACTATTTGTTTCTATTATTATATATATTTATTGCCAATTTTTCTGTGATGGAAAATTTATATTTGAAAAAGAAAGAATGAAATTAAATTTCATTTTAATATATATAATTATTGCTTCAATTTATTGTTTAATTGGAAAAATAAAACCAACTTTACTAATTAGTATGATACTTACTTTTATTGTAGGAATTATAAATCATTTTATTACTGCATTTAGAGGAACGCCTCTTGTTCCATGGGATATTTTTTCGTTAAATGTTGCTTTATCTGTTATGCCTACATTTAAATTTACATTAACTAAAAAAGCTTTTTTGGGAATTATTTTTTTTATTTTTGGATTTACATTAATTTCACAAATCAAATTCCAAAAATATAAAATAAAAAAAACTAATATAGTCTTTAGAATACTATTGTTAATATTTATAGCAAACTTTTTTACAGCATTTTATTTTACAGATATGATATCAAAATATAAACTAGATGAAAACTGGGATCCTAAAGAAGAATATCATAATAATGGTTTAATTGCGAGCATATTTAAGCAATCTAAAAATTTAATTATTTCAAAGCCTGACAATTATAATTTTGAATATATTTATGAACTTGCTCAAACAATTGAAGTTCCAATAAATAATGAAGAAAAAATAAATAATGAAAATCCAGAAATTGAAGAAGAAATTAAACCACCTGAAAAGCCAAATATAATAGCTATTATGAATGAGTCTTTTGCAGACTTAAGAGTTATAGGAAATTTTCCTACTAATTCAGAATATTTACCATTTTTCAACTCTTTAAATGAAAATGCAATAAAAGGTAATTTACATATGTCTGTATTTGGAGCAACTACACCAAATAGTGAATGGGAATTTTTAACATCAAATTCTATGGCATTTGTTCCCAAAAGAACTGTTCCATACCAGCAATATGTTTTAAAAAATTCTTATTCATTAGCTACTATTCTAAAATCACAAGGCTATAGTACTACTGCTATACACTGTTATTATCCTCAAGGATATAATAGAAACTTAGCATATCCTAGACTAGGATTTGATAAATTCTTAAGTATTTATACACTAGATAATCTCGAATATATTAGAGAATATCCAAGCGATTTAAGTACCTACAAAAACATTATTAATTTATATGAAAATAAAAAAGATAATGAAAAAATGTTTAATTTTACATTAACAATGCAAAATCATGGAAGTTATACAGATGAAAATTTTCAAAATTCCGTGGTAGCTTTTGGTGGTGAATATCCAAAATTAAGTCAATATTTATCTTTAATTAAAATTGCTGATAGTGCATTAGAGTATTTAATAAATTACTTTAAAAATCAAGAAGAACATACAATTATAGTTCTTTTTGGAGATCACCAACCATATGTTGAAGATGAATTTTATAATTATTTACTTGAAGCAAATTATGGTACCACTGAAGCTAAAGAAGCTGTAGAGAAAAAATATATTACACCTTTCATTATTTGGGCAAATTATGACATAGATGAAAATGAATATCAAAACATTAAAGATATAAGTGCAAATTATTTAGCTTCACTAGTTTTAGATATTGCAGACTTAAAAAAGACACCATATTTACAGTTTTTAGATGAGCTTCGAGAAGAAGTTCCGGTTATAACTGGAAATGGTTATATGGATAAAACGGGAATATATCATGATTTTTCAGAAGACACAGAATACTCAGAATTGATAGATAAATATCGCTCAATACAATATAATAATATGTTTGATAATGCCAATAGATTATCATCACTATTTGAAATTGTTGAATACTAATTAAAAAGAGATAACTTTTAATTTAGTTATCTCTTTTATTTATTATTTTTCTAAAAACGGCTATAATTATCACTATAATTAAGATTAAAGCACCTGCAATCATTTCTATTAGCTCAATACTCAATGTTTTAACATCATCATTTAATAGAACTTGATTTGGCGAAGTTTCTTCTATAATTGTATAATCTTTTGTATCAATTGTTTCAGCATTACTTTCTATAAAGTCATTTTCATCATAATCTTTTAAAATATCATCAATGTTATAATTATTATAAGCATATTCAAACAAATTAATAGTATCTACATATCTTGCACTTAGATTATTTTCTGTTGTTTCAGCATGTAAAACAACAGTTATTACTTCAAATCCATCTTTATTGCTACTAGAAACCAGACAATTTTTAGCTGGTGTTGTAAATCCTGCTTTAATTCCATTTGCGTATGGATAATAGTATTTACTTTCAGGATTTAATAACTGATTTGTGTTTTTAAAATTTCTTTCACCATGTTCTTCTACTTGCTCATCTCCCCAAAACTCAGTATGTGGAAGACTACACTCTTTTTTTACTACTAATTCTCGAAATGTTTTATTTTTCATTGCATATCTTGCAATCATAGCTAAATCATATGCAGAAGAATAATGGTTTTCATCATGCATTCCATTTGGATTCACAAAATTAGAATCACTGCATCCTATTTCTTTTGCCTTTTCATTCATAAGTTTAGCAAATTCTAAAGTACTTCCTGAAATATGTTCTGCTATAATATTTGCTGCTTCATTTGCTGATTGCAAAATAAGAACATTCAAAAGCTCTTCTATCGTAAATGCCTCTCCAACTTGAATATCAGCTTTAGTATATCCATCTTTCAATGCAGATATAGCACCTTCACTTGCAATAGCTTTTTCAGATAAATCACATTTTTCAATTGCAATAATAGCTGTCAATATTTTAGTAGTACTGGCTGGATATTTTCTGTCATGCATATTTTTTTCAAACAAAACTTTTCCAGTTTTTGCCTCTATTAAAATAGCTGATTCTGAGTATATTCCTTTATTATCTTCCTGGTTTTCTTCTTGACTTTCTTCTAATTCATTTTGTACTTCATTTAATTTTTCTACTTCACTATTCTCATTTGTAAAGCTATAGTCATCTAATAATACTTGCTCATCTGTTGCAAGAGTATAATCATTTATCAAAAAAAATAAAAGTAATATTATAGCAAATATTTTTTTAAATCTCATTATTTCTCCTCGCATTATTTTTATTTGTATTATTATATATTCAAATATAAATATATTATTCATTTTTACAATATAAATATTATATCAAATTTATTATAAAAAATATATACTATATTATATTTTTTTACTCGAAAACAATTGACAAAAGTAATTTTTTGTTTTAAAATATAATAGCGTTCACAAAGAAACGCTATTATTGTATTTAATTAATGGTGGATGTAGCGTAGTTGGTTAACGCGTCAGTTTGTGGCACTGAAGACCGTGGGTTCGAGTCCCATCTTCCACCCCACTAATTTTATTATTTCAAATTTAATATTGGGCTGTAGCCAAGCTGCTGAGGCTGTTCGAGCTTTAGCGAGTTACAGCATCAGTATGCAGGGAGCGATAGCGAGTCGCAGGTAAGCAAACTAATTCGTGAATATTAATTAAAAAATATTGGGCTGTAGCCAAGCGGTAAGGCACCAGACTTTGACTCTGGCATGCGCTAGTTCGAATCTAGCCAGCCCAGCCA